>DATBPE010000150.1:0-5684 GCA_036561505.1 Solirubrobacteraceae bacterium
CCCGACTCACTCCGGAGGCGCTCCAGGATTGGCGCGAACGCCTGGCGACACTTCGCCAGGGTGAGATCATCAACTAGGAGCATCGACCGGGTGGCGGGAGCCCCTCCACCATCTCGACGGCTACCGGATCGAGCTGATCGATCGCAGCAGGAAGTAGCGGAACTGAGATGGCGATCGCCTGGGAAGTAGCCGCCCAGGCGTGAGGACGCTCGCGCATGCGAGTGTTCGTGTATGTTCCCTGAATGGCGCTTGCTGTTCGGGCTTCACCTGTTCGTGCTGGGGTCTATGCGCGGATCTCGTCTGATCGCGATGGTGACCAGCTTGGGGTCACGCGGCAGATCGAGGATTGCCGCCGCTTCGCTGAGCGGTGCGGTTACGTCGTTGAGGAGGTGTACGTCGACGATGACATCAGCGCCTGGAGCGGGAAGCATCGGCCGGAGTTCGAGCGGATGGTCGATGACTTGCGCTCGCGGCGGATCGGCGCGGTGCTCGTGTGGCACCTCGACCGGCTCACGCGGCACCCGCGCGAGTTAGAGGCGTTCATCGATCTGTGCGACGAGCTGCGCGTCGAGTTGGGTTGTGTGACGGGCGATGTTGATCTTGGGTCGCATATCGGGCGGCTGACAGCTCGTATGCTCGGTGGGTTGGCCCGCTACGAGAGCGACCATAAGAGCGAGCGGATCCGCCGCAAGCACGAGGAGATCGCTGTCAAGGGCCGCGTCTCGGGTGGCGGCAGCCGACCGTACGGCTTCGAGGCGGACAAGGTGACCGTCCGGGCCGCGGAGGCCGCAGTCGTGCGCGAGTGTGCGCAGCGGTTGCTTGCGGGGGAGCCGGTGCGGTCGATCGCCCGTGACCTCGATGAGCGCGGCGTCACGGCGGCGAGCGGCGGCGCCTGGTCGCCGCAGAGTCTGCGCCGTATGCTCGCCTCGCCGCGGATCAGCGGCCAGCGCGTCCATCACGGCGAGATTGTCGCGAAGGCGGTCTGGCCTGCGATCATCAGCGAGGACGACGGCGCGAAGATCCGCTCGCTGCTCGCGAATCCTGAGCGTCGGACGAACAAGGCCGCGCGCCGTTACCTGCTCGGTGGGCTGCTCGTCTGTAGCCACTGTGGCGAGCGCCTGGTCGCACGGCCGCGGAGCGGTGGACAGCGCCGCTACGCCTGCGCGAAGGGGCCGGGCTTTTCGGGCTGCGGCAAGACCTACATCAACGCCGGTGACGTTGAGCAGTTCGTCACCGAAGCCGTCTTGATCCGACTCGACTCCGCTGCGCTACAGCGAGCGCTCGAGCGCCGGACGCGCGAAGCACCCGACGCGCAACGCTGGCTCTCCGAGATGGAGCAGGCGCAGGCCCAGCTCGTCGAGCTCGCCGCGGCCTACGGCAACCGCGAGATCTCGATGGACGAACTGCGCGCCGCCCGCAAACCGATCGAGCAGCGCCTAACGAACGCCCGCAAGCAGCTCGGCAAGGTCTCCCGCTCCAGCGTGCTCGACCGCTACGTCGGTAACGGCGAGGGGTTGCGCGCAGAGTGGGCCTCACTCGACCTCAGCCAGCAGCACGCGATCGTCGCCGCCGTCGTCGATTCTGTCGTTGTCGGTCCCGCACGACGCGGCTACAACCGCTTCGACGAGTCGCGGTTGACGCCGCGCTGGCGTCCCTGAGCAAGCAGCTCCGCAACCTTCTCCAGCGCGAGCGGATCAGACAGCTTCACCGGGACGCCTTGGTCCATGCAGCTACGTTCGACCCACGCCAGCGCGCGAGCCTTTAGCTCGTCAGTTCCACTGCGCCCAGCAGGCGGGCGGCCCACGCCACCCCTCCACACTCGCCGACAACCACACCCGTTCCGGCTGGGAACCCATGTAGCCGGACGCGCGCTCGATCACGTCGTCGGCCGAGGCGCCATAGCACTCGATCTTCGCCGGCTGAAAGCCCTGCGCGACCTCGTAGCGATGCAGACCCGCGAGCCGGCGCTCGTCCTCGACGTCGCGGCCGACGTAGCGGGCGAGGTAGCGGGCAGCAAGCCGCGCCTCCTCCCGCGCACCGGAGCCGACCGGCAGCCCGTCCAGCAGCTTGATATGCACGAAGCCGTTGCCCCAGGCGTCCTTGATCAGGCCTCGGGGCACGAAGCGGCCGACCACGAAGTGCGCGTGCAGGCCGTGCCCTCCCGGATGCCACTGCGGCACCCACACATACGGAAACCGGCCCCGATCAAGCCCGGCCCGCAGCCCACGGAAGAACGAAGCCAGATCGCCGCGCAGCTCGACGGGATCGTGGCAGCCCTCGCCCCGATAGGTGAGCGTCCCGAGCCGGTTCAACCGATTCGCAGCCGCGTAGCGGCGGATCTTCGCGCGCGCCCTGCGGCCCGCCTCCTCCGCCGCCCGCTCAACATTCGGCGGACCCTCCACAACCAGCCGCCGCCGCACGACCGACAAACAGCCGCCAGCCTCCCCGGCATCCGGATACAACGACAACGCCCACAACGACTCCGACTGCAATCTCACATTGCAGACTATGCCGAGCCGGTCGGACGGAGTCTCAGGACTGCGACTTCACCCCGGCCTTCTTCTTCGCCGCCCAGCCCTCCCGAAACGCCGCCAGATCGAGCGCGATCCCCGGCATCTCGAACTCATCCGGGTGCGCCCCAAACGCGATCCGGAACAACTTGACCCGCCGGTAGATGCTCGCCCGGCTCATCCCCATCCGCTGCAAACCCTCGAACCCACCTTCCAGATGCCAGACCGCCCAGAAGCCAACGAGATCGACGATGCTGCCCGCCGCGTACTTGCGCACCAGCGGCTTCAGCGCCGGAGTCGTCACCTTGGTCACGGCCCCCGCATAGGCCTCCCACGCCTGCCGGGCCTTCCCCCGCCCCTCGGGCGTCTCCATCCGGTCAGAGCGGAAATCAACCACTAGTCTCACGATAGCGACTACACCGGACAGCCCCCGAAGCAGCCCAGCAGCCGCCCACCAACGAGTTACGTTGCTAATTCAAGTAAAGAGACCACGCTTCACGCCGCCAACCCGACGCGCCCGGCCGCGCCACCCCTACCGGGGCGCCGCGCACCCGGCCGCGCCGTGGGTCCCGGCTGACCGAGAGCGTCCCCCCTCCGCTACGAGGCGGCAAGAGCGGCACAGACTGGGCGATGCAACCGCGTTACGGCTAACGAAGCGTTTGCACTCCCTTGGCGCTACGAGCGTGGGAAGTCGCTGTCAAAGCGCGGATGCTCCAGCAGGTCAGCGTCCGACGCCTGCCAGGACTGATCCGGCCCCGAGCGGTAGTACAGCTTCGCGATCCCGATCCCCATCGAAAGCATCTTCGTCAGCGCGAGCTGGCGCGCCTCGGCCGGGGTCGAGGCCGTTGCGATTACCACGTCCTTCAGTGATCTCCACTGGTACTCCACGCCACGAGCATACGCAGTGGATCAGCCGAAACACTGGCCCACGCGGGTGGCTATAGCCGCAGCGGGAGTCGGTCTAGCGGCTTACGATCCGCTGGTGGACCCGGAGGCAGGCGTGGCCCAACTGCTCGCGAGCACGCTGCATGACGAGGCTCTTTGGGCGTGGGTCGAGTCGCCGGACGACTTAGCGCGCGAGGCGTTGGCACGCCGTGCGGTGAAGCTCTACCAACGCACCTGGCCACTCATCGACGCGAGCCGCGACGGCGATCCACAACCTATCCACTACGCGCTTGCAGTCATCCGCGATATCGCGGCAACGGCAGCGACCTCGTCCTATCCCTGGACTGAGGCGCAGCGCGACGAGTTCGGCGTCAAGGTCGCGACGCGGGCGCTCATCGAACTGGCGATTCGTCTCTACGATGTCGACGACTGGGCTGCCGAACTCGGCTACCCGCTTGGCCTCCACGACTCGGGAATCCCGGAGGAGGCCTGGCTAGACCAACCCGAGCCGATCGAGGATTACGAGGCGACCGTTGCTGCCCAGGTCTGCGAGCTACTGCGCCTGTACGGCGGTGTGCTCGATGTCGGGGACGCGCCAGAGGTGCGTGACGCACTCTCCGGCGCCGAACAGCGCCGTGCTTACGCCGCTCTGGTCAACGTCGCGCGCGGAATGATGGTGTACGCGCGAAGCCGCCTTCCCGCCGAGGCTCAGCCGGCGCTTATCGGATACGTGTACGTCGCTGACGCCCTCTTCGTTGCATCGCGAAACGGAACGGATGTCTCCGACCTCTTTCCAAGCAAGGAGTACCTCCGATGGCTACTCCACCCCGACGGTCGGGACTGGCTCCTCAGTCAAGTCGGCGAGCTACCGGACTGGCTAACCTGACGCGCCGACGCGCCCGCCTCGGGGGTCATTCCGGAGCACTGGCCCAGCCGACTGCCGCGCTCGACGTAAAGCTGTCGCCTGGGCTGGCCGATCAGTGCGTTATGGGATTGAGACAGATCGACTGCAAGGAAGATGGCCTTGGCTACGCGGCCTTCGTCTGTCGGCATCTTTTCGATGCGAGGCGGGTGACGGGCGACAACCGGGTTGGCTTCTGCTCGCAGGAGCCCACTCCGGATAATCCCTGGCCGGACGCATGGTGCTTCGCTTGCGATGAGCATCTGGACGCAACGGGCGGCAAATGGACGGACGAGAACGCTCAGGAGATCGTGTTGGTGTGCAACCAGTGCTACGAGCGAATCCGGACGAATAGCGATCTGGACAACGACGAGTGGCCGATCTTCGATGTCGCGCCGCCCGTCGGCCGTCAGTAATCCTCAGGGGCCATTGCTGAACACTGGCCCAGACCGTGCTTTTATCGTGAGCGCACGCTCGGACGTCGTTCGGGCGGTGGACCTTCACACGGATGACCCATGGGTATAGCGTCAAGAGCATGACGCTCACGAAACACGAACCGGCTCCGTCGACTCAACCCGCCACCGCGAACCAGAGGCGGTCCCGTCGGCACCCGATTGTCACCGTCTTCCTGGCATTGATCGTGGGAGGCGCCGTCAGCGCCGGGGCGTCAGCTGCGTCGACACCTGCCACGCCATCGACATCGACGTCGGCACGGGCCTCGAACATGACTCCCGCACAGCTGCAGGCTGTCCTGGCCGCTAAGAACTACCTGTCGCTGGGCAGCGGGTTCTCCCGCGTTGGGCTGATTAAGCAGCTGACGTCGTCGTACGGCGCCGGCTTCACCATGGCCATGGCCGTCTTCGCGGTCAACAGCCTCCACGTGAACTGGAATGCGCAGGCTGTCCTGGCCGCTAAGAACTACCTGTCGCTCGGCAGCGGGTTCTCCCGCGCTGGGCTGATTAAGCAGCTGACGTCGTCGTACGGCGCCGGCTTCACGTACGCGCAGGCCCTCTACGCGGTACACAAGGCCGGCCTGTAACGCGGGTCTGCTCGGGCACCTCACGCCGGGGACAACCGCTTGGCTGGCTTCGCCTTGGAACGGGAGCGCCAGGTACCACGCGCCGGCTTCCCACGACAGCGCTCGTGCTTACGAAACAGCCGCTGAACGTCCGCGATGGCGGGCGTGGAACCGCCAGTAGCGCACCGCCGTCGGGGGACACTTACGAACACTGGCGCAGCCGACAGTTGAATTACGGAACCATCGACGATCGGCGCGATCAGCGCTAGCGTCCTTGCCGTGGCAAGATCGGCTGCCTGCTCACTGCTTACCGTCGTCGCAGTTGCGGCAGCGCTCGCCGCCGGCGGCTCAGCTGACGAGTTCGGAAAGT
>DATBPE010000151.1:0-9023 GCA_036561505.1 Solirubrobacteraceae bacterium
CGGGCGGCAAAGCGCCTGGTGGAGCATGTGGATCCAGTCAGCGGAATTCCCTCCCGCTCAGGGCTGTTCAGGGATCTCAGGATCCTGGCCGGCGAGAGTCAGAGGACCGGCACTCATCTACTGGCTGTGTTCGAGCTGCTCGAGCTGCCGGCGTATGAGCTGGACCACGGTATACAAGCCGCCGATGAGCTACTGCGCTCGCTGGCCACCAGACTCGAGAACGCTGTTGGACGCGCGGGCGGTGCCTACTCGTTGGGGCGTGGTCGCTTTGGGGTCCTGGCACGAATCGGGCGGGTCTCTGAGCAGGTGATCGTGCAGTGCGCCACGGCTGCCCTCTGTGACGAGCGCCTCGGCGCCGGCACGATGGCCAGCTTTTCCACGGCGTGTGTACCCGTGGCCGACATCAGTCCCTACGAGACGCTGCTGTCGCTCGAGACTGTGGAGGGCGCCGGCGAAAAGCAGACACAGGATCAGGCTGCGATGAGCGCGGCTCGCTTGGCACGCTCCGCCGTGCTCGTAAACGCGCCGCTGAGAGCGTCTGCTCTGAGCCGTGGGCGCAGCGGTGGCCCGGCGCTACTGGAGCGTGGGCATGTGCCCGTGATACCCCGCCGCCCATCGCACGACGCTCACCCCACAACTCCCAGGGCGCCCCTGCGTGAGATCTACGAGAGCGAGGGCCCGGACACCCTGGCGCTCGCCCGCCAGCGCGAGGGTCCCAGGAGCAACCCGCCGCCAAGGTGGATGCCATACATGCGGGTCTCCACCCGTTTTCGGCTCAGCGTGCTGTGCGGCGTGATTTGGATGTGTTTGTCCACGTGGATGGCGTGGCCGTGGATCGGGGACCTCGCGCATGGCATCACGCTACCCGGGGCGTTCGTACTGATTGCCGGCATCGCGTTGATCCCGGGTTATCTGAATATTCAGCTTGTCACGTCACTGCTGCTGGATCACCCGGCTCCGATCGACTTCGACTTCGACTATCCCGCACTGACCCTGCTCGTTGCCGCATACAACGAGGAGTGCGACATCGCGCAGACGATTGCCTATTCGCTTGACCAGGAGTATCCGGGTGTCCTGCGCGTGATCGTCATCGACGATGGCTCCACCGACGCGACCGGCAGCGTCGCCGAAGGATTCGCCGCTCTGGACGACCGTGTGGAGGTGATGGAGGTGCCGCACGGCGGTAAGGCCGAAGCGCTCAACGCCGGTCTGCGGGCCGCACGTACGCCGCTGGTTGCGACGATCGACGCGGACACATTGCTGATGCCCGACGCGTTGCGCAGGATCGTCTCGCGCATGTTGCTCTCGCCGTCTGACACTGTCGCTGTGGCTGGGAGCGTGATGGTGCGCAACTCGCGTGAGAGTCTCATCACCGCGGCGCAGACCTGGGACTATTTCCTCGGAATCGGCTCGATCAAGCGTCAGCAGGCGCTGCTCCAAGCGACGCTCGTGGCGCAGGGCGCGTTTAGCGTCTATGACGCCTGCGCACTACGGGCCGCCGGCGGATGGCCCGACTGCATCGGCGAGGACATCGTCATGACGTGGGCACTGCTGGAGCGCGGCGGACGCACCACCTACGAGCCCAGCGCGGTGGCATTCACCGAGGCCCCCGTCACCCTTCGCAGCCTCGCGCGTCAGCGTCGTCGCTGGGCGCGGGGCATGATCGAGGGTCTGCGCACCTACGGGAAGGTGCTGCTACGACAGCGCCTTCCCTACGTGCATTCGATCGCCGCCGACATCCTCTTCCCCTACCTGGACCTGACCTTCACGCTGGCGTTTATCCCCGGGATCGTGATGGCCGTGGTTTTCGGCGACTACGCGATCGTCGGACCGACAACGCTCGCGGTGCTCCCACTGAACATCGTGATCGCCGGAACCATGTACCGCCGTCAACGCAGCTCATTCGGGCACGCGGGCCTGCGGGTACGCCAAAACGTGGTCGGCTTCCTCGCCTATCTCCTGCTCTACCAGCTACTGATGTCACCGGTGTCCGTCGCCGGCTATGTGGAGGAGCTGTTCCAGACCTCACGGCGCTGGTGAGCGTGCTCGCGGGCTTGTCCCCGGAGGAGTAAATTCGCTGGTCTCCTAGACGGCTGTTCCCCGTGACGTGCCGGCATCGGCGTCGATGATGCGTCTAGTCCGTGCCCTTCGGGTTGCCCTCTGGCTCCGCGGACGCTGCCGTTCCCGGAGGCGTCTCGCTCTCCTTGAGACCGTCGAGGAAGGTCTCCGCCTTGGCACCCGCCTTGCGTAGCTGCTCGTGGTACTTACCGCCCGTTCGCTGGTCGGCGGCGGTCTCGGCCTTCTGCATCGCCTGCTGGATCTGGTCCTTGTGCTCGACCGCGGCATCTTCGGCCTTCTGGGTCAGATCCTTCAACTTGTCAGTAAGTCCCATGTAATCCCTTTTTGAACGCTCTCGGCTGGAGTCATGCTACCTGGCCGGGGATGTCGTTCACTCTCGCGACACGACCGGGTATCGCTTGCCGATGCGGTCCCGCACTCATTGGTGCGTCGCGTTCTCAGATATCCCAGGAGCAGAGCGGCGCAGAGTCCGCGGGAGCGGTCTGCTCTGTACGGAGCCGACGGACCGATCTCTGGCCGCGGGCACTAGCGTCAGGCAGGACCGATCTTGAGTTTGACGCCCAGCAGGTGGTCGATCTGCTGGACAAGCGAAGTTCTTGATGGCGTACTCGACCCAGGATGAGCTTTGCTTCCAAGTGGCGGCTGCGGCTGGCCGCCGATAGTCAGCGACACCCCGCCGCAACCGTCGGGATCGACGATCGCGATGGCCAACGGCGCTACCCCGCGTCTCGCATAGAACGCCAGCCGGACACGGACGCCGAAGTCAACCGGGCACGAAAAGACGCCTGGCTGGGCGGCGGGCAGCACGTTGAGTAGCCCAACGATCCCGTTGATCTTCTTCGAGGAGCTAACAGTCAATGGCCGCTGCTTGGGGTTGTTGGCCGGGATCACCCCGCCTACGCTGACCAGCAGAGTATGAGTGCCGGAGGGAATCCTCTCCGAGGCTGGCCGCGGTGTCACCCACACCACCTGCGCGTCCATGCGAAGGCCCGTCGATCCGTCCGGCAACTGGACGACGGTGACAATCAGCCATCGCATGCTCAACACGTCTGTGATCGCAGGCCACTCGATTGTTTCGAACTGGTAGCTGCTGCCATTCGTTCCGCTGCTGGCAGATCCAACGGAGGCTCTGATCGACCCGGCCGGAGGGTGCGCTTTGATGTAGGCAAGTACCGCTGCCGGCGTGCCTGGAACAAGCCACCAAGCGCTGTCGTCGACGACGTTGGGTGTTGCCGGTGGGCCGCTGGCAGGATGCGCGAGAACCGAGTCGTCTTCCGGCGGCTCGAGCGATGACTGCGCTGAGCCTGGCGGAAGCGATACCTCGCTCAGCAGCGACGCTGCATCCGCCTGCGCGGCGGACTCGTTTGCCGCGACGGTCCGCGATACTGCGACCGTCGCCTCAGACGTCGAATCTCCTCGCGTGTGGCTGTCTGGCGCAAGAGAAACCGCACTAATACCGACTGCCATGGCGCATACCAAGGCGCCTAGGGTGCGGGCGATGCGAACCATGTAGCTACTCTACGCCCGGTGGCACCGGTGTGCTGCTCTAACGCCCTTCTGCCGCCGATTTCTGCGTAACTGCATGTAGAGAGGAGCAAAAGACCCGGAGCTGGGGCGGCGTTCTCCAGGGCCCGAAACCTGGCCGGCTCTCCACATCCCACAAGCGTCTGCGGACCCTGTCTTCAGAAGCAGCTCTCAGACCGGAAGCCCTGTCTGCCAGACTTGCTCGCGCTATGAGATCGCCCCGTTGGTTGTTGCTGATCACGCTGGTCACCTGCTGCTGCGCAGCAGGCTGCGGTGGTGGCGCGAGCACCGGAAAACAGGCCCGGACGGTCTCCAAGGCAAAGACCAAAAAGCCGAATCCCGTAGCGAGAGGGGCACACACCGTCGTCGCACGGATCGACGTGTCCTCGGATCGGATAGTCGCCGAAGGCAAGTTTCATATCGCAGAAGGGGCCGCCTCCGACGCCGAAATTCGCCGTGAGATTAGAGCCGCGCGTAAGGCTGGAGTCGTGCTGCCCTCGGGCAACTCGGTCCAATCCTTCGAGAATGGCCCATCCAGCTCGGGCGGCGTGGAAGCGCAGACTCCTGAAACGACATGGAACCCGCGGGGGAAGCCAATCGCCGACTGGATCATCCCGATACTGCAATGGGCTCACGAACACGGTTGGGGCGGGAGTGTTACCAGCGGGTACAGAACCTTCTATGAACAGGCCCAGATCAATGCCGCGGGGGCTTACAGCGCACCAGCGGGATTGAGCAACCACGAGACCACGAGGTATCCCGGCGGCGCGGTGGATGTGACAAGTCCATCCCAGCTCATAGCGGTGCTGCACAACTACAGCGGCCCCGTAAAGCTGGTGGGCGGAGTGCTTGGCCCTATCGACCCTGAGCACTTCTCCGCCACCGGCGACTAGGTCTAGCAAGGCATCCGATGCCAGAGGCCTGGCCGAATACAGGTGCGCCCGCCGCTGCCCCTCACTACTACTCGGCGAATCACCGCACGTCGTTGGGAGGGCCGCAAATGTGGGACCAGTAGGTCGGTCGCTCACCCGTAACCGCCTGGCGTTCCGACCCTACATCCCCACAACCCGGCGCCACGGCGTAGCGACACCCGCGTTGCGTCTCTGTCTCTTGAGCTGTGTCTCGCGCACGCATCTCAGGGGAGGTGCTGCGCAGAGCCTGGAGTAACTAGGTCTTGCTCAGGCTGTAGGCTCGCACCGGTGAAATTCAGGATCACACGTCATTCAGGGTTCTCGGCGCCCGCCGATGCGCTCGAGCTGCTGTGGCAGCGACTTGAGTCGCACCGCAGTGGGGTGACGTTTACCAAAGTCGGCCCTCAGCTCAGGGCCACAGTGAATAAAGGCGCGCCGGCCTCGATGGACCGCAACGTGCGCGAGGAAGTCGATCGACTCGTGGTGTTGAACGTCGTGCGCGAAGTCTGTGAGGGCGCACCCGAGCTCAAGATCGATTGGTACGCGGTTGGAGTGCTTCGTTGAGCGCGCCGAAAGCTGCCCTCATCGTGGCCAGCCAATCGCCTACATCCGGCGTAGAGGAGCCATCGAGTACCGATAGCGAGTAAGCGGGTGGCGACCGCGAGGCGCCAGGAGAGCGACGATCGGAGAATGGCGTGCTGGATACCGTCCCCGCACGAGACCGGCGAAGGTCGATCTCCGGTGTGCTAGTGGTGTTTCTTCTTGTGCCCGTGCTTCGCGGACTTGGTCAGCTTGACCGTGCGAGTACTCAGTACCGTGCCTTTGGAAATCACGCGCATCTGCGTGGACAGGTGCTTGAACCTGGCCAGCAGTGACTTGCCGGTTGCGTTGAGCGTGAGTGTGACCTTCTTCTCCTGCCCCGGCGCGATGTTCACAGTGGCGCTGGCTACTACGACGCTCTTTATGCGGGCCTTCTTCTTTTTGGCCTTGGCCAGGACCCCGACGACCTTTTTGCCTTCGACCTTCAGCTGTGCCGAGAGCTGGATGTTCAACGGTCCGCATTCCCCACCAACCGAGGCGCAGCTCAGCAGGGTCGTGACCTGCCCTTCGCCGTTGCTTTCCGTGCTCAGGACTTGAGCTTCGGGAGCGATGACGTGGGTTTCAGGTGTGCCCGCTTTGCCTTTGCTGATGACTTCGGGATTGGGTGGCGGTGGCGGTGGGGTTGTGGCGCCGGTGCCCTCGACGATATTTCCGTGCCAGTCGGCTGCCACACAGAGAGTGATGGACGGGCAGGACACGGCGGTGAGGAGCTGCCCGGTGTCGATAACTTCGCGCGTCCACGCCGCCGCTCCTGCGGTTGGGTGGGTGCTAGTGACGGCGCCTGCCTGATTGTCCAGACCCACACAGAGCGTCACGGATGGACAGGACATGGCGAGCACCCCGGCGGTCCCATCCACGTGTGCGGCGGTCCATGCCCCTTCGCCCGCGGTGGGTTCGGTCGAGGTTAGGACGTTGCCACCTTCGCCGCCCACTACGCAAAGCACCGGCTGGGGCAGCGCGGGTTCATAAGCACACGACACGCTGCGGAGGACCGTGGTCCCGTCGATGTTGGCGACATGCCAGCTCCCTGCGCCGCCGAGCGGCGAAGTCGAGGTAATCACGTTGCCGTGGTTAGCGACCGCGACACATAGCGACGTCGTCGGGCAGGAGATGGCGTTGATCGTTTCTTCCCCGTCGACGCTTGCGTAGTGCCATTCGGAACCTGGGCCGGTGGCGTCGCCGCTCGCGATCACGTTTCCTCTTTGATCGGCGGCCACGCAGATGGCAGTCGATGGACACGAAACAGCGGTCAGAGGCGGATAGAGGCCGCATCCGTGGTTTTCGAACGGGGTGGCGGTCCACGCACCAGCGCCGCCGATCGGGTTGGTCGCAAACCAGGCCGTCTGCATGCAGTCGACGGCGACGCAGAGCTTCGAGGATTCGGTTCCAAGCGCGCACGAGACCCCTGTCGCGTCGTCTGTACCGATAGGAGTAACTGTCCATGCCGCGGCGCCGCCTGTCGGTTCGGTCGTTGTGATCACATCGCCGGCTGGACTGTCGATCGCCACGCAGAGACCGACCGACGGACAGGAGATGCCCGCCAGTCGGTAGGTCCCGTCGATGTTGGTCGCGGGTGACCATTTGAGCGGGGATTCGGCCGCAGCCGAGCCCACCAAGACAAGCATGGCAACCAGCAACCCAAAGAGCAGGACTGGACGCAGTGCCCTCCGGGCATGCCATCGGGGACTACAAGCGACTCCCTCCTGCGCCGCGAACGGCTCCTCGCTTGGAGGGATGTGCATATGCGATGTATATGTGATGCGTGAGCTCGACGCAACCGCAGATGGCAACCGCAGATGGTTACCCGCGCTGCACGATCGACCATCGATGCAGCGGCCCGGAAATCCTGATCTAAGTTACAGACCTGACGAGGTCGTCGATCGACGGTATGGAACCGGCCACTCCTGCTCGATCGGACGTGTTGCGCCAGTCCAGATTGGCAGGCGTGTGCTCACGTGCGAAAGGCCAGGGCCGTCCGTCGTTTGTCTCTTGAGATCGGCCTGGATAGATCGAGGCGAAAACTGAGACCCGTTCTACAGCCTAGAGCTGGTATGAACCGATTTGCTCTGGCAATTGAGTGGTCTGAGGAGGCTCGTCGCAGCGCTCGGCGATCGAAGCCACGAAGCTCTGGAAAGCAGGCAGTGCCGGTAGCGGCGCAGAGTGGCCATCCTCTGTGAACGCGATATGCACGAAAGTGACCTCGTCCTCCGCGACGAATGTCGCGTAACGGAAGCCTGGCGGCTGCTGAGCTTGAAGTTCAGCGTAGACCGCGCGGACGAGCTCGGCGTTTTCCGCAGCACAAGAAGGCTTGACGCGGTAGCGAACGACTATCGCGCTCATGACAGGCTCACGTCGGTCATCGACAGGATCGTACACCCACACTCATGTGGGCCTTCGCGGAGTTTGGTGCAGTGTCGGATCTGGTTGACCCTCCGATAGGCAAACTGCCGCTCGAGGTAGCTGCCCGACAAGGCAGAGTGTGTACAGATGCGTCAGAAGTAGGCCGTGGAACCCAGAGCCTGGACGGCATCTCTAAGGCCCGCATGGTGCGGGCAGACCGTTGTCTATTGGAAGCGCCACACGGCTAATCACATGCATTTCGCGTGGCAAATTAGACACGCCGGCACTCGAGGCTTTGTAGCCAGCACTGTTTTCTGTTTGACGGCTTGATTTTAGTTTTGGCTGCGGTAAGCTCCGCAAGCTGTTGGGTTGTGGTCGCTCCCGTGTTGGTATGTAGGGAGACCCCTGCCATGACCGACAAGGACATATCCAGGATGTGGGCGTCGTGGTGAGCGCTCGCCACAAGCGGTTGCTTCTGCCTGTACTGGGGTTGCTGGCGTTCCTCGGCGCGGGACTATTGCCGTGCGCCTTCAACTTCGCCGATGCCGCCCCGAGTACCACGCAGGGAGTAAAGGTCGATGTGGCCACACAAGTGTCGTGGGGTTCGGCGGGGGGCTGTGTGCAGAACATCCAGACCGACGACTTCGGGGCGCTGACGCCCTCACCATCCTCGGTGCTCCTGGGCTCGTTCGGGGCTCTACCGACAGTAGGTGCGAGCACCGATTCGCACGGCAACAAGGTGTGGGTTGGGTGCGTCACCAGCAACACGGGGCTTGCGTCCGTAACCGCTCAGGGCAGCAGAAGTATGAGCGATGGACACGGCGAACTCGCACTCAGCGATGTCGCGATCGGTGCTACCAACAGCCCACCAGGCGGTCAGTGTGACATCACGGCCGGCCAAGGAGGTGCGGGTAGCTGCTCATTGCCCGTCGCTGGCGCCACGCTTCGGACGTTGATCGAAAATGCGCCGGCTGGCACCAACGAGCTGGACTGGCAGTACCAGCTGGCACTTCCGGCAAACCAGCCGCTGGGCAGCTATAGCGGGGGCCAGGTCACGTTCACCGCGACCGCGGGTGAAGACACCGAACACAGCCAGCCGTCGGGCTCGATCACCGAATACACCCTCGCCGCTGGAAGCGAACCAAGAGACATCGCCGCTGGCGCGGACGGGAACCTCTGGTATGTCGACTACGCCACCGGCAAGATCGGCAAGATCACAACGGCAGGCTCGGTCACCGAATACTCGCTACCGACGGGCAGCGAGCCGACCAGCATCACCTCCGGTCCCGAAGGGAACCTCTGGTATGCCACATACAACGACCAGAGCAGCAACGGCAAAATCGGGAAGATCACGACATCGGGCACGATCACCGAATACGCGATCGCCAAAGGCAGCTTCCCGCTTGGGATCACGGTGGGCCCAGACGGAAACCTCTGGTACACGAACACGATCACCAACGCCGGTGGCACACGCATCGGGCGGATCACACCCAGCGGAGCATTTATCGAATACAAACTACCCTCGGGCAGCAACCCGTACGGCATCACCGCGGGATCGGACGGGAACCT
>DATBPE010000152.1:0-6082 GCA_036561505.1 Solirubrobacteraceae bacterium
TTAGTCAGCATGGACGTTGTGGCTGGCCCTCGTGTTCGTAGGTTCGCGGGTTAGCCTCGCGGTTGTTACCGACCGCTGCGGCCAGTGCCGCATACGAATGGAGGACCAGCCATGCCTGACGTTACCGCTTCGATTGCTCCCGCTGATGTGCGTTTGTGGGTCAGCCTCGATGTTCACAAGCTCTCGATCGTTGCCGCGACGCTGCCGTCCGCTGGCGGTAAGCCCGAGGTCTGCCGGGTCGAGACGACCGAGAAAGCGATCCGCAGGTTCATCGACCGTCTCGGTGGACCGGCGGGCCTGGCCGTTTGCTATGAGGCCGGGCCCGGCGGGTTCGCGCTATGGCGGCTTTTGAGCAGCATGGGGGTGGCGTGCGATGTGATCGCTCCATCGTTGGTGCCGGTCCGGTCAGGGGATCGGGTCAAGACTGATCGTCGTGATGCGAAGAAGCTCGTACGGCTCTTCCGCGCCGGCGAGCTGACGTATGTTCAGGCGCCGACACCGGAGACCGAGGGGCTCAGGGACCTGTTGCGCTGTCGTGATGATCTGCGTTGCGCGAGGACCGCGGCCCGCCACCGCGTCCTGAAGCAGCTTCTCAGGCATGGCCATATCTTTCGTGAGGGCAAGAAGGCCTGGACGAAGATTCACCGTTCGTGGGTTTTGCGCCAGCGTCTGGATGACCCGCTCTCCCAGCTCGCTCTCGAGCAGATGCTGATCCACCTCGACGGTATAGAGCGTCAGCTCGACGCTCTTGACGCCCAGCTCGAACGTGTAGCTCACAGCGAGCGTTGGGCCGGCCAAGTCGACGTCCTGGTGCGCTTCCGTGGGATCTCCACACTCACCGCGCTCGGGTTGATCGCAGAGATCGGCGACTTCGCTCGCTTCTCACACCCACGGGAGCTGGCATCGTGGCTGGGGATCACACCGAGCGAGTACTCAAGCGGCGAGCAACAGCACCGCGGCCACATCACGAAGGCTGGCAACCGTCACGCCCGCCGGCTCCTGGTCGAGACGGCCTGGCACTACCGTCATGCTCCTCGCCGGCCCGTATCGGGCCCGCAGCCCGACGAGCGTGCCTGGCAAGCCCAGGTCCGTCTGCATCACCGCTACCGCCACCTCACCGAGCACGGCAAGCGCCCGACCGTCGTGAACATCGCGATCGCACGAGAGCTCACCGGCTTCCTGTGGGCCGCGATGACCAACCAGCCCGACCGCAAGGAGGAACTAGCCGCCTGATCCCTCGGGTGCTGGCGCTGGGCGACCGGTGCGACCGCCGGAGGACCCTCGATGGCCCTATGCGATACCGACTCGCGATCTTAGTACGAGGCAGCTCACGACCGGACACTGTCCTGCGGTCCCGACCCGCGAATCTCAGAGTGACAGTCGTCGTTGCCATCGCACCGGTCGCCCAGCCCAAGCACCC
The DNA here is from genome assembly GCA_036561505.1 of Solirubrobacteraceae bacterium. GTDB lineage: Bacteria > Actinomycetota > Thermoleophilia > Solirubrobacterales > Solirubrobacteraceae > Palsa-744. The sequence continues at coordinate 1,421 of DATBPE010000152.1, forward strand.
ACCACCCTGACCACCAACAACAAAAACAACCCACCCTTGACAACCACGTCCATCTCAGGTCCTGCCCCGCCCGGGCGGCGCTAGCCATCCCGGCGGGGCAGGCACCAACTAGCCGACCGGCAGCGGCGTTAGCTGAGTCAGCCGGAGATTGTTGCCCGACGGGTCGCGGAAGCCCACGTCGATACCGTACGGGCGCTGTTCTGGCTCTTCGTTGAACTCGACGCCGCGCGCGCCCAGTTCCTCGTAGCTCGCTTGGCAGTCCTCGGTAGTCAAGAAGACCGTGCCGGCAAATCCCTTGGCCATCAAGCCGCGCACCTGATCGGCGGTCTCGGAGTCCATCACCGGTTCTCCCGGGATTGCCATCAGCACGATCGCCATGTCCGGCTGTCCCGCTGGGCTGACCGTCAGCCAACGAAAGTTACCCATCTCGGCGAGTGTGACGTCGGTGCGCACCTCCATGCCGAGCTTTTCGGTGTAGAAGGCCAAGGCCTGGTCCTGATCGTGTACCCACAGCTGTGCAGTTGCGATTCTGATCATGAGGTTCTCCTCTGTCGGTAAAGCGGTGCTCAGCACGCTAGCCGCGACTCGCGTCCTTGTCTTCTCGAAACGTGCGGTTTCGCGGGCGGCCGTAGACCCGCAGAACACAGGCTGGTAGGAGCGCGTGCGACGCGGCGGGCGGGTGAGCGTCACGGTAGGCCTTCGGTGCCATTCCGAACATGCGTCCAAAGCTCGTCGTAAACGAGCCGACGCTGCTCAAGCCAACGGCAAAGCAGATCTCGGCGACCGTGCGGTCAGTGGTGCGCAGCAGAGCGGCGGCCCGCTCGAGCCTCCGTGTCAGCAGATAGGTGTGCGGCGGCTCACCGAACGCTTGGCGAAATTCGCGGCTGAAATGGGCTCGCGACAGACCGGCCGCGCGTGCCAGATCCGCTACCTCCAGCGGCTCGAAGTAACGTGCGTCGGCCAAGTCCTTGGCGCGCAGCAAGTGCCGATCGGCCGGTAGGAACGCCATGCCAGTGAGTATCGCCGATCCTCGGCCAGCCGCCGGCTGCTCCCAGGGATGAAACCGAAACGATCGATGTTCACCATCGATTTCGTGGCTGGCCCGATCCCGCTCTGCAAAGCATAATTTCCGCTCTTTCTTGCCAAATGCCCGCGCTTACAGATCCCCTCGACGCATAACTACAGGCCGATCAGGGTAGGTCTTCCTAGAGGCTGGCGCCGCCGGCAATCGTCAGACAACGAGAGCGGACGGAGGACATCGAAAATGGCTTCAGTTGTTCAGGACAAGCCCAGGACACACCCGCCCACAGCGGAGCCCGACCAGCTCTTTGAGCGCTGGCGTACACAGGGCGACCAAGAGGCCAGAGCCGCGTTGCTGGACCGGTTCATGCCGCTTGCGCGTAGCCTCGCGCGGCGCTATGGCCGGACCTCCGAGCCGTTTGAGGACCTGCTGCAGGTCGCCTCGCTGGGGCTGATCAAGGCGTTGGATCGCTTTGATCCAGATCGTGGCTACCAGTTCCCCTCCTTTGCGGTGCCGACGATCCTGGGCGAGATGCGCAAGTACTTTCGCGACTCTGGCTGGGCCGTTCACGTACCACGCGGTGCCCAGGAGCGGGCCCTGAAGGTGCGTGACGCGCAGGAGTGTCTCACCAACGAATTCGGCCACGCTCCCACCGTCCCTCAACTCGCCCAATATCTGGAGTGGGATCTCGAGGAGGTGATCGACGCCCTGCAGGCGATCCACGCCTACGACGCCGTCTCGCTGGATGCGCCCCGGACCGACAGCGAGGAGCAGGGGGTCGCCTACGGCGAAACGATGGGCGAGGAGGATCCGCGCTACGAACTGGTCGAGTTGGATCTGACTCTGACGGCGGCACTCGAGCACGTTCCGGAGCGCGAGCGCCAAATACTGCGCATGCGCTTCGTTGAAGATCTGACTCAGACGGAGATCGCCGAGCGTGTCGGTATCTCCCAAATGCAGGTGTCCCGTCTGTTGCGTCGCTCGCTGGATCGCCTGCGCGCCCTGACGGACACCGAAGAGATGGGGTAGACGTCCCGCCGCACAGGGCATCGAAGCAGTTCCGCCCAGCGCGCCGGCGCCAGGATACGACGCTTGCGTGCGTCCCCGGGATCCCGCCAGCTAGGTCTCCCGTGCCCCCAAACGTCCGGCTGCGGCTTGCCAGCAAGCCCGAGAACGTGCTTATCGTCCGCCAAGCGCTCGCGGGAGTCGCCGAAGCGATCGATCTCCACAGCGGCGATCTGGACGACATCAAGACGGCCGTCACCGAGGCGTGCAACAACGTTGTGTTGCACGCCTACAGGGGTGAGCAGGGACCGCTCGAGGTTGACGTCTATATCCCCGCCAGCGGCATCGAGGTGGTGGTGCGCGATCACGGGATTGGCCTGTGCATGCCGGTTCGATCAAGTCGACAGACCGCGCTCGGGCTGGGCTTGCCGGTGATAGAAGCGCTTACTCGCGGCCTCGAATTCGCAGCCGTCAAGGGAGGCGGCACCGAGCTTCGTATGCGCTTTGCCGCCACCGCTAAACGGATGCTCGAGTCGCCCCGCCAGGGCGAATCTCAGCCATCGATCTTCGCCGACGCCGAGCTCGCCACCACGACGGCGCTGCTGATCGCACCCGCCATCTTGACGCGGAGCGTACTGCCACGGATCTTGAGTGTGCTGGCCGCACGCGCCCACTTCTCCACCGACCGGATCTGCGACGCACAGCTGGTGGCCGATACGTTGGCGGCGAACGTAAGCGAGTCCAGCCATCTGAAGCAGATCGCTCTAGCGGTAAGTGTTCAGCCGCGTGATCTGACGCTTCATCTCGGGCCGATGGACGGCCCTGCGGCGCGAGCACTCATCGGTGACTGTGCGCTTGTCGGTGTGGGCCCGATCATCGAGAAACTAGCCGACCACCAAGTTGCCTCAGCTGGAAGCTCTGACGTGCACGCGCTGCGGCTACTGGACTGAGCCGCTGTCGCCATCAGCTCTTGGGCGCTCGCCGATTCGCCCTCTGGCTGAACTGGATACCTCGCCCCGTTGAACGCAAGAGAGTTCTTCGGTTGGAGACCTCTGGCGGCGTCCGGATCTCGGGGGAGCTGTCGGGTGGACCTCTGGGCTTACAAAGGACACACCGGAGGTGGTTGATAGCACCAAAGATGGGGTAGTCGACCGGCGAGGTAGAGCCATGGGACAGGGTAGGGAGCACCGTTCACGCGCGGCATCGAAAAAGGAGGAAACGATGAGCGAGGAGACAATCGATGGTACGCAAACGGGAACGATACGCACATGGATTCCGGCGCGTTTGGATCGGCTTCCATGGTCGCGCTTTCACTGGTTGATCGTCGCCGGGCTGGGCACCGCGTGGATCCTCGACGGTCTCGAGGTCAACGTCGTCGGCTCGATCTCCGGGCGCATCTCCGAACACGGAGCCGGCGTGGGCCTTACCGCCGGGGACGTCTCCGGCTGGGCAGCATCGCTGTACATCGCCGGCGCGTGCCTCGGCGCGATCATCTTCGGCCAGCTGACCGACCGCTTCGGGCGCAAGCGGCTGTTCATGATCACGCTCGGGATCTACCTGCTCGGCACGTTGCTCACCGCCGTCTCGTTCTCGCCGGGGTGGTTCTTCGCCGTCAGGTTTCTGACAGGGATGGGCATTGGCGGTGAGTACTCAGCGATCAACTCGGCGATCGACGAGTTGATCCCCGCCAACCATCGCGGCCGGGTGGACGTCTCGATCAACGGCAGCTACTGGCTCGGCGGCATCGGTGGCTCGCTGCTTGCCGTGGTGATGCTCAATACGAGCATCTTCCCCGCGGATCTCGGCTGGCGCCTGAGTTTCGTGCTCGGGGCGATCATCGGCCTAGCGGTGCTGCTCGTGCGCCGCAACGTGCCCGAGAGCCCGCGCTGGCTGTTCATCCACGGCCGCGAGAAGGAGGCCGAGAAGATTGTCGGCGACATCGAAGCTGAGGTCGAACAGGAGAGCGGCAAATCGCTCCCCGAGCCCGAGGGCGAGCCGCTGGCGGTCAGGCAACGCCGCACGATCCCGCTCTCCACGATCATCCGCTCGGTCGTCACGATGTACCCGCGCAGGTCGATCCTCGGACTGTCGCTATTCATCGGCCAGGCCTTCCTCTACAACTCGATCCTGTTCGGCTTCGGCAACTTGCTGAGCCTCTATTTTCACGCGCCGTCCGGCAACACGCCCTATTACATCGCTGTGTTTGCCGCCGGCAACTTCGCTGGCGCGCTGCTGCTGAGCCCGTTGTTTGACATCCTCGGGCGCAAGTCGATGATCGCCGGCACCTACCTCCTCTCGGGAGGGCTGTTGATCGTCACGGGCCTGCTATTCAAGGAACACCAGCTCAGCGATATCTCATTCACGGCGTGCATCTGCGTCGTGTTCTTCTTCGCCTCCGCCGGCGCCAGCGCCGCATATCTGACGGTCTCTGAGATCTTCCCGATGGAGACGCGCGCGCTCTGCATCGCGGTCTTCTATGCCGTCGGCACTGGTATCGGTGGGGTAATCGGCCCGCAGGTCTTCAGCCGGCTGATCAACACCGAAAGCTACGTGCAGGTCTTCTACGCGCTTGGGCTCGGCGGCGTGATGATGATCATCGGCGGCGTCGTCGAGATGCTGTTCGGGATCAAGGCCGA
>DATBPE010000153.1:0-13778 GCA_036561505.1 Solirubrobacteraceae bacterium
ACCAGCGCGCCAGACGGTCATAACGCGAGACGACACGAGTGGGTGGTTGGCGAACGAAGGTAGACCGCGCCACCGGCACATCATCTCCTACGTCCTGCTTTAGCGGCTACTGAGCTGCCGCGGTCACCGTGCGAGTAGTCACTGGCAGGCGTCGCGCCACCGCGACTCCTACTCCGTGCTTGGGTGCCAGTGTGATCCCTCGTAGGACCACGGGGTCGGGCCGGTCACGCAATGCTCGAAGCTCGACCCGCGGGACGGCTAGGCGCAGAACCTCGGCCATCTCGGCGTGCGCGAGCGCGGCTCCGATGCAGCGCCGAATGCCGCCACCGAAGGGCAGCCACGAGTAGGACTCCGCGCCATCCTCGATGAACCGCTCGGGCCGGAACTCGTGCGCTCGTGGGTACAGATCCTCACGCAGATGCACGAGCGCGATCCCCGGATACACCTTCACGCCAGCGGGAAGCTCCCAGCCGGCAACGGTGCGGGGCACGGTGAGTGTGCGCTCGGCGGCGTCGATCACGGGCCGCAGTCGCAGGGTCTCTTTGACCACCGCATCGAGATAGGTGTCGTCCTCTGCGGCTGTGAGCTCTTCGCGCAAGCGAGCAAGCACAGGCGGGTTTCGCAGCAGCAACTCAAAGGCGAAGGCGAGAGCTGTCGCGGTCGTCTCGTGCCCGGCGCCGAGCATCGTGAACAGCTCGTCGCGCAGCTCCGCGTCGGTCATTGCCTGGCCTTGCTCGTCGCGAGCGCACAACAGCAGCGACAGCACGTCGGAGCGCTCCTGTAGATCGGACTCGTTGCGTCGTCGCTGGATTTCCTCATACAACACCGCGTCCGCCGCACGCAAGCGCCGCGCGAATCGGCCGCCTGGGCTCAGTGGCCCAAGGTTGGCGCGCATGGCAGACGCGAGCATGAAGATCGGGTTGCTGTCAATGACCGCGACGAGCCTTTCGCGCAGACGCTGAACCCGCTCGGGTTGCGTGACGCCGAACACCGCACGACAAATCACCTCGAAGGTGAGTGCACGCATTCGCTCGCGCAGGACGAGCTCTGCTCCCGGGTGCCAGCTCGCGATCTCCCGCTCGGCGACTTCGCGGATGACCTCGCGGAACGCGGCCACTCGTGAGCCCTGAAACGGTGGCAGCAGCAGCTTTCGCTGGCGCAGGTGCTCGGGGCCGTCGAGCACAAGAACCGAGTGCGGTCCGAGGACCGGCTCCATGAACGAGTTCGCCTCGCCGGCACGTAGATCGGCCTGGTCGCCGGTGAACAACTCGCGGATCGCGTCTGGGTCAACGACATACACGCCCGTGCCGAACACGGGCATCCTCACCGTGAACACGTCGCCATAGCGTGCCTGCCACCGGCGCAGTACCTCCAGCGGCCTATGGGCGAAGCGCGCGACGTTGAGGGCCGCCGGTGTGCGAGGGCCAGGCGGAAGGCTCATCGAGACCAGTCTAAACCCGGGGCGCCCTCAGAGGGTGTCGAGGGGAACACCGATGATCTTCAGTCTGCGAGTCAGGCCCTCAAGGGCAAAGGCACGCAGATCGTCCGTCGAGGCGTCTAGGACCGAGACGTCGGCGCCAGCGGGCGGTGTGAGTGACTCGGCCACAGCGGGAAGCAGCTCACGCAGGGTCTCGCGCACGACATCGCCCATCCCGCCGTCGCGGGCGACGGCCTCGCGTAGGAACCAGATGCCGTAGCCGATGTGCCGATGCTCGTCGTGATGGATCTTCGTGTAGCCGGCCACGAAGCCGGGCAGCAGACCCTCGCGTGTCATGAAGCGTGTCGAGAACTCGAAGGTCGTGAGGCCGAGGGTGGCCTCGAGAATCAGGTGATAGATGGTTACGAATGCGACCTTCGCGGCGTGATCGGCTGGGTTTGCGAGAAGACGCTTGTGGGCGGCCACGAGCTGCTCGTCGAAGATCGTCCGGAAAGCGGGCGAGATCTGCTTGCGGGCGCGCTGCACGTGCACGGCGATGACAGCGGGCTCAGAGACAACCTCGTCCTGGAAGCGCGCGTAGAACTGCATGTGCCTAGCCTCGTCGACCTGCTGGGTGGCGAGGAACGTGATCTCCTCCTTGCTGCCCTCTGCGCCCACGAGCCCTGAGAACTTCGTCGTGATTCGCTCCTCGGCGACCATCAGTGAGCCAAGCACGAAGGACACGAGCGAGCGGTCCTCCATTGCTTCCCATTGCTCACGGTCGGTGGTCAGGTCCACATCCCAAGGACTCCACTGGCCCTCCTCCCAATGGCGGTAGAGCGTCTGCGGATCGTGCAGGTGAATCTCGTGTATCGCTTCGTTCATATCGGATGCTCGCCTGGCTCGCGTGCGCGGAGGGTCTCGCGCATGTCCGACGCTCCGGCGGCGCAGCCGCAACCCGTTTCCTGTCCACAGCAGTCGGCCTTCTTGTTCGGCTCGCAGCACATGTCTTGCTCTGCCGGGAGGCAACAGGGATCGGCGGTCAACTCAGCCATGCGGATAGCTCCTTCAGCGCGTCTGGAATGACGTAGTAGTAGGCCCACAGGCCCTGTCGTTCAGAGTCCACGATCCCGGCGTCACGGAGCTTCTTCAGATGATGGGAGAGCGTGGGCTGGGAGATGTCGAACAGGGGCACGAGCTCACAGACGCAGACCTTGCCGGCGTGCTTGCGCAGCACGTCCACGAGCTGCAAGCGGATCGGGTCGCCGAGAGCCTTGGCGACCTCTGCCATCCGCAGCGCCTGCTCACGCTGAACGTCGGGGTAGACAACGGGCTCGCAACAGCGCTCACCGGCCGCTCGCTTCTGCTTGGGAGCCAACTCCAAATCGACGGGCATCGATCTACTTATATCAATAACACTCACGTATATCGATGTAATACGATCCAGGCTGTGCCTGCTCCCGACATGCCCCCACTTGGCAGTCGCTTGCTCGCCGAGTTGCTGGGCTCGGCGTTTCTCGCTGCCCTGGTGATCGGCTCGGGCATCGCGGCGCAGACACTCTCCCCGGGCGACATCGGGCTTGAGCTGCTCGAGAACGCCGCCGCCACGGCGGCCGGCCTGTACACGATCATCCTCATGTTCGGCCCGGTCTCCGGCGGGCACTTCAACCCCGTCGTCTCGCTCGCCGATGCGCACTTCGGCGGCATCAGCTGGCGCGACGCGCTGGCCTACATTCCAGCGCAGGTAGCCGGCTGCGTTCTCGGCGCCGTCGCGGCAAACGGAATGTTTTCCCTGGCCGCGATCAGCATCTCTGTCCATCACCGAGCCTCGAGCGCCCACCTATTTTCAGAGGCGATCGCCACCGCCGGACTGCTGCTCGTCATCTTCTCGCTCGCGCGCACCAAACGAGCAAACAGCGCTCCGGCCGCCGTCGGCGCGTACATCGGAGCCGCTTACTTCTTCACCAGCTCGGCCAGCTTCGCTAACCCAGCGATCAGCATCGGGCGCATGTTCTCGGACACCTTCGCCGGCATCGCGCCGGCGTCCGTGCCGGGATTCGTCCTAGCGCAGCTAGTCGGCGGCACTTGCGCGATCGTCGCGGTGAGGGTGCTCTACCCGAACCTGACCCCGGACGAGGCGGCTGAGGCCGTCGTGCCGCACTACCAAGAGCAAACAGGCGCAGACCGCGGTGGTCAGCTACTGCGAACCTAGACTCGCGAGCGCCCGAGGAGGCTTCGCACGATGAGCACTGTCCTGTTCGTCTGCCTGCACAACGCCGGGCGCTCACAGATGAGTCACGCCCTGTTCGAGCGTGCGACCGCCGGAAGGCACACCGCTCTCTCTGCTGGGACCACGCCCGCCGATCACGTTCACCCAGAGGTAATCGAGGTCATGCAGGAGCTCGGCATCGACCTGACCGACCGTCGGCCTGAGCTCCTCACGCGTGAGCTCGCCGAACAGGCGGACGTGGTCGTGACGATGGGCTGCGGCGACGCCTGCCCCTACATTCCCGGCAAGCGCTACGTCGACTGGGACCTCCCCGACCCCAAGGGACGTCCGCTCGAGGAGGTCAGAGCGACCCGCGATGACATCGACCGTCGTGTGCAGGAGCTCGCTACGGACCTGTAGTAGACAGAGCAAATACCCTCCCACGATGCGACCGACAGACTCCCTCCTAGAGCCTTCGCTTGCTGAAATTGCACGGGAGTGGGGCCGGATCGGCTGCATCGGGTTCGGCGGACCGCCCGCGCACGTCGCGCTGTTCCGCGAGCTGTGCGTGACACGACAGCAATGGCTGGCCGAGGATCAATTCGAGCGGGCAATCGCGGCAACCAACATCCTGCCGGGACCAGCCTCGACACAGCTGGCGATCTACTGTGCATGGCGGCTACGCGGACCCAAGGGAGCACTGATCGGCGGCCTGGGCTTCATCCTCCCCGGCCTGGTACTGATCCTCGGGCTGTCCGTGCTGTTCCTCTCGGGTTCGCCGCCCGCATGGATACGAGGCGCCGGAATGGGAGCCGGTGGTGCCGTCGCCGCTGTCGCGGTCAGAGCCGGGCTGGGTGTCGCGGTTCCGATCTGGCGACGCACGCCAGACACCCAGCGACCCCGCATCCTCATCTACGCGCTCGCGGGCGCGCTCGTGGCAGCGACGACCGGCCCGTGGCTTGTGCTTGTCCTGCTGGCATGCGGTGCGCTCGAGTTGACCTGGCGGCGCCAGCTTGCCGGCGGCGGCGTGAGCTTTCACGCCTGGCCGCTACTCGCCACGATCGCTGAGCCAGGAGGTACGGGCGCGCTGATATGGACGGCATTGAAGGTCGGCGCGCTCGCGTTCGGTGGTGGTTTCGTGATCGTTCCGTTGATGCAGTCAGACGCCGTAGGCACCTACCACTGGATGACCCACGGGCAGTTCCTCAACGCAGTGGCACTCGGACAGGTCACTCCGGGGCCAGTTACTCAGACGATCGCGGCCGTCGGCTACTCCGCCGGCGGGCTGCCCGCAGGACTCTTGGCGGCATCCGTCGCCTTCGCACCCTCCTTCTCTTTCATCCTCCTCGGCGCCGCACGCTTCGAGCGGCTGCTGCTCAACGAGCGAGTGAGGGCGTTCCTCGCCGGGGCGGCGCCAGCGGCTGCCGGAGCGATCATCGGCTCAGCAATCCCGCTCGCCGGCGTCCTTAGCGAGACATGGCAGTACCTCGTGCTCGCCGCGGCAGCCATCGCTCTACTCGTGCTGCGCCGTGGCATCGTGTCGACTCTGCTCGTTGCCGGTGCGCTCGGCGCCACGGCCGGGCTGCTCGGTGCTGCAATCCCACACTAGGTGGCTATCAGGTCCTCACTGCTAGCCCGGCGGCGCGCCGGTCTATGACCGCCAGTCGACAGCCCTTGAGCTCGATGCAGTGGCCAACAAGTGACAAAGCTCCCCGCGAGGATCCACGTCGTGGATAGGGCTCTCACGAAGCGGCGCTTATTGGATTCGCTCGGCGCGTGTCTGAAGGTATCACCATCTCTGCGGGCGATGACCGACCCATGGCTACTGGCCCCGGATCAGTCAAACGCGCGTGCAGGCAGCACGAACCGACGCGCCGGGCCCACTGCGCCGACGACAGTTGCACGCGACCCATGCAGGCCGCCGCTGCGCGAAGTGGGCGCCGTCCAGTCAGCGACACCATCGTGCTCAGAGATCCAGGTCAGGATCGCGGCCGAGTTGACGCCCTCGGCGAGGATCACCGACCGCTCGATAACCATCCCCCCGGATGCATGCGGACGGGCGAGGCGTCTCACCAGAGTGCGTATCGCGTCTGTTTGAGGATCAATTGCCACGACGTCCACCCTACTCCCTGTTTGATTGCAGTCCGATGTGTCCGATGGTGCCCGGCAGCTCGCACTCGGCGTGCGCGAAGCCGGGTTCCAGGTCCAGCAGAGTGCTGAGCAACAGCAGGGGAGTGCCTGCAGCCCACGCCTGGGGACGGGAGGCCGTCGGAAAAGCCACGGGGACTGACGTGACAGACGCTGGGTAGCCGGCAAAGACCTCGGGCAGACGATGCTCGAAGTGCGGTGCCGCGCGAAGCATCGCAACGGCGATCGTGCTCGCCGCCTCGCGGTGGCCATAACGCGCAAGACCGGCGGCGATCAGTGAGTTCTCGTGGGGCCAGACAGTCCCTGTGTGGTAGCCGAGTGGGTTGTAGCCGGCCTCGCCGGTACCCAGGGTCCGCACACCCCAGCCAGAGTAGAGCTGCTCTTCGAGCAACTGCTCGGCGAGGGTAGCTGCCTCTTCCTCATCCAGCAGGCCTGACCACAGCAAATGGCCGATGTTGGATGTCAGGCTGTCGACCTGACGCTTCTCACCGTCCAGCGCCAGTGCATGGCAGCCGCGTTCAGGCATCCAGAAATCGCGGCGAAAACGCTCCCGTAGCTCAGCGGCCTGGCTCTCCAGGCACGCGGCGAGCGCCTCGTCTCCCCATACAGCGCGGGCCAGGCGGGCTGATCGGCGACGCGCGTCGTATACGTAGCCCTGGATCTCACAGGTCGCGATCGGCCCCCGAGCCAATGTGCCGTCAGCGAACTGGATCGCGTCCCAGCTGTCCTTCCAGCACTGGTTGACCAACCCTGTGGCCGGGTTGCGGCGGGCGTACTCGACGTATCCATCCCCGTCGCAGTCCCCGCTGTCCTCGATCCAGGCCAGCGCGGCACGAGCATTGGGCTCGAGAGTGCTGACGAGCTCATCGTCGCCCGACCAACGGTGGTACTCGTCGAGGAGGACGAGAAACAGCGGTGTAGCGTCCGCAGTGCCGAAGTATGGGGAGTGTGGGCGTTCCCCGCGCGCGGTGAGCTCGCCGAAGCGCAGCTCGTGCAGGATCTTGCCCGGCTCCTGTTCGTGGAAGTCGTCGCGCACCTCCGCCTGACGGGCCGCAAGCACACGCAGCGTGGTGGCGGCCAGTCCGGGTAGGTATGGCAGGGCTTGGAAGCTGGTGATCAGGCTGTCGCGGCCAAAGAGCGCCATGAACCAGGGCAGTCCCGCCGCCGGAAGGGTGGCGCCCTTGAAGAGATCAGGATGCAGTCGCAGCGCGCCCAGATCGCTGAGGCTGGCGCGGTAGGTCTGCGCCAGTGCGGTGTCTCCTGTCTGCAGCACCGGCGCGGGGACAAGCCACTGCTCGAGCTCGGCTGACTTGGATGCGCTCAACTGCGTCAGAGCGCCCCGCGACTCACGCCGCGGAAACGTGGCTCCTGGCTGTGCGGCGTGAGGGGTAACGGTGAAGGTGGTCGACCACTGCTCGCCGGGCGCGAGCCGCAACGGGTAAGTGAAACCCTCGCGGGTCACCGTGGCCGGGCGACTGGTGGCGATCGTGATCGAGCGCCGGAACTCGCCACGCTCGTACGTAAGCGTGAGAGTCCGATCATCGTGGCGGCAGCTCACCTCCCGCTCAGCCACCGCGCCATCCTTGACCTCAAACAGATCCGCGAAGTCGGTGTCGACCTCCAGCACCACCCGCATATCGCTGCTCTCATGGCGATGGTTGGTCACGGAGATCTCCTCCAACCACACGTGGTCGACGACCCGTCGGCGCATGATCGAGCACGGTGCCTCCTCGTCCGGGCCCACCAGTGGAGTAAGGAAGAACTGAGCGGCAAAGTGCGCACTCTGATCAAGGCCGAGGAGCTCCAGCGGCGTCTCGCCCATGCGCAAGACCCAGCGCGAAAGGAAGCGGGTGTCCTCGCAGAAGAAGCCGTGCTCCCGACCCGCCTCGCCCCGCACGTCGCCGAGGCGATCCCCGACGACGAACGTGCTGCCGTCCAGGACACTCAGGGTGCGCTCAGACAAGCTCGATCGTCCCTGCTGGCTGGCACGCAACCGATCGATAGGCAGACTCATAAGCCGCGGCGACCACATCCACGTCACAGTGTTTGGCAACCCAGGCACGGCAGTCCCGAGCGGCGATGCTGTGAAGCTGGCCAACCGCCACGCCCATCGCCTGCTCGTCGTCGACCAAGAAGCCGGTCTGCCCATCGAGGACGAGCTCGCGGGCGGCGCCCTCGGGGAAGGCGATCACCGGGGTTCCACAGGCCAGCGCCTCGACCATCACCATGCCGAATGGCTCCTCCCAGCTGATCGGCACCAACAGCGCGCGAGCACCGGCGAATACCGCCCGCTTGAGAGACCCGCCGATCTCACCGAGGAAGCGAACACGATCGCCGTCGATGTGAGGCGCCACCTCGCGGTCGAAGAACGCTTGCTGGCCAGGCTGGATCACGCCGGCGAGCACTAGTGGAGCACCGGCCACGCGGGCCGCCGCGATTGCGCGGTGTGGTCCCTTCTCTGCAGTCATCCGCCCAATCCAAAGCAGGTAATCCTCCTTGCGCTCCTGCATGGGCCAGCTCTGCACGTCGATCGGGTTAGGGATCACTGTCACGCCACCCAGACCCTTAGGTGCCATTGCGCGTTGAGCGCGGCTGATCGCTACCAGGGTGGCCTTGGACTCGTGCCTGGAGTAGAAGGCGGAGGTGGCTGGCGTGAATTGCCCATGCAGCGTGTGCACCAGCGGGGTGAGGATGCGATCTGCCATGCCGAGAGCGGTAAACCCACAGTGATCGTGCACGACATCGAAGTCACAACCGCCGATGGCTTGATCAATCGCCGCAAACGCCCGCGCCACATGATCGACCTCGTAAAGCGATCGCTCGATCTCATCAGGGTGAGACTCCTCGAGCAGTGTTACGACCTGCGCGCTGGATACCGACCCGGGTGCGCAGAACAGCGTCACCTCGTTACCGCGCCGCACGAGCGCCTCGGTCAACACGCTCACCACTGACTCCACCCCTCCGTAGCCGGGCGGTGGAACCGAGATCCACGGCGGAGCGAGCATTGCGACGCGCAGGTGCCGGCCGCGCTCGCGGCGGGCACCTGGCGGATGCGAACGTTGCGGCACTCGATCGGCCAGGGAGCGTCGGGGCCTGCGATCAGCGAGGACTTCACCAACTGGCGTCGGCGAGGTGGTGCTCTGCATATAGGTGGACCTTCCGGAGCCGGGTGCGCCGCGCATGCGCAGTCTGCTCTATAGGGAACGGATCTTCAGCGATCGCCCCCAGCGCGAGCGGCGATCGCTGATGTATGAGGTGAGAGACCTCAGGCGCCAGCAGCGACCGGTCGGCGGCCTCTGAGGTTGACCTGCCAGTTGGCGAGCGGTAGCAGGAGCAGGAGCGCTCCCAAGGCAATCAGGAGAATGCCGGCCAGCGTGGCGATTGTGCCGACGAGTGACCATCCCCACGCGTTGAGCAGCAGGCCGCGTAGGGTCTCGCCCTGAAACAGCGTCGCCTTCTCTGCGGCCAGCGTGGCGTTCTTCGGCGCGGCTAGCGCGGCCGTACTGACCTGAGCGTAGGTCTGTCCCCCGGCGATCTTGGAGAGATGGACGTTGATGAAGTTGTTTGCGTAAGCCTTCGCCTGAGCGCCGTTGACGAGCTGCTGGCCCGCGTACTGCTTCACACCCGGCAGCAACGCCGGACTACCCGCCGCCGGGAAGAAGATCTTCTGCGGCACGAGTTGATCGTGTACGACCTGCTTGTCGTAGCTGCCTCCCACCACCGCGAGGACACCAACCACGACGATGCCCGCAGCGGCAACCGTAGCGACCGATGTCAAGCTGGTCAGCTTCGCCAGAAGTTGACTACGTGGCGCGTGAGCGGTGTGCGACTCATGGCGGCCCACATCGGTAGAAGAGACTGCTGGGTCGGTGAGCGCTGCGCCATTGCCGGCATGCGCGGCAGAGGGATGCGGCAGGATTGAGCTCGACAAGACAGGCCTCGTTCCGATGGGTGCGCGTGACTCGCTGGTGTGAGAACACGTCACTACATGATCATCATAACATGAAATCTAAATCTAGAGTTGTTAGTCTTTCTTTATGAACCAGCAACCGACACGACGCTGGGCGTTCCTCACCAACCACGCCCAGGTCCTGGTCTGCATTGCAGACGAACCCGGCGTTCGTCTGCGCGACATCAGCGAACGCGTGGGGATCACCGAACGAGCCGCGCACCGAATCGTCGCGGAGCTCGCCGACGCCGGCTACATCACCCGAAAGCGCACTGGTAGACGCAACGCCTACCTCATCCACCCTGAGCTCCCACTCCCCGATGCGCTTGCGCGCAACCAAAAGGTCGGCGACCTACTCTCCATCCTCGTCAACCCACGGCAGCAAACTCCAGCACTCGAGCACGCTGCGGGCGAGCTGACCAACGCGAGCGGCTAGAGGGAGTAACCAGAGCCCTACGCCGCCAAGCGCGCCGCCCTCGACCGGAGCGACAAATGACATCGGGGCGCCCGGATTCGAACCGGGGACCTCGCCGACCCGAACGGCGCGCGCTACCAGGCTGCGCCACGCCCCGACGTATGGGTGAAGTATCCCACACCGCTATCGTCGGCGCAGTGCCTAGGGGCCTCACCGACATACTCAGTGAGCTGAATCGTCTACTGGAGCCTGAGCGCTTCCGTGACTACTGCCCGAACGGACTGCAGGTACCAGGCCGGACCGAAATCGAGACGGTCGCCACCGGAGTCAGCGCCCACGCCGAGCTGTTCGAGCTGGCCCGCGCCGAGCAAGCCGATCTGCTCGTGGTACACCATGGCTTGTTCTGGAACTCCGATTCCGGCGCTCTGGACATCGTCTGCAAGCAGCGCCTGCAGTTGCTCTTCCAAGCCGATATCAGCCTCGCGGCATACCACCTGCCGCTGGACGCCCATCCGCAGCTGGGCAACAACGCGCAGCTGGCGCGCAGACTGGGCGCTACCGAGCTCGAGCGATTCGCGATGCACCACGGCGAGCCGATCGGATTCATCGGGCAGTTTCCAGACGAGGGGATTACGCCTACAGAGCTGCTGACCCGCGTACAGGAGTTGACCGACCGCGAGCCGCTGATGTTCGAGTATGGGCCAGCGGTGATACGAAGACTGGCGATCGTCTCGGGGGCGGGCTCTGACTACCTCTCGCAGGCGATCGACGCCGGTGCCGAGGCGTTCCTGACCGGCGAGCCGGCCGAGCGGGTGATGGCCCACGCTCGCGAGGCCGGCGTACATTTCCTAGCCGCCGGTCACTACGCCACCGAGACGCTGGGCGTGCAAGCGCTGGGTGAGCATCTGGCGAGCCACTTTGGGTTGCGCCACGTCTATCTGGACGTGCCAAACCCGATCTAGACTCAGCTCCAAGCCAGGCCTTGGGCTAGGGAGCGATAAACATGTTCGCTATCCACGATTGATACCCGCACGTTGCGGGAATTTTCTATTGAGGTTGTCCGTTCAGACCTGTATATGTAGATGTGATCGACATACATCGATAGGAGGAACTCTCCGATGGCCAATCACCTGACGCCCACCGAGCTCGCACGCGAAGCCGGACTTGGGCGCAAAGAAGTCCTCTCGAAGTGCCTCGAGTTGGGGGTCCCGATCTTCAAGGGACGCATCGACAAGAGTCTGTTTCTGGCGAGCATCCGCAAGGCCTCTGGCAAGCAGCGCCCGCTCCCGCTGAAGAGCTAACAACCCCGGTCGGTTACCCGACCTTCTCATAGCGATTCTCCACACCCGGCTCGCTCGGCCGGTGCGTTTTTAGTGGGCTCTTCTGTGCCGTATGTGCACAGCGCTGATTAGCCCCTAAAATCATGGTTGATGGGATGAGCAGTCCTTTAGTCAGCCTTGCTCTGAGGAGGAGTCAAATGGAGGTCAGCACCGCCGAGCCGATCACCGGGTCACGCACGATCGCCGATCTGATCCCGGGTGCGGCCGCCCAGTATTCCGAGCGCATCGCCGTTCGCTACAAGCGTGAGGGCGCTTGGCACGAGGTCAGCTATGGCGAAGTGGCTCAGATCGTCGGAGAGATAGGTCTGGGTCTGATCGATCTCGGGATTCAGCCGGGAGAGCGTATTTGCATACTGGCGAACACCCGGCCCGAGTGGTCCTATGCCGATCTTGCGGCGACCCAGGCGGGCGCTGTTGTCGTGCCGATCTACCAAACAAACTCACCGGAGGAGTGCAAGTGGGTCATCTCCGACTCCGGCGCCCAGACGATCATCTGCGAGGACGCTGGTCAGCTCACCAAGATCGCGGCGATCTCCGATCAGTTGCCGGACTTGCGAAACGTGATCGTGATCGATCCTCCGAGCGGCCCCTCAGCACTCCAGGCCGTGAGTCTGGAGGAGGTACGTGAGCGTGGACGCGGGCTTGACGCGGCTCAACTGGAAGCCCGCACGGCGGCCGTTCGTCCGGAGGATCCCTTCACGTTCATCTACACCTCCGGCACCACCGGTCCCCCCAAGGGCTGTGTGCTCTCCCACGGCAACTATCGCGCGATCGTGGACATGATCGGCGAGGCCGGTGAGATCCAGGGAGACGAGATCACATACCTGTTTCTCCCACTCGCTCACTCGTTCGCGTTGCTGATCCAATTGGCCTCGTTTGACCTGGGCACCACGCTGGCCTACTTCGGAGGGGACACCAAGCAGATCGTCCCCGAGCTGATGGAGGTGAAACCGACCTACCTGCCGTCGGTGCCGCGCATCTTCGAGAAGGTCTACACGCTCGCGCACGGCGCGATCGAGGCCAAGTCGCCAGAGGAGCAGGCTCAGGCCAATGCGGCGATCAAGCTCGGCGTCAAGGTGCGCAACCTGATGGCGGCGGGAGAGCCGGTCCCACCGGAGCTGAAGGCGCCGTTTGAAGAGGCAGACGAGCAGCTCTTCAAAAATGTTCGCGCGATCTTTGGCGGCAATGTCCGTCACGCCACCAGTGGCGCCGCGCCGATCGCCAAGGAGATCCTCGAATTCTTCTGGGCCTGCGGCGTGCCGGTGCTGGAGGGCTACGGGATGACAGAGACAGCCACGGCGGCGACGGTCTCCACCGTTGAGAACCACCGTTTCGGCACGGTTGGCCGGGCGTTGCCCGGGGTCGAGCTGAAAATCGCCGACGATGGGGAGATCCTGATCAAGGGTCCGAACATCTTTCAGGGCTACCACAACAACGCCGATGCCAGCTTCGGTTCGATCACCGACGGCTGGATGCACACGGGAGATCTCGGCTCAATCGATGAGGACGGCTACCTCTCGATCACCGGACGCAAGAAGGACATCATCATCACCGCCGGCGGCAAGAACCTCACGCCGGCGAACATCGAGAACGACCTCAAACAGTGCCGCTGGATCTCCCAGGCAGTGATGCACGGCGACCAGCGCCCCTACCCTGTGATCCTGATTACGCTCGACGAGGAGGAGATCCCGATCTTCGCCCGCGAGCAGGGGCTGCCCGAGGACGTGGCCTCGCTCTCACGCGAGGCCGCCGTCCACGCACTGATCCAGCGGGAGGTCGACAGCGTCAACGCACGCTATGCTCAAGTCGAGCAGGTCAAGCGTTTTGCGATCCTAGACCACGACCTCTCTCAGGCCACTGGCGAGCTCACGCCGACGCTGAAGGTCAAGCGCAACGTGGTGGCAGAGAAGTACGCGGATGTGATTGAGCGGCTCTACGCGGGCTAGCGTTTATATGCGACCATGGGTAACATGAAATAAGATGCGTAGCGATCCAAGCGACACCGGTGGGATGTTCATCAGCAGGCGCCCCGGAACGGCGCCGGTCCGGTTTCGCTCGCTACCGGAGAAGGGCAGCAAACGACGCCAGCGCATTGATCGTTACCTGGCAAACGCGGTGTTCGCCATAATGACGCTTCTCAGCCTGCTCTGCTGGGGCCCGATTCCGGTGGGATGCCTGTGGGTTGGATCGCAGGTGAACTACCAGACGGGAAGCGTCGGCTTCGGCATTCTGTTCTCGTTCGTGGCGCTGTTCGTATTTCTCTTTGGAACGCTCGCCATTCTGCGCCGGCTGGATGAGGC
>DATBPE010000154.1:0-2701 GCA_036561505.1 Solirubrobacteraceae bacterium
GTGGCCGAGGCCGTGGACATGGCGGAGCAGATGTCCGGGGTCGCGATTGACTCCGCCGTGGTCGGGATCGCCGGCGGCCACATCACGTCGCAGAACAGCCGCGGCGTGGTTGCCGTCGAGGCGGGTCATCGCGAGGTACGCGACCAGGACGTGCATCGCGCCATCGACGCCGCGCGCGCGGTGAGCGTCCCGTCCGAGCGTCGCATCGTGCACGTGCTGCCGCAGCAGTTCACGATCGATGGACAGGAGGGCGTGCGCGATGCCATCGGCATGGCGGGCAACCGACTCGAGGTCGACGCACACATCATCACCGGCGCCAACACCGCGATCCAGAACGTCGTGAAGGTCGTGCACAAGGCAGGGCTCAACGTCGACGACATGGTGTTGCAGGTGCTCGCATCCGCCGAAGCCGTGGTCACCGAGGACGAGATCGAGCGAGGTGTCGTCGTGGTCGATGTCGGCGGTGGCACCAGCGATGTCGCCGTGTTCGCACGCGGCAGCATCGTGCACACCAGCGTGATTCCTGTCGGGGGCAACCACGTGACCGCCGATCTCGCGGTCGGGTTGCGTTGCGACCTCGAGACCGCCGAAACCGTGAAGCGCAACTTCGGTCACTGTCTGCAGCTCACGCTGCCCGCCGACGCGGAGGTGACCCTGACACCGATGGGCTACGACGAGCCGGTCGGTGTGCCGCAACGGTATCTCGCCGAGATCATCGGCCCGCGCGCACGCGAGATGGCGTCGTTGATCGCTGTCGAGGTGGAGCGAGCCGGGCCGCTCGGCATGTTCCCCGGTGGCATCGTGATCACCGGCGGCGGGGCGCTGCTCCGCGGATTCGCCGAGGTGGTGCAGCAGCAGACCAACCTCCCGGCGCGCATCGCCGCACCCCAGGGTCTGCACGGCATGAACGACGAGATCAGCGGACCGAGCCACGCGACGGTGGTCGGTCTGCTGCGCTGGGGAGCCCGGAGCAACCTCGGCCGCAAACCTTCGCGCTCCAACGGCAAGCACCCGGACGGCCCCGCCGCCGGAGCCAAGTTCTCGAGGTGGTTCCGTGACCTCTTTTGATCACCTTCGCACCCATGGACTCGACCAGCCCGGGGATGCCCTGGCCCGCCGGAGAACGTCACCGCACTCGCCCCCAACACGAGAAACCACAACGCAACGCGAGGAGATAGTCATGGCAGACCTGGACCGGACCCTGGACGGCAATGCACGCATCCGCGTCGTGGGGGTCGGCGGCGGCGGCAGCAATGCCGTGAACCGCATGATCCGCAGCAACCTCAAGGGCGTTGAGTTCATCGCGATCAACACGGACCATCAGGCGCTCAGCTCATCGTCCGCGCATCTGAAGATCCGCATCGGTGGCAAGCTGACCCGCGGCCTCGGCGCGGGCGGCGATCCGCAGAAGGGACAGGACGCGGCCGAGGAGTCGCGTGACGAGCTCACCAAGGCGCTGGCCGACAGCGACATGGTGTTCATCACCGCGGGCATGGGCGGTGGTACCGGCACCGGCGCCGCACCGATCATCGCGGAGATCGCTCGTGAGACCGGAGCCCTGACCATCGGCGTGGTCACCAAGCCATTCCGCTTCGAAGGCCTGCGCCGTCAGAAATCGGCCGAGGAGGGCATCGCCAACCTCCAGGGTCGCGTCGACACGCTGATCACGATCCCGAATGAGCGGCTGATGCAGGTGGTCGACAAGAAGACGCCGATCGGTGACGCGTTCAAGGTCGCCGACGACGTGCTTCGCCAGGGCGTGCAGGGCATCAGCGATCTGATCGTCTTCCCCGGGCTCATCAACCTTGATTTCGCGGACGTGAAGACGATCATGCAGGGCCAGGGTCAGGCGCTCATGGGCATCGGATTCGGCAGCGGCGACACGCGCGCCGCCGATGCCGCGAAGGACGCGGTCGCGAGCCCCTTGCTCGAGACCACCATCGCCGGTGCCAAGGGCATCCTGCTCAACGTCACCGGCGGTCCCGACCTGACCCTCTACGAGGTGAACGAGGCGGCGCAGCTGGTCAGCGAGTCGGCGGATGCCGACGCGCAGATCATCTTCGGCACTGTCATCGACGAGCACATGAAGGGCGAGGTGAAGATCACCGTGATCGCCACCGGGTTCACGGGCCAGATCGATGTCATCGGAACGCTGAGCTACGAGCCGTCGGCACGTCCCATGGTCTCCGAGCAGCGCCAGCCGGCGTTCACCGTCGGCGGCAAGCCCACCGGTCCGTACAGCGTCGACGACCTGGACATCCCCGCGTTTCTGAGGGACCGTCGGTAGGTTTGGGGCATGTGCGGCTCCGGCCCATCGCGTGGCGGGCCGGAGCCGCATCCAAACCTCCAGGGGGCAGCAGGTGAAGTGCCCGTTCTGCGGCGAGACGGACATCAAGGTGGTCGACTCGCGCGACTCCGAGACCGGTGAGGCGATCCGCCGCCGTCGAGAATGCCTCGGCTGCGGCAAGCGTTTCACCACCTACGAGCGCGTCGAGGTGCCGCCGCTCTACGTTGTCAAGAAGGACGGCAGACGCGAGGAGTTCAGCCGCGCGAAGCTGCTCTCGGGACTCGTCATGGCGTCGAAGAAGACGCGCCTCGCCCCGGCGAACCTCGAGTTGATGGTCGCGGAGATCGAGAACGCCCTGCGCAGCCGGAACATCTCGGAGGTCCCAAGCCCTGAGGTCGGAAGCATGGTGATGGC
>DATBPE010000155.1:0-1534 GCA_036561505.1 Solirubrobacteraceae bacterium
GGCTGGGCCGCACGGGCGAGGTCGAAGAGGTGGGCGCGCTCGGCGTCGTCGAGCTCGAGCGCGCGCGCCAATGCCTCCAGCACGCTCTGCGAGACCCCGCTCATGTCGCCGCGCTCGAGGCGGGTGTAGTACGGCACGCTCACGCCAGCAAGGACCGCGACCTCCTCGCGGCGGAGCCCGGGCACACGTCGACTGCCATAGGAGCGCAACCCCGCCTGCTCGGGGGTAATCCGCGCGCGGCGAGAGGTGAGGAACTCGCGGATCTCCTTCTTGGTGTCCACGAGCTCCAGCGTAAACCCGGTTGCCTGCCTCTGGGTGACCCTGCCGGTACCCCTCCCAACAGGGACTCTCACATCCCGCGGTGCCGTGCTTTCTTGGACGCAGCGTCGTCGACAACCACAAGGAGCAACCAGTCATGCAACACATCTCTTTAGGTGGACTTGACGTCTCCCGCATCGGGCTCGGCACGATGGCGATGTCCGGCTACTACCTCGACCCCACTAGCAGTGACGCCGAGTCGATCCGGACAATCCAACGCGCGCTCGAGTTGGGCGTCACCCACATCGACACAGCCGAGATCTACGGCCCCTACGCGAACGAAGAACTCGTCAGCCGCGCCCTCGAGGGACGCCGCGATGAGGTCGTGGTGGCGACGAAGTTTGGCTTCGTCTCGCATGCCGGCGGCGGCCCCGGAGTGCTCGACAGCAGCCCGGCGAACATCCGCACTGCGGTCGAGGGCTCCCTGAAGCGGCTAGGCACCGACCGCATCGACCTCTACTACCAACACCGCGTCGACCCGCACACGCCGATCGAGGACACCGTCGGCGCGCTCGCCGAGCTCGTGGCCGAGGGCAAGGTCCTTCACATCGGCCTGTCCGAGGCTGCCCCCGCAACGATCCGCCGCGCCCACGCCGTGCACCCGATCGCGGCGCTGCAAACCGAGTACTCGCTCTGGACCCGTGATCCGGAGGCCGAACTGCTTCCACTGCTGCGCGAGCTCGGCATCGGCTTCGTGCCCTACTCACCGCTCGGGCACGGCTTCCTCACCGGCACGATCCGCTCCCCCGAGGACCTCGCCGACGACGACTGGCGCAAAAACAACCCGCGCTTCACCGAAGGCAACTTCGAGAAGAACCTCCGCATCGTCGACGAAGTCAAGGCCGTCGCCTCCGAACTCGACGCGACACCGGCGCAGATCGCGCTGGCCTGGCTACTCGCGCAAGGCGACGACATCGCCCCGATCCCCGGCACCAAGCGCGTCTCGCGCGTCGAAGAAAACATCGCCGCCGACAGTGTCGAGCTGAGCGCCGAACAAATCGCCCGGCTCAACAACCTCACCCCGGCTACCGGCGAGCGTCACGAAGAGGGGAGCATGGCCGCCATCGACCGTTGACGAACGCCCGTGGGTATGGAGCATTTATGGAGCCAAGCGGGCGCAACCGGTGGCAACCGGTCGCAAATGCGACCTCCCCGAAAACGGCTCAAACAGGCCGCTCGGCAACCGCTGGCAACCCACGGCAACCGTTTCGCAGCG
>DATBPE010000156.1:0-12856 GCA_036561505.1 Solirubrobacteraceae bacterium
CAGGTCCTCGAGTGCCGCTACGCGCAGTCCGGCCACCTCGGTCGGCTCCCGCAGCAACAGCTGCGGGCGTACCTCGTCGGCGTGCAGAAACTCAACCTTCGTGCCATCGAACAACCCGCGGAGTGTGCCGGGTGCGCGACGGGTGATCGCGAACGGTCCGACGCGGGAGAGCTGCTCGGCGAGCTCCTCGAGCTCCACCGAGGAGTCGTGGTAGAAGAAGTCGAGATCGGCACTCTCGCGGTGGCGCAGGTGAACGGCGACCGCGGTCCCACCACCGAGGTAGAGAGCCGCAGACAGATGCGGAGCAAGCGCCTCCCAGGCCTCTGCCGTTGCGGGGGCGAGCGCTGCCCGAAGCTCGGCAGGGACGCCCGGCACTCGGCGGGCTCGAGCGCCCATCAGTTCCCTGCTGCGGCTGCGAGGTTGCCGGCAAGCGCCCGCACCTGGGGGTCAAGACCACGCGCCTTCTGTGCCTGCAGCCAGTCGGCGCTGCTCAGATTGCTCGCGCCCCACGCAAGCCCCTCGAAATCCATCACGCGCAGCAGCCGGCGAGCGATATACGGGCCGCCGCGGAGAACATCCAGCTGCGCCGGCGCCGTGTTCCAGAACAGGTGACGCAGGGCCAACGGAACTCGTTGCTCGCGTGGCGCAACGGGAAGAACAGGTGCTCGCACGGGAGCCAGCAAGGGTGCTATCCGCCTCCAGCGCGGCGAGCGGCGATTCAGATGCAGAAGCTCAGCTGGCCTTGCAGAACCGGCGGCAAGTGTCGTGGGCACGCGCCTGACGAGTCCTTCGCTAAGCAGAGCTTCCAGCGCTCGCGCGCTGGCGGTCGGTGAGACGCCCGCTCTGCGTGCCACTGCGCGGATCGAGACGAGGCCTAGCGGCGCGTCACGCAGCGCGGCCAGGACCGACACCTGGATCGGGGTCAGACCCGGGACGCGCGCCCTGACGCCCAGCTCCGCCTGCAGCTGCGCAACCTGCTCGTCGTCTAGCAGCATGCGCCCGTTGGACGTGCGGGCATTGATTCCGAGTCGCTCCACCGCGCGAACGACGCGCGGAACGCTCGTACCGAGTGCACGGGCGACGGCCGCCGCAGACTTAGACTTACTGTCCATATCGTTATTATATCGCGTTCGATTGCCCGCTCTAGCGACTCAACGCATCAGCAAGAGGACGGCGGTGAAAGCGATAGGTTCAGCGCCAAACGGCCTACTCGAAGGACGCTCGCTTTGGGCATCCGGAGCGAGCGTGAGTCGACCGTCAGCCGGCGCGCTCCGAACTTGTCCTTTGCGACAGTCAGCGCCTGCGTGACCCGTGGGCGCGCAGGCGCGCGCGAGCGCTAATGAGCCCCGGCTCGGCTCAGGGCGACTGAGACTGGGTGTTCGAGCCTTGCGCGCGGGTCAGGTTACCCGTCGATGCATCTGGCGCTGTGGGTCAAGTTTCTGGGGTGCGGAGTGACTGGCGGAGGGTAGGATCGGATAGGCACGGTGTCATGAACCTCGTTTTCTCTACCTCTGCCGTACCGCCGGAGGATCGCGTGACGGCGTTGCGCGAGGCGGTCTGCCAGCGGTTCATACCGCTGGACGTAGCGCCCATCGGCACGGCGGCGCGGGACGGGCGTTTCCTTGGGGATGTGAGCGCGCGCAGCTTCGACGGGTTGAGGATCGCCCGGTTTTGCGGCAGCCCGGTCTTTGCCGAGCGCACGAGCAGGCACATCGCAGAGTCCGCGGATGACGATTATCTCGTTGCCCTGCACACAAGGGGTCTGGCACGCGTGAGCCAGGCCGGCCGTAGCGCGATCTTGGGACCGGGAGATCTCGCACTTCTCGACAGCGCTCGCCCATACTCGATCGAACTGCGCAATGCCGGTGCGTTTGAGCACATCGCCTATCAGGTTCCGCGCGCGGCTCTCGACGCTCGCACGGAAGGTCTCACGCGGGCGCTTTCCCTGCCCCTGCGAGCGGGCAGCGACGCGGGCGCGCTCGCGTCACAGTATCTGCGGACCCTCGCCTCGCCAACGTGGCGAACGCCGGCTCACGCCGCCGCTCCTCTAGTGGAGACCGGGCTCGATTTGCTCGTAGCCGCACTAGCCGGAGCAGCGGGCTTGCACGCCGCGGGAAGCTGCGAGCAGACGCAGATGTTGGGCATGATCAAGCGCCATGTCCTCGCGCGGCTTGGGGATCCAGAGATCTCGCCCGTCACCGTGGCTCAAGCGCACTTCATCTCGACCAGGCAGCTTCATCGCCTCTTCGCGAGAGAGGGCGCCAGCTTCGGCGCATGGACTCGCGAGCAGCGCTTGCGACGCTGCCGCGCCGCGCTCGCAGATGGTCGGCTGAGCGATATTACGATCGGGGAGATCGCAAGTCGCTGGGGATACCGCAGCGCCGCGCATTTCAGCCGCGCGTTTGCCTCTCGTTACGGGATCGGCCCGAGAGACTTTCGCCGCGCGCAGATCACGATCTCATGCGCGAGCAAGCCGCCCTCTGGCTAAGGAGGCTTGTCTGACAGCGCCGGATTGTTGCCTTGCGCCGACCACCTAGGCCGCACCTGCCCTACGGTGCTCGCCCGCGGCCTACCGTCACTCAGTCCAACTCGCTTCAGTCACCGACAGGAGAGCTAGACATGAAGACCGCTGAGATCATCGACGCTCATCGCAACGCCGGGCGCCCGTTCACAGCCGCCGGGATCCGCAGCTTCGTCCGCGAGGAGGGCACGGGAACGCCGGTTCTTTGCTGCCACGGGATGTGGGGGTCCTCGTTCCTGTACCGGAAGGTGCTGCGCGAGCTCGCGGCCCGTGATCTGCGAGGCATCGCATGGGATCTGCCGGGGTTCGGTTTTGCTGAGCGTCCTTCGGACTACGACTACAGCTGGACCGGACTCGGCAGGTTCGCGGCGGCCGCAGTCGAGGAGTTCAAGCTCGACCGGTTTCACCTTCTCGTTCACGATATCGGTGGCCCGGTCGGGTTCGAGTTGGCCGCGGCACATCGCGAGAAGGTCGCCTCGATGACGATTCTCAACACGATGATCCAGGTCACGAAGTTCAAGCCGCCGTGGTCGATGGCGCCGTTCACGCATCGCGGCATCGGTGAGCTCTGGCTCGGCGGGATGAACAAGTGGCTGTTCCGCACGCTCATGATGCTCCAGGGCATCGGCGACTCGACGAGCGTCTCTAAGAGCGAACTCGGCGCGTATCTCGAGCTGATGCGGGGCGATGATCGCGGGCGGGCGTTCCTGAAGATCATGCGCGCCACCGAGCGCACCCCAGAGAAGGAGGCTCTCTACCTCAGCACCGTCCGCGATGTTCCCTACCCGGTGCAGGTAGTGTGGGCGGCGAACGACCCGGCGCTCAAGCTCTCGCTATACGGGGAGCGAGCACGTGTGGCCACCGGCCTCAAGGACATCCAAACGATCCCCGGCAAGCACTTCCCTCAAGAGGATCAGGCACCCGCGATCGCCGACTACGTCGCGAGAATCACAGGCACCGCCGCGCGATCAAAGCAGTCAGCGCAGAGGAGATTTCCCGTCGCCTACCAGTAGCCGCGCCTCCTTCGCTGGCGGCCGCGAGCAAGATCTGTATGGCCGCTTGCTCCCAAGGGGAGCGTGAGTCGACCGTCAGCCGGCGCGCTCCGAACTCGCCAAGAGCAGGCACCTCGTCGGCCCTAGAGGGGACGCATGCTTGGAGGACGATTACCAGTCGTCAGCAGCGCGGGCGTGATCCCCGTGCCCGCTTTGTCGGCGGAGGGGAGGCCGGCGACCCAAGCCGGCAAATTGCACGGGCGGCACGACAGTCGCGTCACTGCCTCGACGGAAAGCGCTAGATTCGCTCAGTGAGCTTCCTCGCTGGGGCTGATGCGTATGACCGCTTTATGGGCCGCTACTCGGTGCTGCTGGCCCCACAGCTTGCCGATTTCGCGACGATCGCGGCTGGTCAGCGAGCGCTCGACGTCGGCTGCGGTCCAGGCGCTCTCACTACCGAGCTGGTAAGGCGGTTGCGAGCGGACTTAGTTTCGGCTGTTGATCCTTCCGAGACCTTCGTCGCGGCGGCCCGAGACCGTCACCCCGGCGTCGACGTGCGACTTGGGTCGGCGGAGCAGTTGCCTTTTGCGGACCAGGCATTCGACGGAGTTCTCGCGCAGCTCGTCGTTCACTTCATGAAAGATCCCACGGAGGGGCTCAGTGAAATGGTGCGCGTCGTTCGCCCAGGCGGTGTCGTGGCGGCATGCGTGTGGGATCACGCTGGCGGTCAGGGCCCGCTCAGTCTGTTCTGGGATGCGGCGCGCGAACTCGACCCCGAGGTCGAGGATGAGTCGCAGCTTGCCGGTGCTCGCGAGGGCGAGCTTGCGCGGCTGTTTGACGCCGCCGGGCTGCGCGAGATCGAGGAGTCAGCCGTGATCGTCAGCGTCGAGCATCCGAGCTTTGACGATTGGTGGGAGCCGTTCACCCTTGGCGTGGGGCCGGCCGGCAGCTACACGGCTGCTCTGGACGCGAGGCGACAAGCGCAGCTGCGCGAACGCTGCCGCGACGCGCTGCCGGCGGCGCCGTTTGTGCTCCGCGCCCAGGCTTGGGCAGCACGAGGCGTCGTGTAAGGGCCCGTGGGAGCAAGGCATCGTTCAGGTCTGCGGAACGCGCGGCAGGGCGCCACCGCTCCTCCTGGCATCCGAAAGCGGGCGTGTCGAGGCTATCCGCGCAGACGACCGGATTGGACGGTGGGTGTCGCCCAAAGGGAGGTTTATGCGACACCCACGACGATCTGCAGTTGTGCCCCACATCCGCTTGGCAGCTCTCGCTTGTGCCATACGAAGCAGGCGTGACCGTGACGTCTGCCTCAGGACCTCTGCGAGACCTTGCGGATCGGCTATGGGCATGCTCGCGGCAGTGACGAAAAAGGAGCGTCATCGGTGCCGTGGCATAGCGCTCGCCGATCCAACTCTCATCGGAGCGCCCGGTGCTTGGCCGCTTGTGGGCCGCCGCGCGAAGGCCGGGGATCTCCGCGCAGCGCAGACCGCTCAGACCCGCTCGGAGTCGGTTGAACTTTGCCGCCAAGGCCAACGGACCGTGGCGCTCGCGGCAACTCCCCCCGACGGCGCCGGCGCGTGCCCAGCCTCGTGGTAGCTTGACGGCCGTGCCGCCTGCCAGCCGTTCCCGGTACCGAGCGCGATGGGTGCCGGTGGTGGCGCTCGCCTTCGTCGTCATTGTCGTGCTGGTCATCGTGGTGAGCGGCAGCTCGTCGCCGAGCGCCGGTTATGACGTCTCCTATCCGCAGTGCTCGGGTTCCTATCCGTCGAATCCGCTGTTCGGGATCGTCGGTGTCGATGGCGGGCTGGCGAACAACGCAAACCCGTGTATCAGCGGCGAGCTGCACTGGGCCCGCGACGCGCCGGGACAGAAGCGGCCGAAGCAGCCGCCCCTGTCGCTGTACATCGACACCGGCAACCCTGGCGCTCATCACATTGCGGACTGGCCTACCGCCAGCACCACACCGGCCTACGGTGCTTGTAACGGCCTGCTGACCAACGCCTGCTCGTACATCTACGGCGAGCAGCGCGCCGCCCACTCCTACCGGCTCGTCGCCGCGCTCGACCCGGTCGCGGCCAAGACCGCGCCATGGTGGCTGGACGTCGAGCTGATGGCGAGCTGGGCCGGGACCTACCAGCTCAACATCGCCGCGCTGCAGGGCTTCATCGCCGGCCTGAACAACGCCGGCGCGACCGGACCGATCGGAATCTATTCCACCAGCGCCCAGTGGAAGGAGATCACGGGGCTAACGGTGCAGAGAACACCGACGGCCTTCAACGGCCAGCTGCCCGACTGGGTGGCCGGAACCGACGCAACACTCACGCAGGCGCGGCAGAACTGCACGAGCGGTGGCTTCACCGGCGTGGCACCGAACCTCGCGCAATACCGGATCGGCCCGCGCGACGCCGACCTGCGCTGTACTGGCACACGCTGAGCACATCCCTAACGCGCCCGAACGTCAGAGATCACGATCGCGTTGCCACGAACCCGATCGCCCGCATGATCGGACCTGCTTCCAGGTCGGGCCGGGCTTGTTGTGCAGTGTCCGCTAAGCACCCCGCATCATCTGTCCTAACGGCGACGCTAATGATCAGGTCCACGTCGGTGCTCCCAACGTGTGGCGGCACGTCCGCAGGGAGCTGCGAGATCAGATAGCGCGGCGCGAGACCGCCAGCGAGGTACACCCGCTGCGCCCATGGTCCGATGTTCCCAAGGACTGTGACGAGCACACGCTCGCAGCGCTCCGTTGCGTGCTTGCTGTAGTCCTCTGCGCTTGCCTTGCTCAGAACCCAATCACCTCTTTGCGCAGATGATCCGCTTGCTCGCCGCCACGCTGAGGGTCTGAGCGCAGGTCCACATACACGCGGAAGCGGTTGGCGAGCCAAACACCGCGATGACGCTCGGTGAACGCCAGCGGGGAGTCATCGCCGGACTGGCGAAGCATGAGGTTCGCGCCGCGGTCGACGGACTCAGCGTCAAGTAGACGGGCAACCTCGCCTAGCTGATGCGCCGCGTTGACCCACAGCGAGACGATCGGGACAGCGCTCAGGAAGGGGGCGAGCAAATCGGCCGCTGCGGCACCCGTAACGGCGTGGCCAATATCCGCGTCAGCGAGGGTACGTGATACGCCTTCGCTCAGCGCGCGCTGGGTGGTGGCAAAGCGATAGCAGGACAGGCCGCGCACTGCTCGATCATGAGCCTCCTCGGCCCACAGATCCAGAAGCGCACTCGGATTTGAGATCACGCGTACCTTGCGCGGGCCGCCCCCCTCGCTCTGGGCGATCCCCTCCTTCTCCAAGCGTGCCAGGACGTAGTGAGCGAGCGTCGTTGAGACATCAGCTCCTCGCGCCAGCCCAGCCACTGTCCATTCGCGGTCGGGGTCGAGTAGAAGGGCCTGTGCTGCCACGGCGGCACGTCCGGCGAGCCGACGCTCAGATGCCGCAGCACTGCGTTTGCCGCCGCCTCGCCGCTCCACGTGTACCACGAGACCGGGGAAGCGAATCTGGGCACTGCCGCGTGCGTCGATGATCCCAATACCGTGTGTGTCTAGCAGCTTCCGGGCATCCTCCGTGCTGTCCTCAGCGACAAGCAAGAGCAGCGGTGACGCTTCCTCGCGCTCATCCTGGCTGCGGATCACTGACCATGCCTCCGGCGTGCGTACGCGCTGCCTAAACTCAACATGCACCACTGGTCCGTGCTCCCGGAGCAGCAGCAGATCGCCCTCAGCGACGGCATCCTCCAGTCCTGGGATGCGCCGCACGAGCTCCAGTACATGGCCGGTCAGACCACCTTGCATATTTATCGATTTGGTCATATTCACAGCCGCTGTGAATATACCAGAATCTGTGAATAAGCCCAGGAAATAAGGATCCGCCCCGGATGACGATGCGATCGTCGAGGTGCGGATCGATACTCACACCGCGCAGGCAAGAAAGGGGCGGCTGACGCCGAGCCGGCGAGTGCTTTTATCAACCGAGGCCGAAGGCCTCTAGCTAAAGCCAAGCCGTCAAGAGACCTTGGTGTGCTGAGGTCCTTTGTTGCGGGCGAGGGCCGGTACACCGGCGCGCAGGAGGAACAGCTCGCGAAATTGCTCGAGCTCACTGAGCGCTAATGCATGGTGTATCAAACGCTCAGGAGCGCTCCCACGCTGTCGGGCGCGTTCACGACGGTGTGACTGCGAGCACCTTGGCTTCAGACACATCTCCTGCTCTGGCTAGAGGCCGATCGCTTTCGCGATCGTTACAGATGCACGACGTTCAGTGGCGAGGTGGTAGCTGAGCTGCTCGATACGTGTGGTAGCGTCCGATTCCTGTGAGCTTGTATCGATACAGGCGCCATCCTTGGAGGCGGACGGGGTGTCTCGCCGTGTTCGCCGTGATCAGTTGCTTGGTGTGTGGAGTGCCGGTGTCTGCTGGAGCGTCGTCGGCGCCGGTGATCGAAGGGGAGTCGGTGTCGAACCTCGGGCCGACGGACGCGACGTTGGAAACAAAGATCAACACTGAGGGTCTGGAAACGACGTATGAGTTTTATTTGCAGGAAGCGCCGCTGTGCCTGGACGCTCATCCGGCGTGCGAGGTCCCTGAATATGAGCCGCTTGTTCTGCCGGTTGGGACGCTGCTCGGGTCGTTTGTTTCTCAGAGTGTCAGCGTCGATGTGAACAGCGTTGGTGTGAGCTTGTGCCCGAGCGGGGATCGCTACTGGGTGAGTGCGACCAATTCGGCCGGGACAACGATCGGGCCTGCTCAGCGGATGCCCGTGGTGGATACGCTCGTCGCGGTGCAGTGCACGCCGTTGCGTTTGCAGATGAACACCACCAGACCCGCACAGGACGCCGGGCAGGGTACGACGGCTGGGACTGATCCTGGCGGCAATCTCACGCGGTCCCCCAAGGCGAACGCCAGGCGACTCGCGAAGGCAGTAGAGGCGTGCAAGCGCAAGCCAAAGCGCCGCCGGGCGAGCTGTGTGAAGCAAGCGCACAAGAAGTACCCCACGACGGCCTCCAAGGGAAAGAGCTGAGGCCGCGGCCCCTGTGGGCCTTGGACTGCTGTCGGTGTGATTGCGCTCCTCCTCGGCGTGGTGCTTCTCCTCGGTGGCGTGGATGTACGGGTCGGTGGGCTGCTTGGGTGGGCGAGCGCCCTATTCCACGCGGCGTTAGATACACGCGTGCGTTTCGCGGTTGTGAGTGGCGGCGCTTGCACCTACCGGCATCGCACGGAAAGAGGGATCGGCATCGAGGCCACGCAGGCGCTGCCGGGCATACTCGAGCTGTGCGCCCGCGATCGCCGACGCAGCCGCGGCCACCTACCAAAGTTCCGGAGCGCCAGACGCGAGCGCCAGACGCGTTCTCCCGCGCACGCTTCGAAGGCGCCCCCACGCTTACCCAAGAGCGACTCACCCTCATCGTGGACTGGCTAGCCTCCCAAGCGGGCGGCATCAGAAGACCCGCCGCTGGGGGTGGTGCTGGGAGTGACGCGCCGTGCATCAGAGGCTCTTGCTCGCTCACTCGCGGCTGTTTTTAGCAGGCGCTGAAGGGGTTCTGCACTCGAACCCCTGCGTAGTCCTGACCGTCGCTCAAATCCTCGGACAGCACGACCGCGCAGCCGAGCGCGCGGGCGGCCTCGAGGATCGCCGCGTCCCAGTAGGAGATGTTGAAGCGCTGCCTGGCCTCCATCGCGGCCAGCGCCAAGGCGACCGTCGTCTCCTGGGTCGGGAACGCTCCGAAGGACCTCACCGTCCCGACGGCCTGCTCGTGGGTCAGGCGATACGTACGCCTGTCGTGGGTCGCTTGGAAGTAGAACTCTTGAAGAACTTGGACGGACAGCGCGACGTCTCGACCGTCGAGGATCTCGTTCGCACGCTGGGCCTTGACCTGCTCGTCGGGATGGCGCGATACCGCATAAAGCAGAACGTTCGTGTCAACGAACTGCACGTTCGTGTATCTCCTCGCGGCTCAGGCGGTCGCTCGCGCTGAAACGGGGATCGATCTGACCCTGAATGCGCTTGCGCTGCGCCTCGAGCCTGGCGAGCTCGGTCTCGCGATCGGATAGCGACCGCAGGTAGTCGGCCACGAGTGCGCTGACGGAGCTGCCCTGCTCGGCCGCGCGGATTCGTGCGGCGCGGTAGACGTCGTCGGGCACGGTGACGGTGATGTTGGGCACTGTGGAGCACGGTACCACAGATACACAGCCGACCACGCACGTACACGCGACGTACACCTACGGTGCATAATTGGGGCGATTATCCCCTAACTGTAGGTATTTGAGCTATGATGGTCACCCATGGCAACGCGATGTCCGACGAGGATTCGTCCCTATTGCGCCAGGCTTGCGCCTCGGCAGACGAGGCCGCCGACTGGCTCGGGAGGCGGCTTGGGACGTACGACGAGCAGTACGGCGAAGCGGATGCGCAGCGCCGAGCTGCCGACGCTGCGCATGCTCTAAAGCTGCGCCTCGCGGCGCACGTCCTCGACTGCGCTGCGCGTGAGGGCGGTTAGATCTGTAAGCGCTGGCAGTACGGACACGTTTGGGTCGTTGAAACGCCAGTCCACGTACACCGTCTGCATGACGCTCTGCGACGGGTGCGGAATTGGGCGCTGCGTGCGGGGATCGACGGGCACACCACCGATTGATGTGCCATGTGGGCCTATCTGAACACCGGCGCCGCTGATGGTCATGCCGCCACCAGGGCCGATAGTGATGCCTCCGCCGGGGTTGAACCTGACGCCCTGTCCGTACTCGACGTAGCCGCCACCAGTCTGGACCCTGACGGCTCGCCGCTCCTTTCGCGTCTGCGCTGTGAAGTCGCGGTGAGTGTTGACTTTTCGTAGGGCGTGAAGGTGGCCCAGCGCCTCCTTACCGGACTGGTACGGCTGGTGGCGCTCAAACGCCGCCGCTATGTGCAGGCGGTCGGCTTCTAGGCCCTTGATCTGCTTGTCGAGTGCTTCGCGGAACTTGGCTTGATCGCCTTGGAGCGGAAAGTAGGGGTTCCACGTCGAGCCGGGGTAGAACTTGTCCTTGACTGCGGTGGCAGTCCAGTCGAGCGCGGACTGGCAGTCCTGCACCACCTGGCGCACGGCGTACAGCAACTCCTCAGAGACATGCTTGGCCGCCAGGTCTTGCTCGTAAATGCGCGCGAACCTCCACGACGCCTTCATCTGCCTTACGCAGCAGTACGTCAACGCTGCCTGTCATTCTGTGCTCCGTTCGCTAATGATTTCCCCCGGGTCGCCGGTCTTGCCAGAGCAGGCGGCTCGGGGGGCTTATCTCGATATTCTGAGGCGCATGGCGGCGGGAAAACCCAAGATCGAGCCGACCCAGACGACAGAGAAGGGTCTAGAGATCCCGATCCCGACCCGCGAGGACTTCTTGCGAAACTTGGAGAAGGTCGCGCCACCTGTCGAGTCGCCCGAGCTAGACAAAAAGCGCAACGATTAGCGCCGCGGCGCCGAGCCGGGCGCCCTCATGCTGGGCGGCTTCAGGTCGGCGGCAGACTTTGTCCGGCAATGCAGAAGGAACTGTTCTCGTGACCAGTTCCGCAGAACATCCTCTAGGTTCTCGCGATTCACGTGCAACTGATCGGCGATGCGCTGAAGCAAGGGCTCAGGTTGCCGCTTGTGGCCAGGGTCAACGAGAATGTTGATACTCTCGTTCGTGCCCTCAGCTGACACCACCTTGATTCTGTAGATCCGGTGGTCACCCTTCGCGGGGCGGCTCTTCTTGCTAGTGCCAGATCGCTGATCAGCTAGCCGCTCAAGGCCGGCAATGACCCATGCGGTGTCGATGGGGGACCTACTCTCCACTCAAGGTTCTTGACAACGACTGCACGAATGCGCTCATAAAGGCTTTCGCGCTGTCGTTGATGGTACCTCGTAAGCGGCGGTCCAAGGCGCTCTCCAATGAGTGCGAGGGTCTGCTCCTCGGAATCGGTACGATCGTCAGCGTCCAACGCGGCGAGCGAAAGGAACAAGTTCATTATCATCGTTCCGAGCTTGCGCGGTAGGTCATTCTCATCCGTCGCGGAGGCGACGAGGTCAAGCTCTCGGGTCTGCATGTAATGGAGGCCCGACTCTTTCCAGCACACGACCTCAAAGACAGGGGTGTCGTAGAAGCCCAAGATACCTTCTTCTACGGGCTTGGCAACCGGGGCGCGGGCGGGGGTCTCAGTGGTCATCGGGGAAAGCGGGGCCATCCATATATGCGTATATATCTGCCTCGACTAGCGTGTATGTGACGGGATCAGCCGTAGATCAAACGTCTGTCCGGGACGCATTGTAAATTGTAGGGCTTTGCCACCACATTTGGGTAGGTTTGCACAGGATTGCGCGCACCTTGTAGCTAACTCGGCGGACGGCATCCTGGGTCAAGACTCGCACACGGCTGCACACTCAAGCAGGAAGCCGAGCATCGCGCGCCTGTTGTCGCGGTGGTTGTAGCGCCACACGTACTCATTGACGTAGGACTGCAGCCACTTGACAGACACGCCGTGGTAGTTCCCGGCGATCCCGTTCTTGACGTTGCCGAAGAACCCCTCGATCGTCTGCGTGTGGGTGCCTCTGTCCGCATAAACGCGGTCGGCGTGGCGAATCGTGTAGTGCTTAGGGTGAGTGCTCCGCAGCTTGCGGTAGCCGGCCCACTCGTCGGTGTAGACGGTGGCTGTCGGGTCCACGTGCAGACTTACGGTCTCTAGCGCTCCGTCGCGCGGCTGGACGTAGGCGCGGACTCTGCCGCCGCGCTCGACCATTGCCACGATTCCGACCTTGCGCGCCTTGGCGAACGTCTGCGCTTGGGGCATCGTCATCCCGCGAGTCATGGACGCCTTTGGTTTGCCGCCGTAGGCCGTCTCGTCGGCCTCAACAGAGCCAGTGAGCTTGTACGAGTCGTTCTGCTCCATGAGGTGTGTGCGGATGAGGTTGCACATCCGCCACGCGGTCTTGTATCCGACGCCGATCTCTCGCTCGATCGCCTTGGCGGACACTCCGCAGCGAGTACTCGTCATGACGTACATGACGTAGAACCAGAGCTGCAGCGATGTGGCGGACTTGTGGAAGATCGTCCCTGCTGTCGGGTGGATGTGGTGGCCGCAGGAGTCGCACGACCATGACGGCCGCGAGGCGACCTTGTGGAACTTGCGCTCGCGCTTGCACTGCGGGCACTCAGCGTGCTCGCCATCGGCCGCGAATCGTGAGCGCCATAGCTGCTCCAGGCACGCGGCGTCGTCGGGGAACTCGCATGAGAACTCCATCAGCGAGTATGTGGATTCGGAAGCCTTAGAGCGCTTCGGTGCGTTGCGATCTACCTTGGACATACAGACATTGTCTCAGAGATTCTACCTACCGTCAAGGGAT
>DATBPE010000157.1:0-5847 GCA_036561505.1 Solirubrobacteraceae bacterium
AGCGGCAATGGCGTAACAAACTTTGCGCTGCCGGGCTAATTCGGGATTGCCGCTCGGCGGATTTGGCTGGGTTGTGAATAAATATATCCACGCAGCTTTCTGTACGGGTTCGAGACTCATCATCGCTCCGTATCCTTGTGCTTACGTTGTATATCCTCAACGGCACGCTCAACCACGTCTATGTCGTCCTGGCTCAGCTCGTATTTGGCTCGGAAGTAGGTACGCATACCGGGCAGGTTCGCGGCAATCTGTGGACCGGCGACTCGCGTTATACGTTCGGGGTCGATGCCAAGGGTGTCAGCGATGCGGATCAGCCAGTCGGGGCGCTCTGTGTATTCCCCGCGCTCCAGTTTTTGCAATGAGCTGTGGGATATGCCAACCTCGACGCTGAACCGGCGCAGCGACCATCCTCTGTTTCGCCGCGCTGTGGCGATCATGCGGCCGATGCGTTTGGCTTGTTCATTTGTCATACTTGTTTCCTTTGCTTCCACTCTATTTTCTCTCATTTTGTCTTTTTTGTAAACACTTTTCTTGTCTATTATTTTACCTGATTTATGCTTGATGGTGGTAGGTGTGGGCGGTCTGAATCAGTTACGATCCAGACCGCCCGGTTGCCTTTACTTCAACGCATCCAACCGTGCAGCGATGGCCTTCTTGCGCGCATCCGCCGAGCCACGAATCTCGTCAAACTCGCCGGCCGCAGCCTCGGCGCGCTCCTTTGCGACCTCCACCTCCCTGTCGATTGACGCGATGGAGCGCTCCAGCGATGCGCGGGCATCGGCCAGCGCATCATCGGGGGTGGTTTCCCGCCGTCTGGTCCGTGACGGGGTTGCGCCGCCGCCCTCCAGCTTGCGCTTCCACCCGTAAAAAGAGCCACGGATTGAATCGATGGGCTGGCCGTACTTCTCGGACAACTGCTGAAAGGCGGCGCGCTTCTCCACGCCCGAGGCGATCAGCGCTTCGACTTCCTCATGGACGCGCTGCGCCTTGGTTTTGTCAGCCATGCGGAGTGTCCTCCTTGGGTTGGGTACTTGGATGGCTATGCCGGTGCGCAGAAAGCCCCCGATGGGTTCCTTCCGCGCACCGGAGAGCCCTCCGGCCCTCACCCGGCCTCCCCGGCTGTCTCGTGCGCCCAATACGCGAGGCGCGCGCAGGCCACTTTGACGTACTGCGCCTCGCGTTCCACGCCGATGAACTGGCGTCCTTCGAGTACGGCCGCGATCCCTGTGCTGCCACTCCCGGCGAAGGGGTCGAGCACTACTCCGTCCGGCGGCGTGATGAGTTTCACTAACCAGCGCATCAGAGCGATGGGCTTGACGGTGGGGTGAACATTGCGCACCACTCGCGCTGGGTGGGCTTTGCCGGTGTAGAGCTGCACCGACCGGCGGGGCAGGTGCTCGCAGCCCGCCTCCCGCTCGCGCCTGTCCGCCTTTGCGCAGAAGAACAGACGGCTTGGGAGCAGGTCGGGGCGAGCTGCGTCAATGAGCCGCGCGGGACACTCAGCTATGCAAGTTTCACCGCAACCGGGGGCGTGCGAGAGCGCGACGTGGGCGGGCCAGTACCCCGCCGCACCAATGCGGCCAGCGTCGATGTTCAGCGCGCCGGTGCCAAACCGCTCAACGTTGCCCGCCACGCTGCCAGCGAACGGAGCACGGGCGAGCAGGATCGGCTCAAACGCCGGTTTGAGGGCCGTGGCTAACCCGCCCGGCAAGCGCCGTCCCTTGGGCACTCCTTGGGCGTGTAGCCAGAGGAGAAGGTCTCGCAGCTCCAGGCCCGCGTCCTCGATGCCGCAGGCGAGACGATGAACGACGCGCGGACTACCGAAGGCCACCACGAAGCCGCCCGGCTTGAGCACCCGCAGGACTTCAGCCGCCCACACTCCTGTCCACCGCGCGAACGCCTCACCGTGGCTCAGCCGCTCACCGTCCTTGGCGACGGCGCGGCGAATGTCGGCACCGTCCCAGGCTGCGAAGTCGATGCCATACGGGGGATCGGTCACGACCGCATCAACGCTCGCCGCCGGTAGCTGGGCGAGCAGGGTTAGCGCGTCGGCGTGGATGAGTCCCCAGCGTGTCGTGTCGCCATACAACACCGGCCGATGCGCTCCGCTCACGACGAGCCCTCCGTGCCGGTGCCGGTGAGCAGGTCGAGAAGCCGCTCGGGGGTGGTGACGGCAAACAGCTTCCATGTCTCGGGAGTGAGTCCCGCGCAGACCTCGACCAACAGCTCCGCCCGCCCGGCGGTCGTAGCGACCCACACCACGCGGGGGAACACCTCACGGCCGGTCCCGGCATGGTAGGCGTGGACGTAGGCGCGGCACTTGTGCTCCAACGTCCGCCGCCCCTCCGTGCCACAGTCAACCTCTAGCCAGGCGTGCTCCTCTTCGCCACCGTCCAAGGCGAGGATCACGCGGGCGTCCGGCTTGAGCGTGAGCTGCGCACCACCCCGCGCGGTGTAGCGCTCCCAGCACTCGGGCTCAGCCGAGAAATCGAGCAGCGTGGCAACCCCGGCCCGCTCGCCTATGACGCAGCGCACGAACGCATCCGAGACGGCGAGGGTATGGCGCACCAGCGCGCCCGTCGGCTCATACGGGCTGCGAGTGCGCCCCAATCCCTCGCCCTGCCAATAGGCGACGAGTCGCTGACCGGCCGCGGCGAGGTAGTAGGTGTGTCCGGCAGCCCCGGCCCTGACCCCTCCGACGCGGCGCTGCAACCGGCCGAGCACTCCACGACTTACCAGCCGCGCTAGTGCCCGCCGGGCGAGCCGTGCCCGCGTCGCTGGGTTCGGGCCATCGGCGAAGAACAGCTGCTCGACCTGCGCACCGGAGAGCAACCGCAGACGCCCCACCGTGTCCGTGATTTGCCGATCGCGCACGGACAGCTCGTCGGCCAGCTCCACCAATCGCACCACTGTCGCGCGCCTCACAGCTCACCCCCACGGCCACCGCCACCACACAGGGCGGGGAGCAGCCGCCAGGGGGAGCTGGGAGAGGCGAAGGAGAGGAAGAAAGAGAAGAATGAAGGGACATAAAATGTCATCGGCGCTACGGGCCAGATCACCGCACCAGCACGGGGATAACGCGCTACCCCGCTCGACACGAGCGGACCGGCGAGCGGATAGCCCCCAACTCCTTCGACCTGTCGGTTCACTGGTCCCTCTTCAGCCGCCCGACCGGCTTCTCAGGGCCGTCCTGGGCTTTGCCGTGGCGGGCGAGCAGGGCAGCGTCAACCTCGGCCGGATCGGCGCCATAGCGAGCCGCTGAGGCGCGGCGTACCGCCTCGGGGTCGCTCGTCGGAGGAGGCAGCGGGAGCGTGCGCCCGCTGACCGGCATAGCCACGTCACCCGGTCCGAGTCCTATCCGCATGATGGCCTCGAAGCGGCCGAGGTTCTGCAACCCCTCGGGATCGACACCGGGCAGTTCGGGCGCGAGTAGTTTTGCGTCGGCGTTGTTCTGGCGGAACGCGATCAGCGTCGCGGCGTTCGTCAGGACAGCGGCGCGCAGCTCGGCGGGGATCTGCGCGAGGGACTGTGCGCCAAGAAGAAGCCCGACACCGAGCCCCCGCGCGAGAGCGTAGAGATCATCGATCGGCACGGGGACATCGCCCAACACGCTCGGCTCGTCGATGTAGGCAAAGAGCGGACGCCGCGCCTCGGGGGAGATCGCGGCGCGAGCCTGCACCGCCTCGAAGAACTTGAAGACGGCCAGCGCCCCGATCAGACGAGCGGCAACGGAGCCAATTCTCGCGGGACTGAGAGAAACGATCACGACCTTGCTACGAGCCAGCACGTCGCGCATATCGAGCCCTGGGTCGCTCTGGCCGACCACCCCTCTGATGACCTTGCGACCGATGACTTCTTCGACCTTCTGCAGGGGTGCCGCGAGCTGGTGGGCGCGCTCTGCGGGACCCATTGCCTCGAACGCGCGCCATGTCTCCCGTGCAAGCGGGTCCTCGAGGCGCTCAACCAGCCGCCGGCGATACGCATCATTGGAGAAGACGAAGGGAAAATCCGAGAGGGTCGCCGCTCGGTCGTGGGCGAGCAGGAGCAACCCAGCACGCAACCACCGCGCGCTGAACGGTCCCCACGAGTCCCTGAACAGATCCGCGAAGATGCCGAGCACCAGATCGGCGGTCAGCTGAGGGTCCGTGTTCCCGGCGAACAACTGCAAGCCCGCCACCGGACCCTCACGACCCGGATCGAGCGCGATCACCTCGCCAAGCCGACCGTCCGGTATATGCGAAAGCACGCTCTCGGCCGTGTCGCCCTTCCCGTCAAGAAGAAAGACACCTCGCCCGGCCTTGAGATCTTGGACGGCGAGCGCGGCTATGACCTCAGACTTCCCGACGCCCGTGGGGCCTGCAAGAAGGGTATGGCTGAGTCCGCCGATGACTGGCTGCGCGAGCGGGCGGTCACTCCCCGGCCAGTTCGAGACGGCTAGCACCCGGCCCGTGGTCGGGATGCGCGGCGAGGGCATCAATACCGGCGCCGTGCCAAGAGTCAAACCGGGGAGCTGGGGCGCGTCTATAGGGACAGGTAGCAACCCGGTAAGTTCACTCGGGCTATACAAATCACGACGGCGCAGACTGGGGCGAGCGAGCAGCCACGCAAGCCACCGCCGCCCACGTCGACGCGGCGCGAGGTTCCCGTAGGCACCACCACGCGAGCGCATCGTGGAAATGGTCCGGCTCAACAGGTGAGCGCCGCGCTTGGGATGACCAGCCGCAACCGCCACGAGGGCGACGCCGCTGAGAACGGGTCCGGCGTACTTACTCCGTAGCGCTCGCACATGAGCAGACTGCGGCGTTGACTCCTGCAACAACAAATGTGCCAGGCCCGCCCCTGCACTATGCGCGTCCCGCCGAGAAAGCGACTGCGGCAAACGAGGATGAGCCCCCGCACCCAAACACCAGCGAATCAACAAACGCTCACGACGA
This sequence comes from Solirubrobacteraceae bacterium, assembly GCA_036561505.1. Classification (GTDB taxonomy): domain Bacteria; phylum Actinomycetota; class Thermoleophilia; order Solirubrobacterales; family Solirubrobacteraceae; genus Palsa-744. The sequence goes on from DATBPE010000157.1 coordinate 4,935, forward strand.
GCCAAGGGCATCATGGAGCCCAAGAGCGCAGCGGTTGATTCAGTGCTCGCGTCGCTGCGCAGCACCGGCCGAACACCTGCGAGGCGCAGCACCGCACCACCGCGCCAGTCGCTAGACGGCACGCTGACCGGCGTATCCATGTTCAGACTTGGCATCACCCCGCGCCACTGACTGCGCAGCGTGTCGAGGGTCTGCTGCGGGGCGTGGAGGAAATGACGGATGCCGTGCTCGTCAGCAACAGCGTCAAGCAGCACCACGGCGCTACTGCGCAGCCCTGCAATAGACGCGAGCATCGCTTCAGCCGCCTCAACGGTTACATCAGCCCCGAAGTGCAGTTCGACCGTCTGGAGCGGACCCCTTGGGCGCTCCAACCAAACTATTACCCCGAGTAGTGAGATAGCTGAAAGCAATACGGTTACAAGGAATGTCAACTCCACTACGCCGAGCCTTCGCTGTCGCCTTCGAGCGTGTCCGCCTCTCCCGGTTCAAAAGGGGGCGGGGTTGTCTTATCTTCAACTAGATCGCGCGCAATCAGCCAGATAGCGAGTGCCAGCTTGGACTCGTCGAGCTGGTCCAGCCTCTTTGTTCTGATGCGTACCTTCCTCTTTGCCATATTCCCCACACCCCCTTTCAACGTTTAGTGTTTCATGCGTTTACACGTAATTATCTGATGCAGTGTATTTTTTGTAAACACTTTTATTACTTCACCAGATACGACTACCAACGATCCAGACGGGCGTTCACGACCCGCACAGCGAGATAGAGCACCACTCCCACGACTGCGGGAATCAGCAAGGCATGAACCGCTTTGATGACGGCGGGGAGGATGACCAGCACGGTAAAACCTGTGATAACCACCGCCCCCGCCAGACGCCAGAGCTTCATCGCTGATGGCTCTCAAAATGGGCGAGGG
>DATBPE010000158.1:0-7015 GCA_036561505.1 Solirubrobacteraceae bacterium
GCATTGCTCCAGGACCGGAAGGAAATCTCTGGTTCACCGATGTGGGTACTAGCAAGATCGGGGAGATCACGACAGGTGGTGCGATCACCGAATACGCGTTGCCCAAAGAAAGCGTGCCTCACGGAATAGTCACGGGCCCCGACGGGAACCTCTGGTTCACTGACTATCGCACCAGCAAGATCGGCAAGATCACGCCATAGGCAACCAGCCACCCGCTAGCTACCTGAATGTCAGCCAACGAGTGGCTGATCGGCCGCGTCCTCTACACGCCGCCCTGATGCTCACGCGACTTGCCGTCGATATTGACATCCGAGTTCTGGATGCCCGCGAGCACGTCGGCGCCGAGCACCGCATCCACCTCCAGTTGCGCGGTCGCCATCACGCGGGCGAGCATCATGTATTGGCCGATGACCAGCAGAAGCTGGACGATCTCAGCAGAGGTAAAGCGCGTGCTCATCGAGTTGAAGGTCGCCTCATCGGGAGTGGCGTCCAGAACCACCTGGGATGTGAAGCGCAGCACCAGCCGCCCGTCCTCCCCAAAGGCGTCGGCTTGGATGTCGTCGGCCTGGAGCGCGTCGAGCTGCTCCGAGGAGCCGCCGACGGCAAGCAGGATCGGCACGTGCTGAGCCCACTCGTACTCGGCGCCGGGCGTCAGCCGCGCCACACGTAGGATCGCAAGCTCTCGCAGGACCGGGTCGAACAGGCCGCCATCGAGGCAGTCGCGTCCGAATCGCAGCCAATTGATGAATGTGCCCTGCGCGTTGGCGACCGTGCGAAAGACAGCAAGCGGCGGTAGTCGCTCTAGCGCGGAGCGCACCGGTGGGTCGGCGTCAGCGGGGCTCAGCTCGGGTAGGCGCGCCATCTGCAGAGGACCTTATCTCCATCACACCTCTTTGGCTCTCTGAACGGCATCCGTGGTAACCGTCCGAGGCCCGACACAGGCGTCTGTCGGCCCGTCCACCGCCACGGAGGCGCTCACAAGCTGTCCCCCTGGAGCACAGCCACAAGGACTTATGGGGGCGAGACGCACGCCCTTGGCTTCCACTGTCACAACTTTCAGCCTGGCTCCAATATGAGGTGGTGCGCAAAACGGATCTATCGAGGTGCTCGGATGAGGAACTGCTTGAGATCGGAGCCAAAGACGGCCAGGCGTTTGGTGTCCTATACGACCGCTACGAGAACCTGTTGCTGGCGTTTTTTCGGCGTGCGACAGGACACGCGGATCTCGCCGCGGACCTCACGGCTGAGGTTTTCGCCGTTGCGTTGGCGTCGCTGGAGGCCTTTCGCCCGGAACTCGGAAGCGCGCGCGGCTGGATATTCGGGATCGCTCGCCACGAACTGGCCCAGAGTTGGCGGCGAGGCCGTGTGGAAGCGGGGGCTCGTCGTCGCCTGGGAATGGAGCCGATCATGTTGAGCGACGAAGATCTAGAGCGGATCGACCAGCTGGCCGAGACCGCGGCGCTCGATTCGCTCTCGCTACTGGAGGCTCTCCCCGCCGACCAGCGCGCGGCGGTGAGAGGACGTGTGATCGACGGCCGCGAGTACGAGGAGCTCGCTCGCGCCTTCGACTGCTCCGAGCTCGTCGTCCGCCAGCGCGTCAGCCGGGGACTACGAGTACTCAGAGCCTTGGTGGGATCCAGATGAACAGCCTGCCACAGCTACGGGAGTCACTGGTGAGCGCCGCCGAACAGCAGGCCATGGCGCGCAGGCCCGCCGATCGACCAGCGGAGCGTCCGCGAGGCCCGTTGCGACGCCGCGGATTGCGTGTCCTCGCTGGCGCCGTCGCGATCGGGGTGCTTGCCGCGGCGGGAACAGCGATCTTTGGGCCCACCGGGAACCCGCGGTACATAACGCAATTCGAATGTGGCACAGCGGGCCACGGCGACGTCCACGGACTCTTCACGGCCGAACCGGTGTCCGCCTGCGCGGCGCTGTGGCCTTCGATTTACCATCGTCCCGCTCCTGCGCTCACGGCGTGGATCTATGAAACGGGTGGTGCAGTCCTCGTACGCCCAGCGGCCGCGCCCGCGATCGGCAAGGGCTGGAGGCGCCTGCCGAAGGGCTGGAAAGCCGACAGCGCCGTAATCGAGCTAAACGATCAGCTCGAGGACATCACCACCGGGCTTCCCTCGCGGCCGTGCTGGTCGGCGCCAGCGGCGGCCGCGATGGTCACAGGGACACTGCACGCCGACGGACTGGACCACTGGCACCTGCGCGTCAGCACCCAACCATCGCAGGGCGACGCCAGTGGGGCGTGCATGTCAGTTATCCAGGCCATAGGCGGACCCGAAATCGCATCCGACACCATCCTGCTCGTAGAGCACGCCGTGCATGCGCCTGCGAAGAGGTCCTCCTGGTATCCCAACCGGTTCGGTGAGCAGAGGCGCCTGGCCGAGAATCGTGTCAACCACGCATTGCGCGTTGGTGGGCACTGCGCCAGCCTCGCACAGGCGGTCAGCCTGTGGCGCTCGCAAGCTCACACCGGCGGGATCCCCACAAACGAATACGTCATGAACGCGCCGGCACCCGAAACCGCCGCCGGTGCGCACTGCGCACGCGTCTTCATAAGCGAACCCGGTGGCGGTGGCCCAGCCAACGTCTTCGCCGCCGACTACCCATAGATGTCTATGACACCACAGCCAGGCGAACAGACGCGAGCCTGGAGGACCAGAGCTCGAGGCACCCAAATGCATCATGAGACGCTCCGGTCCAGAGCGTGTTACCTGTTTGTAATCCGCACAGCTTCAAGGTGTGAATGTTCTCGACTCGTTCACGGCTGGATCACGCAATTTTTACCTCCGACACCGGCGCTTATCGAAGACTGGGGCTCCCCATACCGCTTGCCCTAAAGGAGATGAGCCTCACGATGAGTCCTACTCGTTTCGGCCGCATCGCACACGCTGTCAGTCCTCAAAAGTCGGGGTCGAGCCCGCACGCCTCGCGTTGGCGCCGCAGAGCGCTTACGGCGGGCGCCGTTGTGGTTACCGCGGCAGCCGCCGCCATACCAATCGTCTCGGCAAATGCGTCCTCGTCGGGGAAGACCCCCGCTGCTCACCAAGCCAGGGTCGGACTCAAACCAGGCAAGGTCAAGCACGTTTGGCTGATCATCCTCGAGAACAAGTCCTACGACGCCACCTTCACGGGACTGAACAAAAACACCTACCTGTGGCAGACCCTGCCTTCTCAGGGTGTACTGCTGAAGAACTACTTCGGCACCGGCCATTTCAGCCTCGACAACTACGTCTCGGCGGTGTCCGGGCAGGCTCCACAGCCCGACACACAGGCCGACTGCCCGTTCTATGACAAGTTCTCCGGAACCGTCGATACGGTAGGCAAGTTCAAGACCAATCCCAACTACGGCCAAGTGCTATCGCCCGTTGGACCAAACGGCGCCCCCGGCACGAACGGCTGCGTCTATCCGGCGAGCGTGCCGACGCTTTTCAACCAGCTCGACGGCGCCGGCGTGAGCTGGAAGGGCTACGCGCAAGACCTCGGCAACCCCGACGAAAGCGGACCCACCCACGACGCGGGTACGGAATACTGCGGTGCTCCCTACCCGACTCCGGGCCCGCGGGGCAGCACCGCGCAGCCCAACCCGGGCAGCGCGAATGGCACCGATCAGTATGTGCCCAAGCATTTCCCATTCCCGTGGTTTGAATCGATCCTGAACTCCGGCGACTGCAACTCGCAGCACATCGCCAACCTCCTCGACTCCAGTAACGGTCTCTACCACGACCTGCAGAGCGCGGCGACGACGCCGGCCTTCAGCTGGATATCGCCGAACAACTGCAGTGACGCACATGACGCCGTGTGCCATGGCAACAACCTCTCGGGTGGCTTCTCTGACCCGAACACCCCGAAGGCGCCTGTGAACTACACGGGCGGGCTGTACGCCTCTGATCTCTTCCTCGAACACATCATTCCGGAGATCGAGGAATCACCCGCGTTCAAGGAAGGCGGTCTCATCGACGTCACCTTCGACGAGGGCTTCCCGCCGTTTACCTACACGGGTAACAGTTTCGCCAACTCGACCATCGTGGCGCCGAATGCCGCCACCTCGGTCTCCTCCGATTCCGCCGGCGAGACGCTCTTTGGCAGCAGCGTGAGCTGGGAGCCGACTGGGCCAAACACACCGTTGGAAAGTGACGAACACGGCAACGAGCTGTTCCCGGGACCGGGAGACAACGCGTTTCTGGATCGTCCGATCAATTGTGTCGCACAGACGGTTCCAGCGCAGCCCGCAGGTACCTGCCTGCTCGGGGGCGGTAGCCACTCGCCGGGCGCACGTACCGACTCCTCCGCGACCGCCGAAGAAGGCAAGGCAACGATCGCCGACAACGCGATCGTGGCAACCGACGCGGGCCGGTCGGTGAGCGGAGTCGGCATTCCGGCTGGCGCCTTCGTGGGCCAAGTCACCGACACTCCGGTCGCCGCGATCGCTGCGTCGCAGAGCGGTGGCTTTGCCGACACGGGCTCATTCACGCTGGTGAACTCCACCGGCGAACCGCTGTCCACGACAGCGGCGGTGAGCGGGGTGGTGCTCGGAGCGCGAACCCCGGCGACCGACCCGCTGTATGACGCCACCGACGCCACCACGGGCGGCGGTGACACTGGCAGTGTGCTCATCAGTCCATACATCAAGCCCGGCAGCGTAAGCACGGTGTACTACAACCACTACAGCTGGCTGCGCACGATGGAGGATCTGTTCACGGTGAAGAGCGCATCCCCCGGGCTGGACAAGAAAGGTCACATCGGCTACGCGGCACAGCCGGGCCTCGCGCCGTTTGGTCCGGACGTGTTCAACAACCCGCGGGGCCCTGGTCGCTGATGGGCTCAGCGCCGATCCACACGGGTAGCGATCGCCACCCGGGGACGGCAGCAAACGGAGGGGGCCGAGCCGGACGGCTCGGCCCCCCCTTTGCTCTCGCACTCGCAGCTGCGGCCGCGACGATCGCCGGACTGGTTGTTGCCCTGCTGTTTACGGGCGCTGGCGGGTCGACAACGTCGCGGCACCTTCAATCCGCCTCCGCCGCGCGGTTGAGATACGGCGGTCTGCCTTCCTGGCTACCCAAGTCAAAGGTGCCGGTCGGGCGGGTTCTGCGGGCAAGCGCCGATCACCCGGCGCTGTCGATCCAGGGCGAAGCGGTGTCGGTCGATCTAGCAAGCGGCCGGGTGCTTGCGACGGCGGTGGGCCCGGAAGTGCCTGAGGAGGGCCGCTTCCCGGTGCCGCCGGTAACTCCGACTACGTTCATCGTCACGTTCTCCTCTGCCTCACACACGATCGCACTCAGCAGCTCGGCATTCAGACTGATCGACGAGCAAGGAAAAGTGCACAAGCCAAAGGTGACGGCCCTCGGCGGTGGCGCGCCCCCAACGCAGATCACGCCCGGACGGCCAGTGTCGGTGATGTTGCACGACATCCTCCCGACCGGCGACGGAGGACTCAGCTGGACCCCCGAAGGAGCGCGCCCGACGGTCACGTGGGATTACACGGTCGAGATCGACTGACGACAACAGGCCGCGTCCTGCGCAAAGTGCCACAAGGAGTCCGTCGTCGCGCGGATCAGTGTGGTGGCGCGCCGGATGAAGGTCGGCCCCATCGACTGCCCGAGGCGTTACACGCGCTAGCGATCAGCGCACGGGCGAAAAACCAGTGGACCGGGATTTGAATGATTCATTCGCGCACCTCCTTCACTAGCCACCGATGGACGTTTAGCGGGTGCTCAGACGCGGTGGTACTGACCGGTGCACAAGCGGCGGTTCGGTAGTAGGGACTCCCGGCTGCTACGGTTGCGGCATAGGTCGGGGTGATATGCCCCTCACATCAGTGCCAGCGCTCGTAGCCTTTGCTCAGCAATCTCCGCGTTCGCAGCACTTCAAACGCCGGAGGAAACAATGGCTACAGGAATCGTAAAGTGGTTCAGCGACGACAAGGGTTTCGGGTTCATAACGCCCGATGACCAGTCCAAGGACCTGTTTGTGCATCACTCAGCAATCGTCGGCGAGGGATACCGCTCGCTAGCCGAGGGCGCAAAGGTGTCCTATGACACCGAGACCAGCGACAAGGGCCCCAAGGCGGGTAACGTCCGGCTGGTATAGCGCGGGTCGGGCCTGCCGGCCGTAACCGGTTTGCAGGCCCGAGACGCTGCTGGAGGAAGATTCCCGGCGTGTCAGTCGAGTCGTGTCGGCAGCCCGAAACGCCCGAACACGTCGTCGACCTTGGACGCGTCGACGGGCTCGTCGGGATAGCGTTCGAAGACCTCGCGATCGCGAGGCTCGGCTGAGCGCGCAATGAACGCCGTGACGCTTTCGATCTGCGTCCCGCGGAAGCTGAGCACGTTGAGCGCGAACGGGCGGTAGGCCGCTTCCTGCTGATTCCAGGCGTAGAAGCCGAGCGCCGGTTGTCCGTTCGCCTTGGTCCTGATGACGCGCCAGCGCCATGTGCCTGACAGCGGCCAGCCGGCAGCCCAGCGTCTGATCGCATCCCGTCCCTGGAACCAGCTCGCAAGAGGCGGCATCGCGAATGTGGCGTCCTCGGTGAGCATCCCCACGAATGCGTCCACGTCGTCGCGCTCCCACGCATCGACGTAGCGGTCCACGAGCTTGCGCAAGGCATCGTCACCGAGCGTGCGCAGTGTGATCTGCTGGCTCTTCTCCGGTATTCGCTGCTCGACGCCTGCGCGTGCGCGCTGCAGAGCGCTGTTGACCGATGGGACGCTCGTGCTCAGCGACTCGGCCACCTCCTTGGCAGAGAAGCCAAGCACCTCGCGCAAGATCAGCACCGCACGCTGGGTGCCCGGCAGGTGCTGGAGCGCCGCGACGAACGCGAGCTCCACACTCTCGCGACGCTCGTAGCGTGCATCCGGGGCCGCCAAACCGTCCTGCATGCCCAGGATCTCGTCCGGATAGGGCTCGATCCAGACCGACTCGACGACCGGTTCACCAGGCCCGACATGCGGATCGGTAGCGGGACCGTAGTCGATCGGGAGTACCCGCTTGGGGCGTCGTGCGAGCT
>DATBPE010000159.1:0-24766 GCA_036561505.1 Solirubrobacteraceae bacterium
ACTGCGCACGCTGGAAACAACGTTGTGGCTGCTGTGCATAGCGTTCTACTTCTACATTCCCAGCATCCTGGGTCGAGAGACGTTCAGTAAGCGCGTGAGTCGCCGATTCGCCAGGTAAGCGGCCGGTACCAATCAAATCAACACTTGCTCGGCCGGCTGGACACAGCATCGAAGACGTAAGGCGGAGTGACTGATCACAGTCACTCTCCGCAAGAGCCTCGGAGTCGCGTCGTACAGTTGGGGCGATATGTTCGCCATGCCCGTGCCCGAAGTCATCCGTTGGCGGTTATTGAGCTCTACGGCGCGCTTGCGTGGCTCGGTTTGATCGCGAGCACGGCCCCGAGGACGATGACGAGGATGAACACACCGAGTAGCACCGCCATGCGTGCTGTACGGGCATCGAGTCCTTCCATGCACGTCTAATCGACACCGTAGTTCTTCGTCTTGAACACAGGTCCGGGTCGCGTTTGAGTCGGATCTGCGGGTCAAGATCAAGTTTGCGGAGTACACGCGGCTGCATAGATCGTCACCGAGTTAACGTTCGGGCGATTGGGAAGCCGTGCGTGATGGCGACGTTCTCTACCGGCTTCTACCTGGACTGCCGGAGATGTCCATCGTTGGATAGTCCGCAACCTGCGCGAGCATCACGCAAGCGTTCGCGGATGAAGTGCAACGTACCCAGGCGGTTTCCAGGCGCACCGGCAATGTCAGACCGGAGGACGCTGGCCCAGTATTCCCGGCAAGTGACGCAAATCCCTCAGTGCTCTTCAGAATGCTCGACGCGAAGCCGTTTGGCGGCGGTGAAGGCGACATTGGACTCGACGGAAGTTGGGTGATGAGTCGGGTGCCGACGCTGGTTGCAGGGGGACAAGGTTCTGCGACGCAGACGGCCTACCCCCTACAGGACGCTACTGCGGCAGAAACCCAGAAAGACAGTCTTCGGCCGGTGTCTGCCCTAAGTACCGGTGTTGCCGCGTGCTAGCGTCTGCGTCTGTGGTCCGAGCACGCGCTCCAATCGCTTTGTTGACTGCCTTGCTGATCGCGGTTGCGAGCCTGCTCTGCCAGTCGGCACTGGCCGGTGCTCTTAGGAGCACCTCTGCGAGCAGCGCTCTCACCCGACGTCCGCACAAGGCTCATCACAAGAAGAAGCGGGTCAAAGCAAGCGGCCCGTCGCTTGCGCTGGTCGGCTTCGGACTCAACCAGCAGTTCATCAAGCCCAGTGCGAAGGTCAGCTCGAGCGCGACCTGTGAGGCGATCATTGGCTCCGGCGAACCAGGTGAGAACATCCGCTTCACGATCCTGTTGCGGGCCACGGCGATCCCTGCCAGTGCGCCCACGACGATGCAGCAGATGATCCCCTGGGATGGCGGGATCTTCAACGAGGGCCCGGGCTCAACCACGCCTGTCCCATGGTCGAGGGTCTTCGGTGCGGGAACTCAGTTGGTCAACTATTCGGGTTCGAGGAAGCAGATCTTCCAGACAGGCACGAGCACGTCTTTTACCGAAGGCGTCAGCGGCTCGGATATCGATGGCACGTACTCGTTCTCGATCACAGTGCCCGTCGGTCCGCACATGCTCAATGCGCAGGGCTCGATCCTCGTCGCTTGCTGAAAGCTGAGCCGTGGGGTCGCTCCTCTGTTGGCTCTCGAGACCCAAACGAAGCTCGCCGCACTGTGACGGTCCCGCGGGTTGCGTCTCCTACAGGGGTCCGTTATCGTGCCCGCCACTGTTTATGCCTCGCCGGATGGGGCCGTTGAGGGAGGTTTCGTGGTGTCGCTTAGAGTTGCCGTCTCACGTCGTCCCGTCCTGGCGATGCTCGTGTCGTTGTGCGCGGCATTGGCGTGGCTCGCGGCGTTGAGCGCAACCGCATCAGCCGCACCGACCTACCTCACCAGCATCAAATTCACCGGCAGGCCAGGCGGGATGGCGGTCGAAGAAGCGACCGGCAACGTGATCGTCGCGTCCAATCTCGGCGTCTCATACGGAGGAGAAGCCGTCGTCGTCCTCGGCGCTACGAGCAGAACCCCTAGCGATCAAGCGCCCGAATGGTTCGGGGGCGCGGAAACCCCGGCTGGCAACTTCGCGTTCGAAGACAAATGGGCCGGGGTTGCGGTGGACAACACGAACAGTCCCGCCGGCGGATCGGTGTACGTAGCCGACCCGGGTCACGGGGTGGTCGACCGCTTCAAGCTGAGTGGCGAAGAATACAAATACGAATCCCAGCTGACCGGACAACCGGGAGCCCACTTCCAGGAACCGATCGGTGTCGCGACCGATGCCAACGGCGACGTCTACGTCAGCGACCGTACCGCCAAAATCGTGCGCGAGTACTCCCCGGCCGGCACAGAAGTCGCCTCGTTCCCCGCAGAAGGCCTCCAGCGGAGCGTCTCGGTTGACACCAGAGGCGACATCTTCCTCTACGGGAATCCGAACGCCACCTTCTCGTCCGCCCGTCCAGCAGAGATCCACCGCAGCTCCGACACGAGCACGAGCGTCGAATCCGTCACCGCGGTACCGGAAGTCCTCGGCGCCATCTCCGACACGATCGACCGCGCCACCGACACCGGCTTCGTCGGGATCGGCGGGCGTGTCATGGAAGGCATCGCCTCTCCGGTCCCGATGAGGACTGGCGTCGAATTCGGGGCTGGCACATTCTCCGAAGAAATCGAAAGTATCGCGGTCAACGAAAAGACCGGTGCCATCTACGTCGGCGACGCGGGCAAGGAACGGGTTTTCGCCTTCCAGGGTCCACCCTCCCATTTCCCGCTCACCGTGCTCATCACGGGCGAAGGCGAAGTCACCTCGACACCCGCAGGGCTCACGTGCTCGACCGCAGAATGCACGCACGAATTCGAAGGCGAAGTGACCCTGACGGCCACGGCTGCCGCGGGCTACGAATTTGCCGGTTGGATGGGCTGCAGCAAAGTCTCGACGACGACCTGTACGGTGACCGCCGCGAGCAAAGTCACCGCTGTCTTCTTGAAAGCAGGCAAAGAAGGCCCGGCGGGTAGTGGCTCCGCTGGCGAAAAAGGCGCAAGCGGTGCCGCAGGCGCTCAAGGTCCGGCGGGGCCGAACGGCGCCCAAGGACCTGCGGGCCCCGTGGGACCCGCAGGCAAGGTCGAGCTCGTGACGTGCAAGAAGGTCAAAGGAAAGCAGCACTGCACAGCCAAGCTTGTCTCGGGCACGGTCAAGTTCGAAACCGCGGGCTCTTCCGCGCAGGCGACGCTATCCCGTAACGGCGCCGTGTACGCGAGCGGGACAGCCCGCACAGCGCACGGGCGCATGAGCCTGAGGCTGACGCCGCTGCTCTCACTGCGACCCGGCAAGTACACGCTCACGCTGATCAGCGGAACGGGCCGGCACAAGAGGCTCAGCAGCGAGTCGTTCACGCTCCGCTGACGCGCTAGCCACTGCGCGCGGTCGCGCACACCAACGTTTGTGCCTCCGGCTTCGGCGGCGCGCCCACCGCTTGAGTCTGCGTTGCTTGGCTGACATTGCTTGGCGGCAGCGGGACCTCGCGTGAAGCGGGTCCATCACCTCAACTTTGTAGTCCTACGGTTACCGCAGTAAATCTGCTTGCAAGCGCTCAAGTATCGGCTTGCGACGGCCGATACAAGCATCACAAGACTCTAGCCCGGCTGAGGCAGGCTGGGACGTGACCATCAACGAGGCTAACTATGAGTGCTATTGACCAGACGACAGATCAGATAGCCCAGACCAACGGTCACGTGATCGGGGATCTGGGTGCAGAGCCAACCATCACCCTAGATCTCGCCCTGAACGAGGCTCAGGGTCTGCGTGCTTGGCTGCTGAAGCCCACGAAGGACGGAGCTACCTCTCTGGAGGACCCGCTTGTCAGTCGTGTGCTGGCCCACTTGGCACGGGCGGTCGACAGCGTGCAAGCCGCAGTGAACGTCCGCCACGAGCTCGAGCAAGCCGGACTGGCCGTTGCCCACCTATCGGATGATCAGGTGCGCGAGCTGGGCCGGAGGGTTACCGAGGCTGCTTTGCCGGGCGTCCGCAGCTAAGCAGCGACTCGACGCAAGTTGAGGGGGATCGTGCCGGCTGCTCGCCGGGAGATTCCCAAGGGCACGTTTGGATCGATTTGTGGCTAGGTCAGGTCTGGACGCGGCTCGGATGCCAAGCCCGTCTAGGACCGCGTGGTCCAAACAAAGTGACCTCGACGCGGGGGCAAGCCCACGCCGAGGTCTGCACAGAAAGAATGTGGGGTTCCTTCTGCGCACGGGCATCCTAGCCGCCGTGCCCCGAGCGGGGTGTCGTGGGACGGTCCTTGGCCAAGTCGCGGCAGCCGACCTTCATATAGAGACCGCGACAGGCTTGCCCAGCGAGGGTTCACGGCAGGTCGTTGTGGTTGTGACAGAGTTAGCGCTCATGGCAGCTTGGTTGCGCAGTTTCCTATCCAGAGTCGGGACTCTCGCCGCGATCACAGCGGCCATTGGGGGGCTGAGCAACGCGGCGTTCGCTCTCTCAAACATAGTCTCTACACGAGTCAGCTCGGCTGGCTCTAGGAGCGCTGCCGGGTCAGGCGGTCTGAGGAGACCCAGCGCCCCCAGCCTGTGTGTGTTGAGGAATGTGCGGCTGCGCTGTCCCAACCTCGTCATGTCTGCACCGTCTGAGCTGCACTTGGATCACACCACCATCCCGGGACGCGTCCTGCTGCGTGCCACCAGCTCGATCAACAACCGTGGGAGAGGTCCGCTCGAGCTTCGAGCTCACCGCACTAAGTCCCATCGCATGGTGGTCTACCAAGCGATCTACGACCTCCACGGGCGCGCGCATCTGTTCCGGACGGCCGCCAGCCTCGCTTTTAAGTACGTCCCCGGTGATCGCTACGAATATGGAAATGTTGGTGCTTCCAGCTACTGGAAGCTCGCGCACGCCGCCGCCTTCCAGCTGTGGTCCGTCGACGCTCATCTGCATGCCGTGCGGCTTGTAAGGACAGGCCCGAAGGTCGACTATTGCGTGCGCGATCTCATACGCAGCCATCCGTCTCGGCGCTCGCCGAGTGCGCCCGTCTACCCTGGATGTAGCCAGGATCGCGGCATCCAACGCGACGTTCTCGGGACCTCCGTCGGCTGGTCAGACGTGTACCCATACGAGTATCCCCAGCAGTGGATCGATGTGACCGGATTGCGTGGCCGATTCGCCTACGTGCAGATCGTCGACCCAAACAATCACCTGAGGGAGTCAAACCATCGCGACGATGTCTCCGAGACATATGTTCAGCTGCCCAGCGGCCGTGTGCTCGGGCACCGCATCGGCGTCGCTGTGCCCTAGCACCTCGACCTGGCTAAGGCAACGCCCGGCATCGTTGATCTCAACGAATGCTCACAGCCAGTAGAAGAAGATGTTTGGCTGACTGCCTGAGCGCGACGGGCAGCGCCAAATTGGGTGAGAAAGCCCGAGGCAGGTTTCGCGAGCGAGATCGCTACAGCGCCAGGGCACGCTCGAGGATTGCGCTCCCGTCGACGCCGCGCGGCAGATCGCCGAACGCCAGGCCACGCTGACCGAGGCGTGCGGCGCAGAACGCTTGGGAGACCGCGGAGGGCGCATTGCGCAGCAGCAGGCTGGCCTGTAGCGCCAGCGCCATGTCCTCCACGAGACGACGGGCGCCCCACTGCGCCTGCCCCGGATCTGCAGCCAGCGCACCGAGCCCGTCACGCACACGCTTCAGATGAGCATCGAAACGCGGGTCGGCTCCAGCGGCCAGCTCGCACTCGGCCAGGAACGTCGGTGCCCCCTGCGGTTCGCGTGCCAGCGCACGCAGCACGTCGAGCGCGATCACGTTGCCCGAGCCCTCCCACACCGTGCCGATCTGGATGTCGCGGTAGAACTGTGCCATCGGTGCCTCCTCGACGTAGCCGTTGCCGCCGAGACACTCGAGCGCCTCCGCTGCCAGCGGCGCGCCGCGCTTGCACACCCAGTACTTCATGACCGCCAGCGCGAGACGACGGAAGGAGGCCTCCTCGGGATCCTGGGAGTCAAACGCGCGGGCGAGGCGCATCGTCGACGCTGTGGCTGCCTCGGACTCCAGGGCGATGTCGGCCAGCACGTTGACCATCGCCGGCTGCCTGTATAGCGGCGCACCGAACGCCGAACGGTGCCGCGCATGCCAGATCGCCTCGGCTAGGACACGACGCATCATGCCCGTGACGCCGAGCAGCGTATCCAGGCGTGTCCAGATCAGTTGCTCGACGACGAACGCGGTGCCGCGGCCCTCCTCGCCGAGGATCTGCGCCGGCAGGTGGTCGTACTCGACCTCCGAGGAGGCCAGGCAGCGCCCGCCGAGCTTGTCCTTCAACCGCTGGATGCGAAAGCCCGGATGCGGGCGCTGCGCCAGGAAGCAGGTGATGCCTGCCTCGGTCTGGGCGAGCGTGAAGAACACATCGAAGACCGGGTGTGTGCAGAACCACTTGTGACCCGTCAGCTCGAACCAGCCGTCGCCGATCGGCTCGGCCAGGGTCGAGTTGGCGCGCAGATCCGAGCCGCCCTGCTTCTCGGTGAACACCATCCCGGCCTGCGCGAAGTGCTCGTAGTCGGGCAGCGTCAGACGTCGCTCCCACTGATCGGCCAGCGCCGCGTCCTGGCGCATCGTTGGCACGGCCGCGTAGTTGATCGACATCGGACAGCAGGGGCCGGTGTCGAGCTGGTTGAAGAGATGGAACATCCCCGCTCGCACGACATGGGCGCCCGGTCGCTGCTGGCGCCAGGGAAGCGAGTTGAGTTCGCGCTCGACACCCAAGCGCAGCATCCAGTGCATCGAGGGGTCGTAGTCGACCTGATCGATGCGGTTGCCGTAGCGGTCGTGGCTTCTCAGTACGGGAATGTTGCGCTGCGCTCGCTTGGCGTGGTCGATCGCCTCGGCTGAGGCGATCACGGCGCCGAAGTCGCGGACGCGGTCAAGGCCCCACTCCCCGCCCTCCCGAACGAGCGCCTCGCGCAGGGCCGGGTCGGCCTCGAACGCGTTGTAGTCGACCAGCGGCGGCGGCTGGTTGAGAACCTCGTGTGTGGCCACTCGATCGGTGGGACTCATGGTCGACATGATCGGCTCCCTCGTGTGGGGTTGGCTGATCACGTGACCATAGCGCTCCAAACCGAGCCGGTGGGTATGACTTTCAGGATCGCGGGCGGCTCTTAGTGATTGGATAGCCGCCGCTCGAGGATGAGCTCGACATCGTGGCTGTCAGGGGGATGTCGAGATCCACGAGCCACTTTAGAGGCCTGTGCTAGCGCGTCGTTTTACTCGCCGCCAACAACTTGGTTCTCGAGGTGTGGCTTGGGCCGTCAGTCAGGCTCGCCTGAGTACGTGCCGGTCTAGCGAGTGCCGCGGCGGCGAGAACTCCGCCTATGCCCCCGAACAGGTGTGCCTGCCAGGAGATCCCGGTGTGTGGGATGAGGTCTGAGATCAGCGCGCCGCCAAAGAGCACCGCCACGATGACACCGAGTGCGATCTCGACGACATGCCGGTTGAAGACCCCGCGGCTTATGAGGTAGGTGGCGTAGCCGAAGACGACGCCGCTTGCTCCGACTGTCACGCTTGCGCCGGGTGCGATCAGCCAGGTACCGAATCCGCTGACGAGCGCGACAATGAGGCTCACGAGAAGCAGCCGTGCCGTGCCGGCGAGCGCGATGAAGAGTCCCAGGATGACGAACGGAACGGTGTTTGCCAGCAGGTGGGAGAAACTCGCGTGCAGGAACGGCGCCAAGAGGATGCCGTAGAGGTGCGAGAAACTCCGGGGCACGATCCCGTCGCTATCGAGCCGGTAGCTGTCGATGGCGTTGACGATCTCTACAGCCCACATGATCGCCACGAGCACACCAAGCGCGCGTACCCCGTCGATCTTTCCTTCGTAACGCTCGCGAACCTTCACAAGCTAAGCATGCCAGCTCGGGAGCGCTACCGTGCGGACATCCGTGGCTCAGGGTGTGGGTGTGCGATCCGGCTGTAGCCCCCCGGTCTCGGGGGACGAGCACGAGCCCGTGCTCGATCGCTGTCGCGGCGATCACACCTCGGTAGCTCGCCTGGTCCTGTTCCAGGCGTACACACTCCGAAGCTATTGACCGCCCAGATCAGAAGCACAGCTGCTCAGATCGTTGCGATCGCGCTTATGCTTTGAGGTATGTCCGAGGCTGATCTGATGGCTGTTGAAGGTGGCCAGCTCCTGATTACCCTCTGCAACGGTCTCGTGGGCCTGTTCCGCGAGTTCGCGGGCAGAGGGCCCAGCAAGTGCAAGGCTCACTGGGCCGGTCGTGACCTGATCGTCGTCATTCTGCGGGGCGGATTTACGACCGCTGAGCAGACGCTCTATGAGGCCGGTCAGGGAATGGCTGTGCGCGACTCTCAACACGCGCTCTCGGATGTGCTGGAGATGAAGATGACTGAGTTGGTGCAGAACGTCACCGCCCGTAAGGTGCAGGCCTTCATGAGCGCCTCTCATCAGGATCCCGACCTGCGTGCTCTGCTGTTTGTGCTGGAGCCTTTAGAGCAGTAGATCGGGATCAGCCGCGGTGGCGAGGGTCGAGGCGGATCTCCTTACCCTCAGGCGGGGACGAGTACGAATACCTCGCTGGCCATGTCGTGTTGGAGATTGAACCCGCTGATGGCCGTGAGCACTTGACGACCGGTGATGTCGGAGACCTTGGCCCTGAACAGCTCGTCGGTTGACTGCTGCCAGAGCATCCGCATCGTCAGCACGTTGTCTGCCTTGCCGGCGTCAGCCAGCGCCTTCTCCGCCGGTGTGAACACGTCGCTGAGCAGCGTCACCACCACATCGCCGTTGATGAACGTCGTGGTTTGCAGCGGTCCTCGACCAAACTTCTCCAGATACAGCCCCGCGACAGCATCGGATACAAGACCGCAGAGCGAGTCCTCAGGCGCTAGTAGTGCGGCCATCGCCGCCTCCTTTGAGGCTCCATCCGTTAGAGGTGCTGCAGAGTGCAAGCGCGAGGCGGAGAGAGCCAAAAGTTCCAAGTAGCGCACATTCAGCATAGCCCCTCTCCGGCTCGCAACTGAAATGTCCGCAGAATTTGCGTTCTAGCGCTGTTAGTCCTCGGCGGTTGGTGATACCGTGCTCTTACGGCAACGGTCTATCTGGACTGTCTGCCATGCTAGTCCCGAAGGGGACGTGCAGCGGCCCCACAGGTGAGCCGCCCGCCGGACTACTTCTCTGTCTTTGATCAAAGCCCCGACGAGGAGTGTCTGGAAGTGGGCCGTGAAGCTTCGAGTGTCCCAATAGCCGACCAATCGGCCCAATCAGCAGATCGCTCCCGGACCACGCCGTCCGTCACCACGACGGACGGCGTGGTCGCGATTGGCAACGAGACGGTCGATCGCGTCGCCAACCTGGTCGTGATGATCCTGCCGCTTGGGCTGTTGGGGTTGGCCGCGTGGCTGTCCTGGGGAGGAGCCCTGCGCTGGTCGGACCTGGTGGCCCTCGCCGTCACCTACCTGCTGACCGGCCTGGGTATCACCGTCGGCTTTCACCGACTCTTCACCCATCGCAGCTTCAAGACCAGCCCCGCCCTGCGCGGCCTGTTCGCCGCGCTCGGCTCCGCGGCCGTCGAGGGACCGGTGATCGAGTGGGTCGCCAACCACCGCAAGCACCACCAGTTCTCCGACCAGCCCGGGGATCCCCACAGCCCCCACGTCGACCATGCGAGCGGCTGGCGCGGCGCGCTCGGTGGGCTGTTCCACGCCCATGTCGGCTGGATCCTCGGCGGTGACCCGCTCGCCGACGAGCGCCACTACGCCAAGGACTTGCTCGCCGACCCCGTCGTGCTGCTCGTCGACCGCACGTTCGTTTTGTGGGTAGCGCTCGGTCTCGCGTTCCCGTTCGGCCTCGGCGTCGCGCTTACGGGCTCCGTCGCGGGAGGCCTCACCGCGATGTTGTGGGGTGGCGCCGTGCGCATGCTGCTGCTCCACCACGCCACCTTCTCCATCAACTCCCTGTGTCACTTCTTCGGCAAGCGCAGCTTCGCCACCGGCGACGAGTCGCGCAACCTGCTGTGGCTGTCGCTACCCACGCTAGGCGAGGCCTGGCACAACAACCACCACGCCTTTCCGACCTCCGCACGCCACGGCCTGCGCTGGTGGCAGCTAGATCCTTCCGGATGGCTGATCTCGGCTCTGGAGAAGACGGGACTGATCTGGGATGTCGTGCGCATAACGCCGGAGCGCCAGCTGTCAAAGACCGTCGGCGTCTAACGCTTCTCGCCCAGCAAAGACGGCCCTAGCGCCCTGTCGCTCGCCCTTTCAGAAACTGGGGGCCAGATCCCTCTGTTGAAGTGAGGGCTGCTGAGATCCCCCGCAGGGCTCGGGTGATCCGCTCAGGCCAGCGCGTCAAGGACGCCTAGCGCCTCCTCGTCCAAGTGCAGCTCTCCGGCGGCGATGTTCTCTTCGAGGTGAATGAGAGATGAGGTGCCGGGGATGAGCAGGACGTTCTGCGCCCGGTGAAGCAGCCACGCAAGCCCGATCTGCGCGGCGGTTGCGCCCAGACGCTGCGCCAGCGCACAGACAACGGGCTGCTCGGTGACGTGCGGCATACCCGGAAATGCGGAGCCGAGCGGAAAGAACGGAACATAGGGGATGCCGTCTTGGCGACAGCGCTCGAGCACCGGTTCGTCGTCGCGTTGCAGGAGGTTCAGCGGGTTTTGAACACACGCTATTTCGGTGTGCTCGAGTCCCGTCTTCAGCTGCTGGAGGGTGACGTTGCTCAGGCCGAGGGCGCCGATCTTGCCCTCTTCGCGCAAAGCGACCATCGTGTCCAGCTGCTCCGTCAGCGCCACACCCGACGTCTTATCCCCAGACATCAGGCGCAGGTTGACGACATCCACGCGCTCAACAGCAAGCGAACGTAGATTTTCCTCGACCCCGCTGCGCAGCTGATCCGGGCTCTGAGCGGCGATCCATCCGCCGTTCTGATCGCGTGCCGCGCCCAGCTTGCTGACTAGCACCAGGTCCTCGGGATATGGGTGAAGCGCCCGGCGAATGAGCTCGTTGGAGACGTCCGGGCCGTAGTACTGCGCGGTGTCGATGTGGTTGACCCCCAGCTCGACGGCGCGGCGCAACACCGCCAGCGCCTGCTCGCGATCTCGCGGGGGACCGAAGACCCGCGGACCGGGAAGCTGCATCGCGCCGAATCCGATACGACGCACCGGGCGCCCGGCGAGAGCGACGAAGGCCTCAGACACCCGATGCACTCTACAAGCCGGCCACGGCCAGCTCTGCGGGGCGCAGCTAGCGCTTCGCCTGGGTTTTTTAGAGGCGATGGCGCTCGTGAAAATCTGGGGAAGGGGATGCTCGCGAGGCGTCGAAGTGTGCGTGGATGCCATCAGCTTCGCGGCGCGCCAGTGCCACTGCGGCCAGCCGGCCGCGTAAGAGCCGCTCGGGGAGTGGCTCTAAGGCGAGCACCGCCCAGCCGCTCGAGCATCGGATTCTGCTGACCGCCACCCTGTGTCTGCTGGCATTCGGGGCGGTGATGGTCTACAGCGCCTCATCGCCGCGATCGCTGCTGGAAGGCCAGGGAAACGGCGGCGGGGAGCTCATCAAGTTCGTGATCTACGGGGCCATCGGCCTGCTGGCTATGCGCCTGGCCGCCCGTGACGGTGTGCGCTACGCCAAAGCGCTCACCGGGCCGCTGCTGGTCGTCTCCTTCGTGCTGGTCATAGCCGTTCACATTCCCCATGTGGGCGTCGAAATCAACGGCGCCAAGCGCTGGATCGGCCCGAGCATGCTCCAATTCCAGCCCTCGGAGCTGTTGAAGATCGCGCTGGTCCTCTACAGCGCCGAGCTGCTGGCGCGTCGCCCCGCACGTGTGCGCAGCATCGGCGAGCTCTACAACCCGCTGCTGATCGTGATCGGCGGCGCCTGCCTGTTGGTCGCCTCACAGCCGGATATCGGGACCGCGATGGTGATCGCGTTCACCGCCTGCGCACTCTTGGTCGCCGCCGGGATGCCGATGCGCAACCTGGCGATCCTCGCCGGCGCGGCATTCGGGCTGGTCGTGCTGTATGCGCTGGTGCGCCCATACGCACGCGCGCGTCTGACCTCTTTCATAGACCCGTGGTCACACGCTTCACATAGCGGCTACCAGGCGGTGCAGGGGCAGATCGCGATCGGCTCCGGCGGCCTGTTCGGGGTGGGCCCCGGCCAGTCGGTGCAGAAGATCTTCTACCTGCCGGAGGCCCAGACGGACTTCATCCTGGCGGTCATCGGCGAAGAGCTCGGCGCGTTCGGGATCTGCGCGCTGCTGTTCCTATATGGGCTGATCGCCTACGCCGGCCTGCGAGCGGCGAAGGCGGCCCGCAGCCTCTACAACGCTCTGCTGGCGGTCGGCGTGACCTCGCTGATTCTCTGCCAGGCGCTGTTGAACGCGTTTGCCGTACTCGGGTTGGCGCCGCTCACCGGGGTGCCGCTGCCGTTCGTCTCCTACGGTTCCAGCAGCCTGCTGGTGATGCTCGTCTCGATGGGGCTGCTGCTGAACGTCGCAAGCGGCCAGGGCAGCCACCTACGGGCCGTGCGCCCGCGCGCGGGCGACGCCGAGCGACGCAAACAGGCACGATTGAGTAATGCAGCCGCCAACGATGGTGATCGCGACCGGAGGGACCGCCGGGCACGTGGTTCCGGCACTGGCGGTCGCCGCCGCGCTGCGGGATGAGGGAGCCCGAGTCCATTTCATCGGCGCCCACCGCGCCGAGGCGCAGCTCGTTCCCGCCGCCGGATTCCCGCTTCATCAGATCTCCGTGGAAGGCCTCGACCGCGGCAACCCGCTGAAGGCGCTCCGTGCGCTGGTACAGGCGCCGATCGCGCTGCTGAGTTCGCTGCGTCTGCTCGCAAGACTGAAACCATCGGCAGTTCTCGGCGGCGGCGGGTACGTCGCCGGACCGGTCGGTCTCGCGGCCGTACTGCTGCGGATACCACTCGTCCTGAGCGAGGCCGACAGCCATCTCGGGCTGACCAACCGTCTGCTCGCCCGCTTCGCGCAGAGGATCTGCCTGTCCTTTCAGATACCGGGCCTAGAGGGCGAGCGCTACCTGCTGAGCGGCCGACCGATACCTGCCTTCGACAGCGACCGCCAAAGCGCCCGTCACGCCCTGGGGATCGCGCCCGAGGAGCACTGCCTGCTCGTGTTCGGCGGATCGCTCGGAGCCCGGTCGATCAACCTCGCCGCGATCGACGCGTTCGATGGCGGCGACTTTCACGTCCTTCACATCGCCGGACGACGCGACTATCCAGAGCTCGCGGCGCGAAGGACATCCCCGCGCTATGACCTGCGCGACTACATGAACATCGAGGAGTTCTCGAGCGCCCTCAGCGCCGCCGATTTGGTGCTGAGCCGCGCCGGCGGCTCGGTGTTCGAGATCGCCGCCCACGGGCTGCCCGCGATCCTCGTTCCCTACCCGCACGCCACCGCCGATCACCAGTCCACCAACGCGCGCTGGATGGCCGACGCCGGTGGGGCGATCGTGATCGAAGACGGCGAACTGGACCCAGGGCGCCTGCGCCAGACAGTCGACGCTCTGCTGGGCGACCGTGACAGGCTGGGCGAGATGGCGGCGGCGTCGCTCAGGCTCGCGCGCCCGGACGCCGCCAGCGTGATCGCCGGTGAGCTATACAGGGCGGCCGGCCGGTGAGTGTCAACGAGCGACCCTGGGACGCTCGCAAGCTTCACTTCATCGGCGTCGGCGGAGCCGGAATGAGCGCCTACGCCAGGGCCGCCCATGCGCTGGGAGCGACGGTCAGCGGGTCCGACGGGACAGACGGGCCGTATCTGGAGCGGCTGGCCGCCGACGGGGTGCTGGAGGCAAGCATCGGGCATCGCGCGGAGAACCTGCCGGCGGGCGAAGGGGTGGAGGTCTTTCACTCCTCGGCCGTACCGGAGGGCAACGTAGAGCGGGTGGCGGCACGCGAGCGTGGGCTGTCCGACCGGGCACGCGGCGAGCTGCTCGGCGAACTGAGCGCGCTGCGACGCACGATCGCCGTCGCCGGCACCCACGGCAAGACGACGACAGCCTCGATGATCGTGCACGCCCTGCGCGGCGCGGGTCTCGATCCCGGGTGGCTGATAGGCGCTTCGATCGGCCACGGTCTCCCCAACGGCCACTGGAGCGAGAGCCCGTGGCTCGTCGTCGAGGCCGACGAGTCGGACCGCTCGATGCTGAGCCTCACCGTCGAGATCGCGCTCGTCACCAACGTCGAGCTTGACCACCACGCCACCTTCGCATCGCTCGCGCAACTGCGGGAGACCTTCCGCGAATTCCTGGATCGCGCCGATCAGGCGGTCATCTGGGATCGCCCCGAGCTCCTGGCGCTGCGCTCCGGGGCCGCTGTCGCCTATGACCTACCCGACCCCGAGCTGGCGCACGGCGGCTCGAGCTTCACCTGGCAGCAGCTGCCTGTGAGGCTGCGCCTAGCAGGCGTGCACAACGCGCTGAACGCCGCCGGGGCACTGGAGGCGGCACGCCTCGCCGGCGCCGACATGGGCCTAGCGATCGCCGCGCTCGGCGAGTTCACCGGTGCCGGACGGCGCTTTCAACTATTGGGGAGAAGCCCGGGTGGGGGAGTGCTATACGAGGACTACGCCCACCACCCAACGGAGGTCGCGGCCACGCTCCGCGGTGCACGGACACTCGAGCACAGCCGGCTCGTGGCCGTCTTTCAACCGCACCTGTTCTCCCGCACCATGCTGCTGGCACGGGAGTTCGGCCAGGCGCTCGCGCTGGGGGACGTGGTGGTCGTCCTCGACGTGTATCCCGCGCGTGAGCGGGCCGAGGACTTCCCGGGGATCAGCGGCCTGTCGATCGCACATGCCACAGCCGATCACAGCGCCGGGCGCGAGGTCTACTGGCTGCCCGGATTCGACGAGGCCGAGCGGGTCCTTCAGAGCATCCTGACCGCCGGGGATGTGTGTGTGGTGATGGGCGCCGGCGACGTAAACCAGCTCGGATCGAGGCTCCTGGATGACCGATGAGCCGCCTGCAGGGGTACGCCGCGATGTGCCACTCGAGCGTTTCTCGACGATCAGAACGGGAGGTCGGGCCGAGTACTTCGCGCGCGCCTCCGATCCGCAGGCGCTGCTCGGGCTGCTGCGCTGGGCTGGCGGTGTGAAAGCGCCCGTGGCGGTGATCGGATCCGGGTCGAACCTGCTGATCGCCGATGACGGCGTAGACGGGCTGGTGCTGAAGCTCGACGGGCAGCTCGCCGCGATCGAGCTCGACGGCGAGCGCCTGATCTGCGGTACCGGTGCGCGGCTACCGGCGGTCGCGGCCCGCTCAGCGCGCGAGGGTCTATCGGGCATCGAGTTCGGAGTGAACATCCCCGGCACCGTGGGAGGAGCGGTACGGATGAACGCAAACGCCTACGGCGGACAGCTCTCCGCGGTACTGGAGTGGGTCAATATCGCCACCGCCGCCGGGATCGAGCGTCGCGCGGTCGGCGAGCTTCACCTCGGCTACCGCAGCTCCGGGCTCGAGGACGGGGAGATCCTCACACAAGCGAGCTTTCTGCTCTCCCGCAGCGATCCGGACAGCGTCAAGGCGACGCTCTCCACGATGCGAAGCGCCCGCCACGAGGCCCAACCGCAGGGCATCAAGACCTTCGGATCGACCTTCAAGAACCCCGACGATCCAAACGCACAGGGACGCACCGCCGGGCTCTTGCTCTCACAGGCAGGCTGCAACGGGCTAGCGGTAGGCGGCGCACGCTTTGCCCCAAAGCACGCAAACTTCATCGAGAACACCGGTAGCGCCAGCACCGCCGAGGTGCTCGCCCTGATGGCCCAGGGACGAAGCCGTGTACTCGAGCGCTTCGGGGTTGCACTCGAGCCCGAGGTGCAGACGCTCGGCCCCGTCACCTTTCCCTGGTAGCCACCCGTCCGAGCCCGCCCGCTCGTCCCCGCGAGCTGTGTCTTGGCGTCTGCCGGCGAACTTACCAACATAGAAATTTATATGTGAGTAACATCGGGCTCGATGAGCACCGCGACCATCACCCGTGTGCGGCTATCGCGCCAGGCGCGCATGCGCCAGACGCTCGAGGCGGCGCACGTCCTGTTCGCCGAGCGTGGCTACGCGACCGTGACGATGGACGAGGTCGCTGCCGCCGTCGGCGTCACCAAGCCGCTTCTCTACAACTACTTCGGCAACAAGGAGCGCCTCTATCAGGCGTGCATGGAACCAGCCGGGGAGGCGCTTCTCAACGCCGTTGTGCGGGCGCTCCAGAGCACCTCGACTCCGCAGCAGGCGCTGCACTGTGGCATCCACGCGTTCTTTGAGTTCGTCGATGAGGACCGCAGCGCGTGGCGGGTGCTGTTCGACGAGACGCTGCCGACCGAGGGTGCGATCGCAAAGCGCGTCGGCGAGTTTCGCTCGAGACTCAACGAGCTCGTCGCCACCGCGATCCTGCAGCAGCTGCCGGCGGCTCTGCGCCGGCGGGCCCGAAGCGAAGTAGAGGGCCTCTCCACGGCCGTGATGGGTGCCGCCGAGGCGCTCGCCCGCTGGTGGCTACGAACGGAGGCGCTCACCGCCACCCAGGCCGCGCAACTACTGATCGACACCCTGGAGCCGGGACTCAGAGCCCGTGTGCAGGCCGCCAACGCGACCCCCGGGAGCAAGCGGTGATCGAGAAGCCCAATCGCGTGTGTGTGGTAGGCGCGAACAGGATCCCGTTCGCTCGCTCCAACGGCGCCTACGCGCACGCGTCAAACCACGACATGCTGGTCGCGGCACTCGACGGGCTGATCGAGCGCTTTCAGCTCGAGGGCGAGGTGCTCGGAGAGGTCGTAGCCGGCGCGGTGCTCAAGCACTCCTGCGATCGCGATCTCACCCGCGAGGCGCTACTCAGCACCCGCCTCGCCGCCGAGACACCGGCCTATGACATCCAGCAGGCCTGCGGGACCGGGTTGGAGGCGGTGGTTCTGCTCGCCAACAAGATCGCCCTCGGCCAGGTCGAGGTGGGGATCGCCGGCGGTGTGGACAGCACCTCCGACGCGCCGCTTGCCCTCAACGACGATCTGCGAGAACTGCTGCTCGATCTGAACCGCACGAAGTCGACCGCCGGGCGTCTACGGCTACTGGGCCGCCTGCGCCCAGGACAGATCGTCCCGGAGATACCGCGCAACGCCGAGCCGCGCACCGGCCTGTCGATGGGCGAGCACTGCGCGATCATGGCAACCGAATGGGGGATCGGGCGCGCCGAGCAGGACGAGCTCGCCGCCGCAAGCCACCAGAACCTCGCGCGCGCCTACGAGCAGGGCCTGCTCGAGGACCTCCTCACCCCCTACCTCGGCCTCGAGCGCGATCAGAACCTGCGACCGGACTCCACTCCGGAGAAGCTCGCCAAGCTCGAGCCCGTCTTCGGCGGCGAGCAGGGGACGATGACCGCCGGCAACTCCACGCCGCTCTCAGACGGCGCCTCGGTGGTGCTGCTCGCCAACGAGCGGTGGGCACGCGAGCGCGGCCTCGATGTGCTGGCCTACTTCGCCGATGCCCAGACCGCCGCCGTCGATCACGTCCACAAGCGCGAGGGTCTTCTGATGGCGCCCGCCTACGCGGTTGCGCGCATGCTCGAGCGGATCGGCCTCACGCTCGCCGACTTCGATCTGTATGAGATCCACGAGGCGTTCGCAGCCCAGGTGCTGTGCACACTAAAGGCCTGGGAAGACCCGATTTTCGCCCGTGAGCGCCTCGGTCTGTCAGAGCCGCTCGGCGCGATCGACCGCGAGCGCATCAACGTCAACGGTGGATCGCTCGCCGCCGGGCACCCGTTCGCCGCCACCGGCGGGCGGATCGTCGCCTCGCTGGCAAAGACGCTCGCACAGAAAGACCTGCGGCGCGGGCTGATCAGCGTCTGCGCGGCCGACGGCCAGGGTGTCGTGGCTGTACTGGAGCGCGCCGATGTCTGACCTCTACGCCCAGCTCACCCGCAGCTCTGTGGGTGGCAAGCTCGCAAAGCGCGTAGGTCTGCCCCGGCCGGTGCAGCTCGAGCGCTACCGGCCCGGCGCGGCACTGATCGACGGGAAGGTGCTGCTCGGAGGCAAGGGAAGACTCGCGCGGGCGGCGGCGGCGCTGCTCGCAGAAGCACAGGCAAGCGCGGCCACCGATGGCGATGACGCTCGAGCGGCGGCCGCTGCCGCACGCCTTGACGCCACGATCTTCAAAGCCGACGCCGCCGGGAATCAGCGCTTCAAGGCTCTCATCTTCGACGCCAGCGCGATCGAGCGCACCAGCGATCTGATCGAGCTTCACGCATTCTTTCACCCCACCGCCAGGAGCCTTGAGAGCTGCTCACGGGTGATTGTGCTCGGCACCCCGCCCGGCGCCTGTGAGAGCCCCGGGCAGGCGACCGCGCAGCGGGCGCTCGAGGGTTTCACCCGCTCACTGGGCAAGGAGGTCGGCCGCGGGAGCACCGTGCAACTGGTGCATGTCACACCGGCAGCGGAGGATCTGATGGCCTCCACGCTTCGCTTCCTGCTCTCCCCACGCTCGGCCTACGTATCCGGGCAGGTGATCGAGATCGGTCGCGGCGCAGCCTCACCGCAACTGGACTGGCAGCGGCCGCTTGCGGGGCGCACCGCTCTCATCACGGGAGCATCACGTGGAATCGGCGAGTCGATCGCCACCACCCTCGCCCGCGACGGCGCACACATCCTCGGGCTGGACATACCGGCGATGGCCGGTGAACTGGAAGAGGTGACCGGGCGTCTCGGCGGCGAGGCGATCGGGCTGGACATCACCTCCGATGAGGCGCCCGCGGTGCTGGCCGAGCGCTTCGCTAGCGGAATCGACGTGATCGTCCACAATGCCGGTGTCACAAAGGACCGCACGATCGCCAAGATGCCCAGTGCGCGCTGGAGCGAGCTGATGCAGATCAACATCTCCAGCCAGGAGCGCATCGATCAGATGCTGCTCGAGCGCGGTCTGCTCGCAGAGCACGGGCGCATCGTCTGTCTGTCCTCGATGAACGGCATCGCCGGTGCCGCGGGGCAGACCAACTACGCCACCTCGAAGGCCGCGATCATCGGCAGGGTCAAGGCGATGGCCCCCGTGCTGGCCGAGCGCCAAGCGACGATCAACGCGGTGGCCCCGGGGTTCATCGAGACGCAGATGACCGCGAGGATGCCGCTCGGGCCGCGCGAGGCGGGACGGCGGATGAACAGCCTCGCCCAGGGTGGACTGCCGGTGGATGTCGCAGAGACAGTCGCGTGGTTTGCCTCCGCGGCC
Source organism: Solirubrobacteraceae bacterium (assembly GCA_036561505.1). GTDB lineage: Bacteria > Actinomycetota > Thermoleophilia > Solirubrobacterales > Solirubrobacteraceae > Palsa-744. The sequence goes on from DATBPE010000159.1 coordinate 19,237, forward strand.
TCCGGTGGCCTCAACGGCAACGTCGTACGTGTCTGCGGGCAGAGCCTGCTGGGGGCGTGATGGCCGTACGCGAGCTCACACGATCACCCGGTCTGCTGGGGCTGTACGCGCGAGCGGCCGCGCCGCTGATCCCGGGTGCCTCACTACTTCCGTTCGTGGGCGGATCCGGGCGGGAGATCCCACAGCTACAGCTGCGGCTTTCCGATGCCCGCAGCGATCCCGACCGGCTCGCCGCCTACGCGAAGGTCTGCGGATTCACGCTGCGTAACCAACTGCCGGCGAGCTTCCCGCACGTGCTCGCCTTCCCGCTACACATGGCGCTGATGACAGACCCCTCCTTCCCCTTCGGTGCCGTCGGCCTCGTTCACATCGAAAACCAGATCGTTCAACATGAGCCGATCGGCCTTCGCCAACCACTGAGCTTGCACGTCCGCGCAACCCCACTGCAGGCGCACCCCAAAGGACAGAGCTTCTCGATCCTCACCGACGCGTTTCTCGCAGGGCGCCTGGTGTGGTCTGAGCGCAGCACGATGCTGCGCCGGGGATCTGGCGGCGCACCCACACAAGACGCAGAGGGATCCGCCGCCAAGGACCCCGAAAACGGCTCTGGCACCAAACCAGCCGAGCGAAAGAGTCCTTCCAGAGCCAGTGCACAGTGGCATCTGCCGGGCGACCTCGGTCGCCGCTACGGGGCGGTCTCCGGGGATCGCAACCCGATCCACACACATGCGCTGAGCGCGAAACTGTTCGGCTTCCCGCGCGCGATAGCGCACGGCATGTGGAGCCTCGCCCATTGCCTGGCGGCACTCGAGGGACCGCTGCCGGACAGATTCACGATCGACGTGCGCTTCGGTCGCCCGATCCTGCTGCCCGCCACGGTCAACTTCACTGAGACAGCCACCGCCGAGGGCATCGAGATCGAGCTCACCGACACAGACGCCAAGCAGACCCATCTGAGCGCAGCCGTGCACAACCGGGTGCAGGGGCCGTGAGCGCCGCCGATCGCTCCATGGGCCTGGGACTGCGAGCGCTGCGCGCCGCCGCGGCGTCCCCGCTACTGGACCGCCTGCGCATGCGTAAACGGGCCGAGCGCGCCCTCTACAAGGCGACCAAGACGGGATTTCGCTCGGCCGCCGCCGCGAGCCGGACTTTCAAGTCCGCCCAAAAACTCACCGGACCCTCACGCCAGCAAAGAGCGCCCGGCGGTGACCTGTTCGACCTCACACCCACCGAGGAGCAGCAGATGCTGATCGAGGCGGTAGGCGCGTTTGCCGCCGAGCAACTGAGACCCGCCGCCCACGATGCCGAGACGGCCACGGCCACGCCGACGGAGCTACTCGCCCAGGCACAGGAGCTGGGGGTGAGCATGCTCGCCATCCCCGAAGCGCTCGGCGGAGTGATGACAGAGCGCTCGGCGGTCACGGCGGTTCTGCTCGCCGAGGCGCTCGCCCACGGAGATATCGGGATCGCCTACGCCGCGCTTGCCCCCGGTGCGGTGGCCAGCGCCCTGGGGCTGTGGGGCGACGCCGACCAGCAGGCGACCTATCTGCCCGCGTTCACCGGCGAGAACGTGCCCGCGGCCGCACTGGCGCTGCTCGAGCCAAGACCACTGTTCGATCCCCTCGAGCTCCACAGCAGCGCACGGCGCGAGGGCTCTGACTGGCTGCTCAGTGGCGTCAAGTCGCTCGTCGCAAACGCCGCCAGAAACGAGCTGTTCATCATCGCCGCAAACGCCGATGGACTAGGACCCTCGCTGTTCCTTCTGGAGTCCTCCAGCGCCGGAATCTCAACCGAAGCAGAGCCCGCGATGGGACTCAGAGCCGCATCCACCGGAAGGCTCATATGCGAAAACGTACGGCTGCCCGGCCGAGCGCTACTCGGCGATGGGAGCCCCGAGATCTACAGGGAGTGCATTCAGCGCGCTCGCATCGGCTGGTGCGCGCTGGCTGTGGGAGGCGCACAGGCCGTCCTTGACTACGTGATCCCCTACGTCAAGGAACGCACCGCCTTCGGGGAGTCGATCGCAAACCGCCAGGCGGTGGCATTCGCCGTCGCCGACATAGCTGTGGAGCTAGAAGGGATGCGACTGGCGACATACCGGGCGGCGAGCCTCGCCGACGCCGGCAGAAGCTTCGGCCGCGAGGCGGCGCTGGCCAGACACCTGTGCGCCGAGAAGGGAATGAAAATCGGCTCAGACGGTGTGCAGCTGCTCGGCGGTCACGGCTTCGTCAAGGAGCATCCGGTCGAGCGCTGGTACCGGGATCTGCGTGCGGCGGGCGTGATGGAGGGCGCCCTGCTGCTGTGAGCGGACCACGCCGATGATCAACCTCGAGACACCCAGGAAGTTCACCGCCCTGATCGCCCAGGCCCACCAGGTCGCCGCCGAGGTGCTGCGCCCGATCTCCCGCAAGTACGACCTCGCCGAGCACACCTACCCCAAGGAGCTCGACATGCTCGCCTCGCTGATCGACGGCATGAACGCCGGCAGCGACACGGCGGGCACCGGAGCGACCGGTGTAAGGCGCACCGAGGACTCCTCCGCTGAGAAGCGCAACCGCAACGGCACGAACCTCTCAACGGTGCTGAGCATCGTCGAGATGTGCTGGGGGGACGTGGGGCTATTGCTCTCGATGCCACGGCAGGGGCTCGGCAACTCGGCGATCGCCTCAGTGGCAAGCGAGGAGCAGCTCACCCGTTTTGAAGGGCGCTGGGCGGCGATGGCGATCACCGAGCCCGAGGCCGGATCGGACTCCGCGGCGATCAAGACCACGGCGGTGCTCGACGGCGAGGACTACGTTCTCAACGGCGAGAAGATCTACGTCACATCCGGTGAGCGGGCCGAGCTGATCGTCGTGTGGGCGACCCTCGATCGCTCCAAGGGACGCGCCGCGATCAAGTCGTTCGTGGTCGAGCGAAGCAACCCCGGCCTGATACTGGAGCGACTCGAGCACAAGCTCGGGATCCGCGCCTCGGACACCGCGGCGTTTCGCCTCGAGAACTGCCGGGTGGGGCGCGAGGACATGCTCGGCAGCCCCGATATCGACGCCAAGCAGGGCTTCGGCGGGGCGATGCAGACCTTCGACAACACCCGTCCGCTGGTCGCCGCGATGGCTGTCGGGCTGGCGCGCGCGTGCCTGGATGAGACCCGTCCGGTACTCGAGGGAGCCGGTGTAGTGCTCGACCACGACAGACCCGCGCTGACCCAGCACGCCGCGGCGGCCAGGCTGATCGCCCTGGAAGCCGACTATGAGGCGGCGCGCCTGTTGACGATGCAGGCCGCCTGGATGGCCGACAATGGCAAGCCCAACTCGCTGCAAGCGTCGATCGCCAAGGCCAAGGCCGGGCGCGGCTGCGTGGAGATCGCCCTGGGCTGCGTGGAGCTGTGCGGCAGCGTCGGCTACGGCGAGGGGGAGCTGCTCGAGAAGTGGGCCCGCGACGCGAAGATCCTCGACATCTTCGAGGGCACCCAGCAGATCCAGCTGTTGATAATCGCCCGGCTTCTGCTCGGAAAGACCTCCGCCGAACTGCGCTAGATACAGCCCTTCGGCGGGCATTGATGTTAGGCGCGATCCGGTTTGCTCCCGTGCACAGTCGTGGAGGTAGATCTGGTCGAGAGCGGGCTCTACGCGGTCATGGACATCGGTGTCCGATGCGCAGACAAAGCCCGGCGATACAGCTAAGATGACGCCTTGGGACTTGCTGAATCGTGCTCGGGGGACTCGGTGTTTCAATGAATCGACGGTCACGGAACCTGGCCGTGCTCGTGGGCGTGCTGATCGTCGCGAGCACCGCCCTGTGGGTCACGCTCGCCGCCGGCGACGCCCCCAAAACGATCGAATGCAAGGAAAAGGCAAGCGAAACGACCAAAGCGGTCGAACAAGCGCTCGAAGCAGGCGGCTCGTATGTCTTTCAGTGTTTCCAATACCCCGTCATTCAGGCGCCAAAGCCCGCAAAGAACCTCACCGGCGGGCTTGCTCCCGGCTTCAAGGTAGCCGCCAAAAAGAGTGTCTCCTTCTCCAGCACCCCCGGTGAGCTGGTCACGTTTGAAAACGGAGAAGACCGGCAGTCGCGCATCTTCACGGTAGCCGCCGGCGGGTCGCTCACCCTGAAAGGGGTCATCATCAGCGCAACCGCTCAGGGACCGAGTGGTATCGCCGCCGGCAAGGCCAAGACCAACGGTGAAAAGGGAGAAAAGGGCGAAGAAGAAGAAGAAGTTGAAGAAGGCATGGAAGAACTCGCCAAAGACGGCAGCGAAGGCAAAGAAGGAAAAGACGGCGAAGACGCAACCAGCGAAGCGGGCGGCGATGGCAAGGAAGGCGGCGACGGCGGGTTCGTGGGCGGCAAGGCACTGGCCGCACCGGCTGTCCAGGGTGGCGCCATTTCCAACGCCGGCACCGTCACCCTGGAAGAAGACGAATTCCAGGCTGACTTCGTCACCGGCGGGTTCGGCGGCAACGGTGGCGGCGGCGGCAGCGCAGGAGCCGGCGGTAGCGGTGGAGCGGCCGGGGTAGGTTCCGATGAACAAGAATGCGGACCGCAGGGCGGCCCCACAGTCAGCTACTGGGCCAACCCGCCCGGCACCGGCGGCGACGGGGCGCGCGGAGGTGACGGTGGTCCAGGCACCTCGGCGGGTAACGGTGGGGAAGCACAGGGCGGCGCTGTCTATAACTCCGGGACGCTGACTGTCAAGAAGACGACCTTCCGACTGGATGACGCCAACGGCGGCATCGGAGGCAACGGCGGCAGCGGCGGTGGCGGCGGGGCAGGCGGAAACGGTGGCGACGGGGATTCTGGCGGTGAAGGAGGAGTAGGCGGTAACGCCGGCCCCGGAGCAGCCGCCGGAAACGGTGCCAGCGGGTTGGGTGGCGCGATCTACAACAGCGGCAACGCCAACATCGAAAACTCGAACTTCGCCGAAGATCGCGCCGAGGGCGGTCAATCGGGAAGCGGCGGCGACGCGGGAGACGCCGGTAAGGGCGGAAGCGGAGCATCCGCTGACCCCTACGACGTCTGTGAACACGAACACACGGCACTGAAGACGCCACCGGCCGGCGATGGCGCCGACGGTGGATTGGGCGCCGAAGGTGGCAATGGCGCCAACGGCGGCAACGGCGAGGGTGGCGCCATCTACAACGCCGGCTCGCTCAGCCTGGCCGGCTCGAACACATTCGAAGAAGACACGGTAGTCGCGGGCCTCGGTGCCAGCTCGAGCGCGTGCGAAAAAGAAGGCCCATGCGCCGGAAAAGGCAGCGAAGGCGGCGACGGCGGCGAAGGCGGCTCACTCGGAGAACCTGCCGGGTCGCCCGGCAACCAGGGAGCACGCGACGGAGCCAGCGGCGGCGCTGGGACAAGTGGCGCGGCGCTCGCCAACGACATCTTCGGCCAGAGTAGTGGCGCCCCACCAGAAGAAAACAACTCAAACCCCGGTGGCAATCAGAACTCCAACTCGAGCTCCTCGAGCACCAGTAAATCAGGTGGGTCTGGCGGTAAAGGTGGTGGAGGGGACGACAACGGCGATGAGCCAAGCGAC
>DATBPE010000160.1:0-27252 GCA_036561505.1 Solirubrobacteraceae bacterium
CACCGAGCGCTGGCTGGTGCTCGGTGAGTTTCCGCTGGTGGTCAACCCGCTGGCGCTGGCGCTGTCCGGTCGCCCCTACATCGAGAACTACCGCTGGAAGCCCGAGCGGGGCACGCGCTTCACGCTCATCGATCGCGCCACTGGCAAGGCCACCGCCGGCTTCCAGACCGACCCCTGCTTCGCTTTCCATCACGTCAACGCCTACGAGGACGGCGGTGAGGTAGTCGTCGACCTGTGCGCCTACCCCGACGCGGGCATCATCGAGGACCTCTACCTCGAGCGCCTGCGCGCCGGAAAGCCGGTGACGCCCGCCAGCCTGACCCGCTTTCGCCTGCGCCTCGGCGACCGATCGGTGCGCCGCGAGCAGCTGGCCGAGCAGGGGATCGAGCTGCCGCGCATCAACTACGGGCGCTGCAACGAGCGCCCCTACCGCTACGTCTGGGGCAACGGCAACGGCGCGGATGGATGGCTCGAGCAGATCCTCAAGATCGACACGACAGATGGCGCCACGCGCTCGTGGTCCCAGCCGGGGTGCTATCCGGGCGAGCCGGTGTTCGTGGCGCACCCCGACGCCAAGCACGAGGACGACGGCGTGCTGCTCTCGGTCGTGCTCGACGCCGAGGCGGAAAGGTCCTTTTTGTTGGTCCTAGACGCCGCCGATTTGAGCGAGCTGGCGCGCGCGCACGCCCCCCACCACATCCCCTTCGGCTTCCACGGCCAGTTCGCCCGGGGATGAGCAGCAACAGCTCCTCCCACAAACATTCGAAGCTGACAACCAACAAAGGAGCCTCCGATCACAACCGCCACACCACCCATCAACGCGCCGCCCACACCCCATCAGAGCACCGACCTGCTGGAGCAGCTCAGAGCAGGCCTGCCCGGGCTCTCTGAGCGCTGGCTTCCTCGCGCTGGCGAGTTGCACACCTTTTTCGAGCGCTGGGAGACGGCCTGGAACACCCACGACCTCGATGAGCTCGACGCCCTCGTAACCGAGGACATCGTTTGCGAGGACCCGGCGATGTTCGGTGAGACCGCCCGCGGCCGTAGCGAGTTCAGAGCATTCATCGAGATCTTCTTCCGCGCCTTCCCCGACGTCCACCTCGAAAGTACCGGCACGCTCTACCCCGCGCTGGAGGGCACCGGGCTCGCGCTGCCCTGGCGAATGACCGGGACTTTCACAGGCGAGCTGGCTTTTTGGGGCAAGCGCTATGGCTCCAAACCACCGACCTGGGCGCCCACCGGACGGTCCATCGACATCGAAGGTATCGACCTCTACGAGTTCCGCGATGGCCTGATCTCCCGCCATACGCTGATCTACGACCTGTACGGCTTCTCTCAGCAGATCGGGCTGCTCCCACCGCGAGACCGCAAGGTGCCGGCGGTCATGCTGCTCGCCCAGCGACTCATAGCCTCGCGCTCGAGGCGGCGGCGTGCACACGCCTGACCTGCAATCGTCACCGCGCTAGACGATGTCCGCGTTCAACTCCCACCCGGACCTGCGCGCCTCCGACGCCGAGCGTGAGCAGGCCGTGGAGATCCTCGGCAACGCGGCGGCCGAGGGTCGGCTGAGCGTAGACGAGCTCGACGAGCGAATCCAGTCGGCTTACGCAACGCGCACCCTTCGCGAGCTCGATCGGCTCCTCGCCGACGTAAGCCTGGATGCACTGTCCGACGGGCGTATCCTCGCGGACCCCCGACGAGGCGATCGTATCGCGGTGCGTGAGGGTCCGGGTGGTGCCCGCCGCGTCATTTCGATCATGGGAGGCAATGATCGTCAGGGGCACTGGCGAATCGCGAAACGGTGCACAGTCGTGAACGCGATGGGCGGCGCCAAGATCGACCTGTGCGACATCGAGCTCTCCCACCCAGTGACCCAGCTGAACGTCTACTCAGTGATGGGCGGTGGCGAAATCCGCGTCCCGAACGGCGTGCGCGTGCAAGTGTCGAAGTTCGCTTTGATGGGCGCCAACGACGTGCGACTCGGCGATCACCAACCCCGACCCGGCGACCCGCTGATCCGCATACGTCTCGTGTCGATCATGGGCGCCGGCAAGGTGCGTCGAGGTCGCAAGCCCAGCCGCACCGAGCGCCGGCAAGCGCGGGAGCTTCGCAGCTCCGAACGCCGCGGCGAGCATCTGGAAGCAACGATTGCGCTTGATGGCGTGACCCCAACCACCCGGGAGGCGAACCTGAGATGACCGAAGCACCGAGCACCCGCGCGCCACAACAGGACGAGGACCGACGAGCGCATGCCACGGACGTGCGTGACACTGCCGCCAAGCACGCGTCCAAGCACGCCCGCATCATCCGCTCGGCAAGGGACGGCCGCGTTCTAAGCGCACTCATGCTTCCCCTCTTCGTGGTTCGGCCGCCCACCGGATACGGCGTGATCACGACAACTGGGCGCAAGACCGGAAAGACGCGGCGCAAGTGCATTCGGGTGATCCGAAGAGCGGACAAGGCCTACATCGTGCAGCTTCGTCCCCCTGAGATAGCGATGAGCAAACCGTCGGCCGTCGCGGCCTGGGTTTGGAACATCCGGGCGAATCCGAGCGTGCGCCTGCGGATGCGCGGCGGGAAATTCGCGGGCCTCGCGCGAGAGCTGACAGATCCGGCAGAGATCGAGCAGGCGAGAGAGGCGCTGTGCGAGACGGTCACTCTGTTCGACTACGGCGAGTGCGGTCTTCATCTGCGCGGGTTCCCGACGCGCGCGAAGATCAAGGAGCTCCACCGCTACTGGTTGGACACCGGTATCCCGCTCGTAGTCGAGCTGGATACCAAACGGCCTCAGTCCTAGAGCAAGCCGAGCAGCAGGAGCGAGACCAACAACCACCGCCGACATCGATTTCGCGCAGTCTCAGGCTGCGATCGGCAACTCGTAGCGACGACGGATCCCATACAGGGTGGTCCGCTCCGCCGCCGGGCGTCCGGCCTCGTGGGCTGCGGCGACGAGCTGGTCGGGGTCGAGCTTGGTGCCGTGATAGCTGCCGGCGAGACGGCTGATGGACTCCTCCATGAGGGTGCCACCGAGGTCGTTGACCCCCCAGCGCAGCGCCTCTGAGGCGGCGTCCAGTCCCATCTTGACCCAGCTGGCCTGCAGGCTTCCGATGGTCCGTCCGAGGGCCAGGCGGAAGACGGCGGTGTGCTTGAGGTTCTCCTCGCGGGAGATCTCCTCGACACCGTGGGTGCGCCCGAGCAGGGTCTGGAAGGGGATGAAGGAGAGGGGGACGAACTCGGTGATGCCGCCCGTGCGTTCCTGCAGCTCGCGGATGACACGCATGTGCTCGGCTAGCTCCCAGGGCTCCTCGATGTGACCGAACATGACCGTGGAGGTCGAGCGCAGACCGGCGCGATGGGAGGCCTCGATGATCTCCACCCAGCGCGCGACGGGGAGCTTGTTGGGCGAGATCCGCTCGCGCACCCCGTCGTGGAGGACCTCGGCGGCGGTCCCGGGCGTGGAGCCGAGACCGGCGTCGCGCAGCTGGGCGAAGACCTCGCTCGGAGGCAAAGCGGAGATGTCGCACATGTGGGCGATCTCCATCGGGCTGTAGGCGTGCAGGTGCAGATCGGTCCCCGCCTCGGAAGCGGTGCGCTTGGCCAGGCGCAGCCAGCGGAGGTAGTCCTCGAGGGTCCAGTCGGGGTGGATGCCCGACTGGATGCACAGCTCGGTGGCGCCGTAGTCGAGGGCGTCGTGGATGCGGGAGACAAACTCGGCCTCGTCGTGCTCGTAGGCGTCGGGGGAGCGCTTGCCCTGGCCGAAGCCACAGAAGGCGCAGCCGACGACACAGACGTTTGAGACATTGATGTTGCGGTTGACGACGAAGGTGACCGTCTCCCCCATGAGCTCGGAGCGCAGCTCATCGGCGGCCTGGCGCATCTCCTCGATGACCTCGGGGCGGGTCTCGGAGAACATGGCCGTCAGCTCCTCGGCGCTCAGAGCGACCCCCTCGCGGCCCTTGGCTATGGCACCGGTGACGAGCTCGGGGCGAATGGAGGCAGGCGGCTCTGTTCGCCCCGATCCCCGCCGCGGGATGAAGGACCAGTACTTGACCTTGATCGTGTCCATGACCACTGGATCGATCCAGTGTGGGTCGATGTACTGGGGGTAGACGCACAGGCGCTCCGTCAGGGCCACGCCATCGGCCTGCAGCTGCTTGCGCACCTGGTGAGGCGAGGGGAAGGGATGCTCGGGAGAGATGTGATCGCCGTTGGCGGACAGGCCCCCCAGGTCGGTGGCCCCAGCTGCCACGAGCTCCCCCCACCAGTCGGCGAGGTTGGGGGGGATCTGGATGCCGACATCGGGCATCAGCCGCCGGGTCTCCGCGATCAGACGCTTCATGTCCTCGATGTCCACGGGACAGGCCCAGTCGGGCAACGGCAGCTCGGGTCGGTGGTCGGCGACGCCCGTGCGCCAATACTCGCGTGCTGCCTCGTCGGCGATCTGAGCGGGCTCCTGGCCGTAGTAGCGCTGGTGGGGCACGAAGTTCTGGAGGATCACCTCCTGGATGTGGCCGTGCTCCGCGTGCAGCGCCGCGATCGCCTCCAGCGACTGGATCCGCTCGGTCTCGGTCTCGCCGATCCCCACGAGGATGCCGCTGGTGAAGGTGATCTGAAGCTCTCCGGCGGCCCGGATCGTCTCAAGGCGCCGGGCGGGGTGCTTGGTGGGGGAGCCGGCGTGGACGGTCTCCATCAGCCGCTCGGACACGGACTCGAGCATGAGCCCCTGGGAGGCGGTGACCTCGCGCAAACGGGCCAGGTCCTCGCGGGAGAGGACGCCGAGGTTGGTGTGCGGGAGCAGCCCCCGCTCCAGCGCCCGCTCGCAGACCCAGACCACATAGGCGGTGAAGTCCTCGTGCCCGTACTGCGCCAGTTTCGCGGCCACCTCCGGGTTGACCTCGGGGCGCTCCCCGGTGAGTACCAGCAGCTCCTTGACCTGGCGACGGGCTGCGCCGTCGAGGATCTCGATCACCTGCTCAGGCGTATACAGATGCGCTTTGTGTGTCGCAAACGCGCAGTACTTGCAGTAGCACTGGCATGTCCGCGACAGAGACAGCGTCAGATTGCGCGAGTAGGTGACTCTCCGGCGCATGCCCGCAGTTTATGAGGTTGGGCATCTGTCCGACCCTCCTCGTAGATTCGCGCCATGTCAGAGGATCCACTTCGCCGCGCAGTCGCCGAGTTCATCGGCACTTTCACACTGATCTTCATCGGCGCCGGCTCGATAGTCGCCGCCGGCGATATCCACGACCCGTCGCTGATCGGCATCGCTATCGCTCACGGCCTGGCGATCGGGATCATGGTCTCGGCGCTTGGGCACATCTCCGGCGGCCACTTCAACCCGGCTGTGACATTCGGATTTTTGATCACCAAACGGATCACGCCGGCTCTTGGCCTGCTCTACTGGGTGGTGCAGCTGGCTGGCGCGACAGTGGCTGCACTGGCCCTGAAGGCGCTCTTGCCGAGCGCCGCGACGTCCGCGGTTCAGCTCGGTGTGCCGGCGATCGGACACGGCGTCGACGCGCATGCCGCCTTTGGCCTGGAGGCGATCTTGACCTTCTTCCTGGTGCTGGTGGTGTTCGCTACCGCGGTTGATCCGCGCGGCACTTTCAAGGCGATCGCCGGCCTGGCGATCGGTTTGACGATCACGATCGACATCCTCTTCGGTGGCCCCTACACGGGCGCCGCGATGAACCCGGCCCGCGCCTTCGGCCCACAGCTGGTCGGCAACCACTGGGCCAACGGCTGGGTTTGGTACGCCGGCCCGCTGGTGGGCGGCGCTATCGCCGCGCTCCTGTACGAGTTCCTGTACCTGCGTCCGCTTGCCCCCGAGCCGGTCGGACCCGCGGAGACCGGCGTTCTGGAGCCGCGCCCAGGCGACGCGGCCGCGTCATAGCGCTCCCTGAGTAGTTGCACCGGGCGCGTGCTCTGAGAGCGAAGCTCACAACCGACGATCGGGTAGCGATCCGAGCAGGACGCGTATGCTGCGCGACCGTGTTGGCGCTAGCTCATTGCGTTCGGCGAAACTCGGTCCGCTCTCGCCTGGCCGCGATGCGGCCGGCCCCGCTGGTGCTGGCGATCACCGTCGGCGTGCTGCTGAACGGGTGCTCGGGCACCGAAAAGCACCTGCAGCAGGCCACGCTCGTGCTCGACTTCACCCCAAACGCGGTGCACAGCGGGATCTACTCGGCCCTCGCTCGCGGGTATGACCGCAGCGAAGGGGTTCGCCTGCACGTCGTGCAGCCATCGGAATCGACGGATTCGGTGAAGCTGCTGCTCACGGGGCGCACCAACTTCGCGGTCCTCGACATTCACGACTTGGCGATCGCTCGCGCTCAGGGCGCAGACATCGTCGGTGTCCTTGCGCTCGTGCAGCGACCGCTGGCCGCGGTGATCGCTCAGCCACAGATCGGCAGTCCGCGCCAGCTACAGGGAGCCACCGTCGGCGTAACCGGTCTGTCCAGCGACGAGGCGGTGTTGCGCTCGGTCATCGCGGGAGCCGGCGGTGACGCGCGCCGAGTGAAGCGTGTGAACATCGGCTTTCAGGCCGTACCGAGCCTGCTGTCAAATCGCGTGGACGCGGTCACCGCTTTCTGGGATGTGGAGGGCGTGGAGCTCACCAAGGCGCGACCAGCGATACACGAGTTCCGTGTCGACGAATACGGGGCTCCCTCATATCCTGAGCTGGTGGTGTGCGTTAGCGCCGCTGAGATCGCTCGCCACCCGGGGCTTGTTCGCCACGTCGTGCACGCCATTCAACGCGGGTACGCGGTGACACTGCACAACCCCGGTGGGAGTGTCGATGATCTGCTCAAAGAGGTGCCGACCCTCAACCGCACGGTGCTGAGCGAACAGATGCGTGCTCTGCGCGGCGCGTTCCTCGGATCGGAGCCTCGGTTTGGCGAGCTCGACATCCCGCGGCTGCGCACCTGGGCCTCCTGGGAGGCACGGTTTGGGATCGTGTCCGCGCCACCTCGGGTCAGCGCGATGTTCGACCCCAGCTTCGCCGGCTGAGGGCACGTGGAGGTCTCCAGACAAACCTCGGCCAGCGGCGTGTATCTGGCGCGACACGGCCAGACCGCCTACAACGCCGAGCGGCGCTTTCAGGGACACTTGCCGGTGGGACTGGATGAGACCGGACGCGCCCAGGCGGTGGAGCTGGCCGAGCGTGCCCTGAGCTACGGCTTTCGGTCTCTGTGGTCGAGCCCGCTGCTGCGTGCGCTGCAGACCACCGAAGTGCTCGCCGAGCGGATCGGGCTGACGGCCCAGCTGGATCCACGTCTGATGGAGACAGACGCCGGCGCTTGGACGGACCGCACGTTCGCGGAGGTGCAGGCCGAAGATCCCGAGCGCTTCGCGGCATTCGTCGGCGGAGACCCGGATTTCTGCTTCCCCCAGGGTGAGTCGTTCGAGGCGCAGAGCGTGCGGGTCGCCGAGGCGCTGGCGGATGTCGAACGCGGGGAGCTGCCGGCTCTGGTTGTTTGCCACGGAGTCGTGATACGGGTGGCTCTGTTCAGGCGCGCCGGCAGGCGCGTGGCAATGGCCGAGCGCGTTCCAAACGCCGCCCTGGTGGCACTGGATCCGCTCAGCTTGGAGAACCCGGGTAGCACCGATGACACGCGGCCCGCCAGTTGACGGCTGGCACCTCAGCCTGCGGATCACCCAAGATCGCGTCGATAAGCGCGATTTGATTCCTTACGGCCGGCCACAACTCGGTGCCCAGGGCTACACCACGGCGAGGATGATCATCTGCTCAACTGGCTGCCAGCCGCAGGACCAGCTGTGCGCCTTCGCGGGCCATACGTGAGCGGGGCACCACCAGATCGAAGCCTTCCTCGAGCGCCCTTTTGCGCGTATCGACATCCACATGCGCGTAGAAACCCAACGTTCGCGGCGGCGGATCACCGCCCGACCGCGCCAGCTCATCCAAGAGCTCTCGCAGCTGGAGGTTCTCGGCGCCCAGATCGACCACGAGGACCTCTGCGCCGGCGAGCTCCCCGGCAAGCCGGGCCTGGTTTGCTAGCAACCTCACCTCGTGGCCTTCCTGCGTGAGCGTCGCCTGCACACGTGAGCCGAACAGCAGATCTGGGATCAACGCAACGACGAGTGTCATCCCACCGTGCCCTTAGTGCTCTGAGTGCAGGCCGACGGTGCTCACTACTGCGAACGCAGGCGCTGGAACTCCTCGCGCACCGAGTACGGGCGTCCCCACATCTGGGTGACCTCGACACGCCCGCAGCGTTGCTCGCGTAGCACCAGCTCACCTTCGATCGCGGCGTCATCAAGCAGCGTGAGGGCACCGTGAACGGTCTCAGAGGCGGCGGCGTGACCAAAGTGGTGGGCAACGAGCAGACGCCAGTGCCAGTCGTGCCGGGAGTAGGGACGGGCGTTGCAGGTGGTCAGGTAGACCGCGGCGTCGATGTAGCGAGACTCATCGACGATACGCAGATCCAACTCTAGGTCGGTCCAGTCCTCGGGCAGCGAGTCGACGATCTGCTTGAAGTTAGCGGCCAGCCCCATCGCCCGCACAGCCTAGCGCCTGGCTCGGGCTATCCTCGAAGCGTGGCGAACGTCGTCGGGAAAACACCGGGTAGTGACTATCTGGTTCTGCTCGAGGGTTGTGGTCTGCTGGATCGCTCCGAGCGGGGCAAGCTCGCGCTGAGCGGAGCCGAGGCCGTGCAGTTCCTCAACGGTCAGGTCACAAACGAGCTGACGACGCTGCGCCCGGGCGAAGGTTGTTATGCGGCCTTTCTGACCCACAAGGGCAAGATGCTCGGGGATCTGCGGATCCTCGCCGTCGGCGAGGACGGCTCGACTCCCTCGGAGCTCTTGCTGGACACTGAGCGTCCAGCGCTGCAGGGACTGTTCGACATGATTCGACGCTATCGAGTCGGATATCAGCTGGAGTTGGACAAACGCACGCTGGAGTGCGGTCTGCTGTCGCTGATCGGCCCGCAGTCCTCACGGGTCGCCATCGCCGATCACCTGGCCAATGCCGAGCATGCAAGCACCCCGGTCCAGATCGGCGACATCGAGGCCCTAGCGGTGCGCACTGACATCGGCGTGGATCTCATCTGTCAGGCCGCGGACACCGAGCGCCTGGCAGGCGCGTTGCGCGAGCGTGGGGCCATCGGCACCTCAGAGCAGGCCGCCGAGTGTCTGCGTGTCGAGCGTGGCAGACCCCGGTACGGGATCGACATCGACGAGACCGTCATCCCACAGGAGGCCGGGTTGAACGAGCGGGCGGTCAGCTTCACCAAGGGCTGCTATGTCGGCCAGGAGACCGTCGCGCGTCTTTATTACAAGGGCAAGCCCAATCGCCATCTGCGCGGCCTGCGCCTGTCCGAGCCGGTCGCCCGCGGTGCACAGCTACGTCTGGGCGAGCGAGTCGTGGGCAGTGTGAGTAGCGTCGCCGATTCGCCCAGGCTGGGGCCGATAGCACTCGCGCTCGTGCGCCGCGAGGCCGAGCCGGGAGACTCCCTCCAGGTCGGGGAGCACGGCGCCAGCGCCACCGTCCAGGAGCTCCCGTTCCCGGAGGGCGAGCGCTGAGAGCCGATCGCTGATCGGCGCGAGTGTGCACAACATCACATAACGCAACCATTGCGCCCGCTATATAATTGCGTGTATGCAAGCAATTACTGCGCCCACGGTAACCGACCGTGACGAGCTCACGCGCGACATGTTCGCGCTGGCCAGCTACCTGATGCGCACGGCCAACATCGGCACGTTCAATACGATCGCCGAGCTCGACCTGTCGTTCACGCAGATAAAGGTCCTGTGCGGGTTGGACATGGCAGGCGAGGAGCGCTCGGTGAAGGCTCTCGCGGAGTCGCTCGGCGTGTCGCTTGCGGCGATGAGTCGCGCCGTGGACGGCCTCTTCGAGCGCGGCTTCGTGGGGCGCAAGGAGGACCCCGATGACCGGCGCATGAAGCGCGTGCGCCTCACCGAGAGTGGACGCACCGTCCCGCGGGCGCTCAACGAGGCGCGCCTGTCCGCGCTCGCGGAGCTGATTGGCTCGCTCGAGAACGACGAGGCCGCCGCCCTCAAACATGCCCTGGGACTGATCCTCGAGCGCCGTGAGGATATCGCCGACTACAGACCCGCTGAGAAGGGAGTCACCCGATGACCGACAGGACTCGATCGCTGCGGATGAACGACGAGAACCGCCGCTGGTGGGCTCTCGGAGCGATGTGTTTCGCCCTTTTCATGATCATGCTCGACAACACCGTCGTAAACGTCGCGCTGCCCTCGATCCAGCGCAGCCTGCACGCCTCAACCGCCTCGCTCGAGTGGACCGTCAACGCGTACACGCTCTCCTTCGCCGTGCTGCTCGTCACCGGCGGACGCATCGGCGACCTGTTCGGTCGCCGCCGCGCGTTCCTCGCCGGCGTGATCGTGTTCGCGCTCTCGAGCGGCGCCATCGGCTTCTCCCCCAGCGACACCTGGCTCGTCGGCTGGCGCGCGATCCAGGGCATCGGCTCGGCGTTGATGATGCCCGCCACGCTGTCGATCATCACCAATGCGTTCCCGCCCGCCGAGCGCGGCAAGGCGATCGGAACGTGGGCCGGCGTGTCCGCGATGGCGCTGGCGATCGGCCCCGTGCTCGGCGGCTTCCTCGTGGAGTCCGTCAGCTGGCAGTCGATCTTCTTCCTAAACCTCCCCGTCGCGGTCGGCGCGATCGTCGTGTCGCTGTTCGCGGTGCGCGAGTCGCGCGATGAGACCGTCTCCCAGCGCGTCGACATCCCTGGTGTGCTGACCCTCACCGGCGGCCTGGCCGCGCTCGTGCTGGCGCTGGTGGAGGGCAACGCGTGGCACTGGGGCTCCACCCGCGAGCTCGTGCTGTTCGCCAGCGCCGCGGTCGCGCTGAGCGCCTTCGGGGTCATCGAGCGCCGCCAGCAGGCGCCGATGGTCGACTTCAGCTTCTTTCGCTCGCGCACGTTCCTCGGCGCGAACATCGTCGCGTTCATCGTCTCCTTTGCGATGCTCGCGATGTTCTTCTTCATGGCCCTGTACATGCAGAACGTGCTGCACTACACGCCGCTAGAAGCCGGTCTTCGCTTCCTGCCCTCCACGCTGATGATCGTGCTGATAGCGCCCGTCGCTGGGCGCCTGGCCGACCGCGTCGGCTCACGGCCGCTGATGGCCTTCGGGCTGGTGTCCGTTTCCGGCGCGCTGTTCTGGCAGTCGCACCTGACGGTCTCCAGTGGCTACGGCGCGCTGCTGCCCGGGTTCATGCTGATGGGCATCGGCATGGCGTTCGTGATGAGCCCGATGAGTACCGCCGCGATGAACGCCGTCGAGCAGACCAAGGCCGGGGTCGCCTCCGGGATCCTGTCGATGAACCGCATGGTCGGCGGTACATTCGGCGTGGCGATCCTCGGTGCGATGGTCGCCACGCTCGGACGCTCCAAGATCGATCAGCTCCTGCCCATGATCCCCGCGGGCAAGCGCGCCGAGCTAGCCAGCGGTCTCGGCTCCGGTGGCGCCCTGCACGGCATGCCCGTCCAGATCATTGACGCCAGCCAGCACGCGTTTGTCTACGCCCTGCAGTACGGGCTGCGCGTCGGCTCCGCTGTGGCGCTGCTCGGAGCGCTGCTCGCATGGACGCTCGTCGGACGCGAGGCCACAGCGCACGAGAGCGCCCCGGCCACCGAGGCGATCCAGGTGTGAGGATGGCCGGCTATTCACAGACACCCCTGTGGAGAAAGCTCGGCCTTCGCGAAGACGACAGCCTGCTGCTACTCGACGCCCCGCCGGATTGGAGCGTCCCGGACCCGCCCGAGGGAGTCACCCGCATCTCGGCCGGCCGTGGACAGCTTCCAGATATCTCCCCGGCCGTCGTGGTGGCCTTCTTTGACGCCCTCTCGCAGCTGCGTGGCAGCATCTCTGAGCTGGCGGCGCTGATCTTCCCGGCCGGCGCTGTGTGGGTGGCCTGGCCCAGACGCGCCGGCGGGCACGACAGCGACATCCGCGAGCAGGACATCCGCGACCTCGCTTTGGCGCTCGGATTGGTGGACGTCAAGGTCGCGGCGCTGGACGAGGACTGGTCGGGATTGCGTCTGGTGTGGCGTTCCGAGCGCCGCCAAGCCTCCGCGGCCACCCCAGGGTAGGATTGCCAGTGCTTCCCCTTCCCCGACAGTGAGGTCAAGAGCATCGTGGCAATCGATCTGCAGCAAGTCTCCGAGGTGAGCACCGAGCCTGGAGAGCTCCCGGCAAGCATGGCCGCCTGGGTCATCCGAGAGGAGCGCCAAGGCGAACCAAAGGACGCCTTTCAGGTCGAGGAGATCGAGGTGCCCGAGCCGGGTGCCTTCGAGGTGATCGTGCGCGTGATGGCCGCCGGAGTCAACTACAACAACGTGTGGGCGGCTCTTGGCAAGCCGGTGTCGGTCATGAAGTACGGCGATCACCCCGAGTTCGGGCATCACATCGGCGGCTCGGACGCCTCGGGAATCGTCTGGAAGGTGGGCGCCGGCGTCACCCGCTGGAAGCCCGGGGACGAGGTCGTGCTGCACTGCAACCAGGCCTCCTATGAGGACCCCGAGGTGCACGGTCTGGATCCGATGGCCGCACCCTCACAGAAGATCTGGGGCTATGAGACGACCTGGGGCTCCTTCGCCCAGTTCACCAAGGTGCAGGCCCAGCAGCTGCTGGCAAAGCCGGCGGCACTGACCTGGGAGGAGGCCGCCTCCTACGGACTGGTCTACTTCACCGCCTACCGCATGCTGATCACCCGCTGCAAGCTGCAGGCGGGACAGAAGGTCCTGATCTGGGGCGCCGCCGGCGGACTGGGCGTGTTCGCCACCCAACTGTGTGCCGCCGCCGGAGCACGGTGTGTGGGCGTTGTCTCATCCGCACAGAAGGGCGAGCTGGTCAAGCGTCTCGGAGCCGTTGACTACATCGACCGGGGTGAGTTTGCCGGGATGATGCGCACCGGCACCGAGAGCCCCGAAGAGGAGAAGGCACGCTTCGGAGCCTCGCGCGAATTCGCAAAGCGCGTCAAGGGAATCCTCGGCGATGCCCCCGACGTCGTCTTCGAGCACGTCGGGCAGGCGACCTTCCCGACCTCGGTGTTCACCGTCAAGCCGTTCGGCAAGGTCGTGATCTGCGCCGGGACGACCGGCTACAACCTGGACTTCGATGTGCGCTACCTGTGGATGAAGCAGAAGGAGATCCTCGGTTCGCACTTCGCAAACGCCTATGAGTGCATGAAGGCCAACGAGTTGATCGAGAGCGGGCAGATCCGCCCGGTGCTGTGGCGCACGCTCGGCTTCGAGGGTGTCGCAGAAGCTCATCAGCTGATGCTCGAAAACAAGCACCTGGGCAAGATCTCGATCCTCGTCGGTGCCGATCGCGAGGGTCAGGGCAAGACCGCCGATGGACCCGGGGCGATCCACGCGGAGGTGGGCGGCTGATGGCGGGAACGGTGATCATCCCCTGGTATGCCACCGGCTTCAGAGCCGATGGGTTCGAGCAAGCGCTGGGCGAGGCGGCCGCGCTGGCGCTGCGCTATGGAGCGGACTCCTACGCGGTGTATCGCTCGAGCGATGACCGCTACCGCTTCCAGCAGCTCGCCGCGTTTAGTGAGCACCTCGACTGGGAGCGCTACTGGGATGGACCGGAGATGACCGACTTCCGCGTGCGTCACTCCAGCTGGTATCAGGTGCCGGTGCTCTACGGATGGTGGGATCTGAGTGTCAGCGGGTCGATCGCGACCAGCGCGCTTGGTAACGGCCACGGCTCCGCCGGCAGCCATCTGATCGAAAACTAGTCTCGAGATCTCAAATCCGCTCGCGAGCGGCGAGCGGCCATGCCTACCGTCGCGTCAGTCCTGAAGCGCCAGCGCCGCCGGCACGCTAGCGGCCAGGTAACCGGGGATTGCAAGGATCGCAAGCGCTGTCGCGACCACAAGCCCAAGGCTCTCCAGGGCCGTGAGGGCCGTGATCGAGTAGACGACGGGGAAGCCGATCGCGTGGGAGAGCGCGCGGTCAGCGAGCTGCTGGCCGTAGAGGCCGAAGATCGCGCCCGTGACGCAGCCAACCGTGAGCAGAATCAGGCTCTCGAGCAGGATCGTGTGCCACAGGTCGGTTCGCCGGATCCCCTCCAGCTTGAGCTTGGCTAGGCGCGGGCGGCGCTGCCAGACCATCGCCGCCATCGCGGCCGCCATCGCCAGCACCGCGACGATCAGGATCAGTGTGGCGATCTGGGTCAAGCGCGAGAGCGCCTGGCGGCTGAGCGCGACCTGCTGAGCGGTGTGTCGCGTGGCGCTCTGCACAGCCAGGCCACTGGTGGCGTCTCCTCCAGCTCCGAGCGCGCGTTCGATCTCGGGTACGGCACGGGCCGGCGAGACGCCCGGTGTGAGCAGGATGCTGTACGCGCTCGCGTCGGTGCTGCCCCATGCACGGGCATAGTCCTCGGCGTTCATGATGATCGCGCCGGGCGCCCAGCCGAGGTTCGTGGAGGTCGCTGCCACGCGGAAGGCGGTCGGGTTCGGGCTCGGCAGCTCGAGCGTCTGACCGATGTGCAGGTGCTGTTCGGATGCCAGTGCCTGTGAGACGACGACCCAGCCGCCGCCACGCACGCGTTCGCTGGCCCGGGTGGCGTCTCCGTCGATGATCTGCCCCGTGGGCACCAGCGGATTGGCTGCACGCGGCGGGGCGATGACTAGTACGCGGCGCTGACCGTAGTCCAGCAGCCCGCCGCGGTAGACGCGTACCGCGCGTACAGATGGCAGATGCTCGAGCTGTGTCTGCTCGGTCGGTGCGAACGGGGTTGTGTCCAGGAGGTTGTAGCTGCCAGCGGGGGCGATCCACACGTCCGTCGAGGCGTTCAGTTCGCGTGTGGCGCCTTCCAGGCCTTTGAGCAAGTCACCGTGCGCACCGTTGATCGCGACGCTGCCGAACACAGCGATCGCGCCGGTCGCCGCGATCGCCACGGCCCGTGCGCTTCCGGCGCTCAACTCCATAGCCGCCACGTGCCCGACGGCGCTCGTGACCGTTGCGGCACAGCGCCTGACGAGCACGAGCATCGTGGCGAGCATGAGCGGTAGCACCAGCAACAGCGCCGCCAGCAACAGCACCATGCCCGGGATCGCCGCGTCCGGCGCGAGGAGCAGTACCAGCGTGGCGCCACCAACGCAGACCGCGCCTACGAGCGCCAGCCGGACGCCTGCGCCGGGCATGGCCCCGCCACGCTCGCGCGGCGAAGCGCTCGCGGCGAGCGGGTCGCGGGAGATGATCTCGCGCAACGGGCTGAGTACCGCCACAAGCGCGGCAAACATCCCCCCACCCGCTGCGATCGTGATGCTCTGCCAGCTCACGACACGCTCGGAGCCGATCGCGAACGCCAGCGATAGGAACGCCGGGTTGGAGTGCAGCAAGTGGATCGAGAGCTCGTCCCCGAGCGCCAGGCCGAGCACGCACCCCAGGAGTCCCAGCGCGATCGCGTCCAGCACGAGTACCCCGATCACCGTCTGTGGGGTGTATCCGTCGCGGCGCAGATCGACGACCAGCCGCCGGCGCTGGGGAACCGTGAGCAGCATCGCGTTGAAAGCGAACAGGAACCCCACGAGCGCACTGATCGCCGCGAACAGCGCGGTCGACTGGTTGCTCGCGGTGGCGGCCTTGGCGAACAGTGTCTGGTCATAACCGACTCCCCGAACGTCCAACCGCCCGCCCGCTAGTCGCTTTAGCGCCGCCTTGACCTGAGCTTCCCGTCCAGGCGCCGCTGCCACGAGAATGCGGCTGACGCGGCCCTTGAGCCCTGACAGTTCCTGGGCGAAGAACAGCGGCGCCAGTGCAACGGGGCTGGAGACCAGCCCCCCGATCTGCCGCCGGTAGAGCTCTTCATACAACGGGGCGCCGACAGTGCGACCGGCGAGCTGGAACTTCACGACCTGGCCGAACCTGCTCACGCCGATCGTTCGGGCGAGCGGATGGGGCAGTACTACCGCGCCGAATCCCCCGAACGGTTCGAGTTCGACGTGCCGCACGAGCCTCCCACCGAGCGCCGACAGGCTCGGGTCCGCGCCGAGCAACTGCACAGACTGCTCGCCCCTGGGGCCCTGGGCGTTTGCGCTCGCTTCGAGCAGAGGCGCCGCCACACGCACGCCCGGGATGTGACGTACTTCTCCGAGCATGCTCTGCGGAAAGCCATGCGCGTCGCGCGCCAGCACCTGCAACCTGGCGTCACCGACGATCCCGCGCGAGAGCTTCGCCACCGAGCTCTGAAGGCTCTGACTGGAGATCTGAGAGGCGAACAGCAGCGCGACCCCCGCCGCGATGCCCGCCACGGCGAAGCACTCCCCCACCAGCCGCGCCTTTAGCCGCACACGGTAGAACCGCAATGCGTTTGACAGCTTCATCCCTGTCGGTCACCCACAACCCAGAGCCGCCCCGCCGGCAAGCAACCCGTCGGGGCTTGCTTGCCCGCTGGCTGGCTGCCGCGCGCCGGCGAAATCGGTGTCGTGAGCTGAGAGTTTGCCGTCGCGTAGTGTGAGGGTGCGGTCGGCGTAGTGTGCGGCGATGGGGTCGTGGCTGACGAGTAGGACCGCGACTTGTCGTTCACGACAGAGCTCGCGTAGTAGTTCTAGTACTTCACGGCCACGCTGGGTATCAAGGCTCCCCGTCGGCTCGTCCGCTAGCAACAACCGCGGCCTAGTAGAGAGCGCCCTAGCGATCATCACCCGCTGACGCTCACCCATCGACAGCGTCTCAGCCCGATGACCAAGACGCGCACCCAACCCCAAACGCTCCAAGAGCGGTATGACCTCCCGCTGAGCGTCACGCCAACGCATCGTGCCGAGCAACTTCAACACCGCGTTATCAACAGCACTCACACCCGCCAACAAATCAAAGTTCTGACGAATAAAACCAAGCTCACAAAGCCGGAAACGAGACGCCTCACGCTCAGACAGCAACGACATATCACGCCCACCAACCAACACCCTGCCACTGGTGGGCGCGAGCAACGCCGCGACCATCAACAACAACGTGCTCTTACCCGACCCAGACGGCCCATACAACACCACCAACTCCCCAGCCCCAACCTCAAAAGACACACCATCAACCGCACACACCACCTCCCCACCAACAACCCCATACCGCTTCACCAAGTCACACAACCGAAGCAACAAACCCACCTCCGTCCATTCTTCGCCTCACCGCGCGCACCGTGAGGTCCGTCGCGTCGTGTTAGTCCGAGACCCTGCCACTCATGTGCACCGTGATCGCGTCGTTTGATCGCGTGATCGTGCCGCTGAAGCTCAAGCCGGACCCGCGGGCGTGGGCGTAGGTCCCGGTCCCGCGAGTGATCGACGCCGAGCCGGAGAACGTGGCCGTCTTGCTCCCCCGGTGGTAGTTAGCCGTGCCATTGCCAGAGATCGACCCTCCACGCGGATAGATGTTCACTTCGGCGCTGACCCGGCTGGTCGAGACGATGCTCAGATGCACGTAGATCGTGCCCGTGATCGTGCCCGACGCTGACCCCTGCTCATTGAGGGTGAAATTGTGTTTGCTGGTCATGTGCAAACTGCCGTTCTCCCTGAGGGAAAACGTCCTTGCGCCATGCGCGAGCGCCGCCACCGGCGCACCGGACGCGCCGCGGACCAGTGGCCCGAGTGCCGCCAGTACACCGAACAGCGCCGCGATCGCCGTTGGGGTAGCCACACGCCACCTCGGGACGCTGAGGAGCCTCGAGAACCAACCCAAGTGACGCATGCGTGGCGCCCCCTTTCTACCGTTCAGGACGAGCACGGGACCCTCGCCAGAGCCTGGCTGTCAGATCCGTCGGCGTAGGTGAACCTTGCGGCGAACGGGAACCCACCCGCCGGACAGCTCGAGGGTAGGAGCACCGAGTTCTGATGCTTGCCGCGGCTAGCGCCGACGGTCAATGAGAACGTGACGATCGAGGCGTCGGGCTCCAGGGGCAGCGTAGGGACCGGGGGGATCGACATCTCAAGCGCTTCCCCGTAGGGCGGGCTGTCTGAAAGCACCGACCCGGTGAACACGACACGCTTTTCCAGGGGCGTGTAGCCCTGAGCGAGAATCTCGAACGTCGGCTGGAGGTTGTTGGGAGGGCCGAGGAAGGCGCGCAGCGAAACGTTCTCTGTGGTGGTCTGCGAGCCCGTATGGGTCTCGACCAGCGCGTATCCGCTACCAAGCCGCGATCGCGCCGGGCAGCCGCTGGCACCGCGGGCACGCAGTCGCGCCGCGCTGCAGCTGCGCAGGCTCGGCACGTCTAGGCTCATCCCGGCGGGCAACCGCAGGACCGAGCGTCGTACCGGGGAGGGCACACTGAATTCGCCGCCGGCGTAGTGGACTGTGAGTGTCAGCGCGGCTCGCGCGCCGGGACGATCCGGGAACAGTGACGGTGTGATCGTCGCGGATGTCGGCATCGGCGCCGGCGGCGGCACCGGGTTCAGCGACGGCGCGTAGCTGGCCATCGCTGAAGGCGCGGTGGCGATGAGGGACACGAGGACTATCGCCGTGCTGTGAGCCACGGCCTGCAGATGGTGCCTGGGGGCCACTTGAGATCTTCTCTGCCGCTACTTGTGAGGGCAGGGGGCCGTGTAGGTGTCGGTGCTCGAGCTGCCGTCGAGGAAGCTGATCATCACCTTGAACGGGAAGCCGCCCTTCGGGCACGTCTTAGGCACGATCAGGCCCTTGACGTGAACGAGCTGTCTCTTGCCGTGAATCGTGCGGTAGTAGGCGACGTGTTGGCTGCCGACGGTGAAATAGTTCGTTTCGATCGATGCGTAGGACGCCCCCGGAAGGGTGGGAATCGGCGGAATGTCGAATTCGACTCCGAAACCGTAGGGCTTGGTGCCGCGGATTTCTTTGGCGACGACCACCAGTTCCACCGCGACCGGACTGACTCCCTGCGCGTAGATCAGAACCGTGAGACGCCCGTTTTCCTTGGGCGCGAGAAAGAAATCGAGGGTGTATGGCTCTTTGATGAATTCCTTGGCGATTTCGACGAGGCCGAGACCGCCACCGAAACCGATGCGAGAGTCCGCGGGACAGCCACTGGGACCCT
Organism: Solirubrobacteraceae bacterium; assembly: GCA_036561505.1. Taxonomy (GTDB): domain Bacteria; phylum Actinomycetota; class Thermoleophilia; order Solirubrobacterales; family Solirubrobacteraceae; genus Palsa-744. The sequence goes on from DATBPE010000160.1 coordinate 19,030, forward strand.
TCAGTTCGAGTGCCGCCTTCTGGCATGTGCCAGTGCCGGCAACGTCCACCCGGAGACCCGCGGGACCGTATGCCAAGACGTGTCCGACGGGAGTTGGAACGCTGCCGTCGTTCAACGCGAACACTGTCTTCGCGGACAGGTTGGCGGGGGCGCCAAGCTTGTCGGGGGTGAAGTAGCTGGTGATGGTGAACGTCTCTGAGGCAAACGCGAGCGCCGCGCCGATGAGGCACGCGCAGACCGCCAGCGCCAAGACGATGAGCCGAGCTCTCTTACGCATGACCATTCTCCTCCTGCGTGGATGGCTGACCGGCGGCCCGCGCGGCTGCCGCGAGGCCTTCGTAGAAAGCGGCGAGCTCATCAGCGGTGGGTATCGCCTCGGGGTCGAGCAGCGCCTGCACCTGCAGGCCGTCGGCGATCGCGACCATGTAGGACGCGGCGACCTCCAGGACGCGGCGAGGCAGTTCGCTGCCGCGGTTGGTCTGAGCCATGCCCTCGACTGCCATGCGACGCAACTCGGCGTAGTGCTCGGCGATCCTACCTTGCAGCTCGGGCGAGCGCCTGGCCTGCAGCAGCGCCTCGAGAGCCATCACGAAGGCTGGCTGCGCGGCGGCGATGCCGTCGACCATCGGACGTGAGCGCTCGGCGAGCTGCTTCAGCGGCTCGGCGTCGGGGTCGACATCGATCTCCGCGGAGCGCCCCGCCCATTCCCGGAAGAACTCGAGCATCGCCTCGTTGAGCAGTTTCTCGCGGCTACCGAAGTGGTAATTGACGGCCCCGAGGTTGGTCCCAGCCACCGCCGCCAGCTCCCGCACGCTGGTGCCCGCATAGCCGCGCTCGAGGATCAGCTGCTTGGCTGCCTCAAGCAGAGCTGTCTTGGTCTCCTCCGCAGCCATGGAAGCGATCGTATCACTGTTCATACAAACGATCGTATCATACAAACGCCTGTATGAATAGATGGTGGGGAAAAGATTTTTGATCTCACCGGAATGGGCCCTCGCCAAGGCGGTTCATTGATCGCCCAGAACAGCTCACCGACGCGGAGGCGTCGAGCGCCAGCGCGGCGTGGCTCGCGGCAGTAGCCACAACTTGATCTGGGGCTGAGCCCGTGCCTGGGCTTGGAGTACACGCGGTCGCGGAGCAACGGCTCGAGCGACGAGAAGGAGCAGCCGGAAGAGAGTTCGAGAGGCCCCGCGGGGCGAGTGGCTCTAGCCTTGCTCCAGCGGAGCCATCGTCAGACCGGCGCCCTTCAGCAACTCCCAGTAGTGCTCGGCCGCCTCTTGATGACCGCTGTAGACGATCGCCTGCCCAGAGTTGTGGATGGCGTCGGCGATCTGCTGTCCACGCTCGTAGGTGACGCCCGGTATGTACCGTGCCAGCGTCCGTGCGACGTGGTCGAAAGTGTTGTGGCTGTCGTTGCGCACGATCACACGCCAGGAACTGTCCAGGCCGCCTGCGGGCCCTCCCACGCGTGGTAGCTCAACCGTCTCGCTCATATCGCGCAAGGATAAAGCTCAACTGCGGTGCAGGTAACGCTGCAACCCCTGAAAGCCCTGTGCCGCGGGCATCGCCTGCTCGTAGACGCTCGCCGTTGCAGGAGTGCTCTCTTTGGCGATCCGTGCTCGCAGCACGCTGGCGAACTTCGCCTCGTCACCTTCGCGCGCGAGCGCCTCCACGGCGTCGAGGTGCTCTTCGAGCGCTCCGAGATGACCACCGACGTCGTGGTGGGCGCCGAAATGAGTGATCGCGAGGCTACGCGGAGACCAATGCCTGATCAGTTGCAGCGATGCTCGCCAGGCCTCCAGGTCGATGTCAGGCGGCGGCGTGGGCGCCATCACCGGCCCGTCCTGGATGCGCACTCCCGTGAGATCACCGGTGAACGCGTAGCCGCTCGGCTCGTGCAGGAACGCCACGTGGTGGGAGGCGTGGCCCGGGGTGTACCGCACGCGAAAGTGGCCCAGCGTCTCGCCGCCTCGCAGCGCCCTCACGCGCTCGCCAGCGACTGGCAGCACCTCGCCCCACAGGCGTTGCATGTGATCTCCATACAGGCGTGTGGCGCTCGCGAGAAGCCTGCTCGGATCAATCACGTGGCTGGCACCGCGCTCGTGCACCCAGACCTCCGCGTCCGGGAAGCGTCGCACCAGCGAACCGGTGGCGCCGGCGTGGTCGAGGTGAATGTGGGTCAAAGCGATCACCCGCGGCGGGTGCTCGTCCAGCCAGGGCAGAAGCGTCTGAAGACAGCTGGCCGGGCCTGGGTCCACGAGCACATCCCCCACCCGCCATGTGCCGATCACGTGCGCACGAGCAAGATGGTGCAGGTCGATGAGCTCTACAGGCGCCTGGCCGGGAGTCTGCATCCCCTATCGGCCCCTGCAGTCACAGTCCGGCGAACCCTCGCGGCGGCGCTCGCTCACAACGGCACTATGCAACAACACGGTTACGGACACAGCCCGCACCCTACAATTTGGGTCATGAGCGGCGAGGACTCCGTACGACTGCCCGATCCCGACAAGCCGTGGATGATGCGCACCTACGCCGGGCATTCCACGGCGAAGGCCTCCAACGAGCTCTACCGAGGCAACCTGGCAAAGGGGCAGACGGGTCTCTCGGTGGCCTTCGATCTACCGACACAGACCGGTTATGACCCCGACGACGAGCTCGCGCGCGGCGAGGTCGGCAAGGTCGGCGTGCCGATCTCCCATCGCGGGGACATGGCGACATTGATGGAGGGCATCCCGCTGGGCGAGATGAACACTTCAATGACGATCAACGCGACCGCTGCATGGCTGCTGGCGCTCTACATAGTGGCCGCCGAGGAGCAGGGGGTCACACAGGAGCAGCTCCAGGGGACCACTCAGAACGACATCATCAAGGAGTTCTTGGCGCGCGGAACCTACGCATTCCCGCCGGCCCCATCGATGCGGCTGATCGCGGACATGATCGCCTACACCGTCGAGCACGTACCGAAGTGGAATCCGATCAACATCTGCTCCTACCACCTGCAGGAGGCGGGCGCGACACCAGTGCAGGAGATCGCCTACGCGATCGGCAACGCGATCGCGGTGCTCGACGCGGCCCGCGAGCGCCTGGGTGAGCGAGCGCCGCAGCTGATGGGCCAGGTGTTCGGGCGCATCTCCTTCTTCGTCAACGCGGGAGTGCGCTTCGTCGAGGAGCACGCCAAGCTGCGCGCGATGGGGATCCTCTGGGAGGAGCTGGGACGCGAGCGCTACGGCGTCGAAGATCCCCGCCACCTGCGCTTCCGCTACGGCGTACAGGTCAACTCGCTGGGACTGACCGAGGCCCAGCCCGAGAACAACGTGCAACGGATCGTGCTCGAGGCGCTGGCGGTGACGATCGGCCGCGACGCGCGCGCCCGCGCGATTCAGCTGCCAGCCTGGAACGAGGCGCTCGGTCTGCCACGTCCGTGGGACCAGCAGTGGTCGCTGCGGATCCAGCAGGTACTGGCCTATGAAACGGACATCCTCGAGTACCCCGACATCTTCGAGGGCTCCAAGGTCATGGAGGGGCTGGTCAACGAGCTGCTCGAGGGGGCGTGCGAGGAGATGGCGGTCGTAGCCGAGCACGGCGGCGCGGTGGAGGCGGTCTCCTACATGAAGGGAGCACTGGTCGACTCCCACCGGGAACGAATCCGGCGGATCGAGTCCGGCCAGCAGATCGTGGTCGGACAGAACCGGTTCGCGGAGACCGAGTCCTCCCCACTGACAGCCGACGCCGAGGGCGGGATCCTCGTGGTCGACCCCGCTGTCGAGGCAGAACAAATCCAGGCACTTGGCCGGTGGCGTTCCGAGCGCGACCAGGCCGCGGTGGACAGGACGCTCGCGGACCTCACACGGGCGGCCGGCGATACGCAAGAGAACCTGATGGGACCGACGATCGCCGCGGCGCGGGCGGGAGTGACGACCGGCGAGTGGGCCCATACGCTGCGTGAGGTATTCGGCAGCTACCGTGCACCCACCGGGGTGGGCGAGGCGAGCGCCGCGAACACCGCCGACGGCAGCCGCGCGGCCGAGGAGCTCGAGCAGCTGCGCGAGCGGGTGGCGGCACTGCAGGAGCGGCTCGGGCGCCGCCCGAAGATCCTCGTCGGCAAGCCCGGCCTTGACGGCCACTCAAACGGCGCCGAGCAGATCGCGGTCCGCGCACGGGACGCCGGTATGGACGTCGTATATGAGGGAATCCGTCTGACACCCGCCCAGATCGCCTCATCGGCGCTGCAGGAGGGGGTGCACGTGATCGGCCTATCTATCCTCTCGGGCTCCCACCGTGAGCTGATCCCCGCCGTCTTGGACGCACTGCGTGAGGCGGGGGTCTCCGCACCGGTGGTAGTCGGCGGAATCATCCCCGAGCAGGATGTGGCTTCGCTGAAGCAGGCCGGCGTGGCCGCGGTCTACACCCCGAAGGATTTCGACATCACACGTATCATGCGCGACATCGTGGAGCTTGTGGACGAGCGCAGTCGAGTCGCGGCGTCCGCGTAGGCCGTGAACGACGGCGCAGATCTCGGCCGACGCCTGCGCGAAGGGGATCGGAGCGCGGCGCCGGCCACACTGAACCTCCTGGAGAGCACGGCGGCCAGCGATCGCGAGCAGGCGGCCGCGCTGCTTGCGGAGGTCTCGCCGGCAAAGCTCGCAGGCGAGGCTCCGGGACACATCATCGGGGTGACGGGTCCCCCAGGTGCCGGGAAGTCGACGCTTCTCTCCGCGCTGCTTCAGAGCTGGCGCAAGCGGGATCAGACGGTGGCGATGCTGGCGGTCGACCCGAGCTCGCGCCGTTCCGGCGGCTCTCTGCTGGGTGATCGCGCCCGGATCGAGTTCGACCCTGCAGACAGCGGTGTATTTATCCGCTCGACCGCCGCCGGCGAGCGGTTGGGCGGGATCGCATGGGGCACCCGCAGCGCGGCGCGGGCACTCGCGGGCGCATTCGACGCTGTCGTGATCGAGACGGTCGGGGTCGGCCAGGCCGAGACAGAGGTCGCGGATCTCGCGGACACCGTCGCGGTGGTCGTGCAGCCGGGTAGCGGCGACGTGTTGCAGTTTCTGAAGTCCGGGATCATGGAAATCCCCGACGTGCTGGTTGTCACCAAGGCGGACCTGGGCCAGGTCGCGATCAACGCACGGCGCGATTTGAGCGCCGCGTTGCGCTCGCTGGGCAAGCGCTCGACGCGGGTGCTCGCTGTCTCCTCGCTGCCTCCCCCGGCGGGGATCGAGGAGTTGCTGGACACCTTCGAGGAGCGTTGGCGGGAGCTCAGCCAGGACGGCGGACGCGTGCTCGCCGAGCGCAGGCTGCGGACTCGCCGGGCTGGCGCGCTGAGCGATTTCGTGGTCGAGCACGGCGAGTGTGGTCTACGTGCACTCGGCGGACGAGGCGCGGCTGAGCGCTGGCTGAGCGAACAGGACCCGGGGCTCGACACACAGGCGCTATCGAGCCAGCTCGAGCAGAGGATGCACAGATGAATTCAACCGTCAGGGACCTCTTGATGATCTTCGGCGCGTTCGTGCTCGCGAGCGTCGCGGCGTGGCTGCTGGGCGCCGCCAACCTGGGTACCGCGTTGACCTTCGGGCAGATAGCGCTGGCGGTGAGCGTCGTTTACGTACTCCTCAGAGGCTGAGCACAGTTCCAGCCGATCGCCAGAAACTCGGCGACGTCGAAGTGCTGTTGATGAGCTCTGTGGTTTTAGCCACTCGCCGACAGCCCCGGGCCGTGGCTCTCTCCCGGGCACTCGAGCGCATATGCTGCGGGCATGTCAACCGGATGCTTCATTTCCGTCGGGCGTTCCCTGGATGACGCCATCGAGCGCCTCAGGCTGGCCGAGTCGCTCGGCTACGAGGCCACCTACACCACCCACATAGCCGGCTGGGAGTCGCTGACCGTGCTCGGGGCGTTCGCGCACGCGACCAGCCGCATCCGCTTGGGAACGGGCGTCGTGCCGATCTACACTCGCACCCCGGCGACGATGGCCCAGACCGCTGCCAGTATCGACGTGCTCTCCCACGGACGATTCACGCTCGGTTTGGGGGTGTCCCATCGCGGGATAGTGGAGGGCTGGCATGGTCAGAGCATCGACCATCCCGTGCGAGAGATGCGCGAATACGCTTCGATCGTGCGGGCGATCCTGCGCGGCGAGGATCCCCCGGCAGGCGAGAAGTGGCGCACGGGTTTTCATCTTCTTGGCCTCGAGACACGACCGGCGCTGCCGGTGTACATCGCGGCTCTCTCCCCGGCGATGTTGCGTTTGGCGGGAGAAATCGCTGACGGGGTGATGCTGTGGTTGTGTTGCCCAAGCTACATCCGTGATGTCGTGCTGCCCGAGCTACGTCAGGGACGCGAGCGGGCCGGCCTGTCTATGGAGGGCTTTGAGGTTGTCGCCGCGGTCCCCGCGGCAGTGACCGACGAGCCACAGCAGGCGCGGGAGGCGATACGCAAAGACCTGATTCCCTACTTCGGGTTGCCGTTCTACCGGGCAATGATCGAGCGCTCGGGCTTCGGCGGGGATATCGAAGCCTACGACGCCGCGGCCGGGGATATCGAGGCAATGAAGGGCGCGATCTCCGAGGAGTTTCTCGGGGAGCTGGCCGCGATCGGCGATCACAGCGCCGTGCGCGCCGGTGTGGGGCGCTACCGCGAGGCTGGCGTCAGCTCGCCCTGCGTCGGGCCGATCTCTGGAACTGACTTCGGCGCGACTCTCACAGGCGCCATTGGCTAACCGCCGGGCGTGATCGAGGCGACGGCCGCGGCGTCAGGAGGAGGCTGGTCCGAGCGAGCTGATCCGCCACCGCCCGCCGGTCTGGACGAGTTCGAGCGTGACCCTCGAGGAGGGCTGGTTGGAGGCACTCGTGTTCACCACGGCGGTGGCCCGCGAGCCCTTGACGTGTACGTCGAGGATCCGCAGCGTCGGGTCATGCGCTTGGCCGAGCCCCTTTGCCATCGCGCGTTCGCACGGCAGTCCGATCTCTGCGAGCTTGTCGGTCAGATTGCCCGCCAAGAGCTGTGTGCACAGCTCACGGTAGTTGCGCTGAGCAACGTCCCGGGCGAACTGCCGCAGCGTGCTCTGAACCTGCCGCTCGGGGCTCTGGCCGCCACCGCATCCACTCACAGCAGCCAAAGATAGAAGACACACGCACAGCGCCGGCAGTCGTTGCGATAGCACCCGGAGAGCGTTCATCGGCGCCGTGAAGGCTTTCACAAACTCACCGACCGGCGTCAAAACGTGGGCCACGCCGTAGGCTGAGAGCCGATGCTGATCCTCCTCGGTTTTGCGATCCTCGCCGGAGCGGGCACGGCGCTCTCCCCGTGCGTGCTTCCTGTGCTGCCCGCGCTGCTCGCCTCCGGTGGCGTTGGCGGGCACCGGCGCCCGCTGGGAATCGTGCTCGGCCTCTCGATCACCTTCACGGTCACGATCGTCGGGCTGGCCAACGTGGTGGACGGTGTCGGGCTCGGAAGCGATCCCCTGCGCGACGTGGCGATCGTCGTGCTGCTGGCCTTCGGCGTGGCATTGATCGTGCCCGGCCTCAGCGACCGCTTGGAGGCGCCGCTCTCGCGCCTGGCGCGGTTCGGGCCGCGGAGCACCGGCGACGGCTTCCTCTCGGGGCTGCTGGTCGGCGGCGCGCTGGGCTTCGTCTACACGCCCTGCGCTAGCCCCATCCTCGCCGCGGTGATCTCCGTAAGCGCCGCGTCGGGGCGCACCGTGGTGCTGGCGATCGCCTACGCGGGAGGCTCGGCGATCGTGCTGCTGGCCCTCACGCTCGGCGGGCGCAACCTGTTCGACCGCGTGCGAAAAGCGGGCCGTGGGCCCACCCTGCAGCGGACGCTCGGCGTCGTGATGATCCTCACGGCGGTCGCGATCATCGCCAACCTCGACGTCAACTTCGACCAGTTCATCGCCGAAAAGATCCCCGACGTCAACCTGACCGCGGCACTGGAGTGCTCGAGCTCGGTCACTGGCCGGCTGCACGAGATCACCGGCCGTCACGCCAAGTTCGCCCCGGCCAACGGGTCCTCCAGCTGTGGCGGCTCCTCGACGGCGCTCCACACGGCACCCGCGAACGCGTCGCAGGCAACCCTCTTGGCGGCCGCACACCAGTTGCCCGAACTCGGCGCCGCGCCCGAATTCACCGAAACCGAGGACTGGTTCAACACCCCCGGCAACCGGCCGCTGTCGCTCTCATCCCTGCACGGCCGCGTTGTGCTGGTCGACTTCTGGACCTACAC
>DATBPE010000161.1:0-8356 GCA_036561505.1 Solirubrobacteraceae bacterium
CCCAGGACGACGGGCACATCTTCTGTACCGAGGAGCAGGTGCAGGACGAGGTCAAGGGATGCCTGGAGATGGCGTTTGCGACATACGCGATGTTTGACTTCGAGGTGCGCCTGGAGCTCTCCACACGGCCGGAGCAGCGTGTCGGCTCAGATGAGATGTGGGACCGGGCGGAGCAGAAGCTGATGGCGACACTGGCCGAGCTGGACTTGGAGTACGAGCTGAACCCGGGCGACGGCGCCTTCTATGGGCCGAAGATCGACATGCACATGACCGACTCGCTGGGGCGCTCTTGGCAGCTGGGAACAGTTCAGCTGGACTACTCGATGCCGGAGCGTTTCGAGCTCTCCTACACCGGCGCTGACAACGCCGAGCACCAGCCCGTGATGATCCACCGGGCGATGTTCGGCTCCTACGAGCGTTTTATCGGGATCATGCTCGAGCACTATGGCGGCGAGCTGCCGCTGTGGCTCGCACCCGTGCAGGCGATCGTGCTGCCGGTCTCCGACCGTTTCAACGAGTACGCATCCTCGGTCGCCGCCGAGCTTCGCGACGCCGAGCTGCGGGTCGAGCTGGACGACCGGGGCGAGTCGATCGGGCGCAAGATCCGCGAGGCGGAGCTGCGAAAGCTCCCTTATATGCTGATCCTGGGCGAGCGTGAGCAGGCCGCCGGGACCGTGTCGCTACGCCGCCGGCACGGGGGCAACGCGGGCGAGATGCCAGTCGAAGGGCTACTCGAGGAGCTGCGCGGGAGCCGATCGAGCCGATCCTCAGACGAGCCGTCGCTGTGAACCTTTGGCGGTTTGTTGTTCAACGCCGCCTTCCCCCGCTATACTCGGCCACATTGATCGTGTCGCCTACACTCACCCGCATCGCGTAGCCTGACTTGACGCGTAGCCATAACAGCTAGTGCCGGTTCCCCGTAGGTTTGACCGGCGCCCGCCAGAGCGGGACCTGACGAGGATCAACGAGCGGATCCGCGTACCCGAGGTGCGCCTAATCGATGACGAGGGCAACCAGGTAGGCGTCCTGAAGACCCCCGACGCCCTGGTCTTCGCCCAAGAACGCGAACTGGATCTCGTCGAGGTCGCGCCCGAGGCAAAGCCCCCCGTCTGCCGTGTGCTCGACTACTCCAAGTACAAGTACGAGCAGGCGCAGAAGGTCAAGCAGGCGCGCAAGCACCAGCAGCAGATCACCGTGCGCGAGATCAAGTTCCGCCCGAAGATCGCCCAACACGACTACGACACCAAGAAGCACCATGTCGAGCGCTTCCTCAAGCACAAGGACAAGGTCAAGATCACGATTATGTTCCGTGGGCGGGAGGTCACCCACCCAGAGCGCGGCGTGATGATCCTCGACCGGCTTGCCGAAGAGCTCTCCGAGCTTGCGGTGGTCGAGCAGCGTCCAATGCAGGACGGGCGCAACATGACGATGATGCTGGCCCCGTCAAAGGCGATTCTCGCTGGCCACCTGCACGAGCCCAACTCCACGTCAGGCGAGTCCGACTCCATGGCTAGTGAGCCCGACTTGACGGTAAGCGAGTCCGACTCCACGCCTATTGAGCCCGACTCCACGCCTAGCGAGTCCGACTCCACGCCGAGTAAGCCCGACTTGACGGTAAGCGAGTCCGACTCCACACTGGGCGAGCCCGACGAGCAGGACGCTGCCCAGGAGTCCCAGGCCGCGACCGGCTCCTGAACCTAAGCGACCAAGCGCGTCTTCATAGCGAACATCGCCGCGTCCGCGTGGCTCAGCAGCTGCTCGGTCGTGCGGCCATTGTGCGGGTAGACACTAGCGCCGAAACTGGCCGTGATCGCAACCGCGCCCGCTTCGGTCTGCACCGGCTCGGTCAGCGTACGACGCATCCGATCGGTGAACACCTCGATCGCCGCCTGGGGGTAGCGGAGCATGCTCAGCAACGACACGAACTCGTCGCCGCCGTAGCGTGAGATGAGCTCGTCGTTGCGCATCGCACCCGCGAGTCGCTGCGCGATCGTGCACAACACCAGATCGCCCGTTTGATGGCCGAGGGTGTCGTTGATCTTCTTGAAGCCGTTCAGGTCCATGTAAACGAGGGCGACCGCACACCCGTTGCGCCGCGACCGCGAGATCGCCCGTCCGAGCTCCAGATGAAACAGACGGCGGTTGGCGAGGTTGGTCAGCTGATCATGGTGGGCCTGATGCTCGAGTTGCTCACGGATGATCTTGCGTTCAGTGACATCGGTGAAAGTCACGATCACGTGATCGATAAAGCCCTGCTCGTCTGGCGCGGCCCGCGAGGAGACTGAGATCCAGGTGACCTCGCCACTCGGCTTGGGGACGCCCATCGTCACATGGCGATGGCTACGCCCGGTTTGCAGGGTCGCGATCGCCGGATGCGCACCCAGCGGGAGTCTAGTTCCGTCCTGCTTGAGAAACCGCCAGCGACGGTCGCGCGCGTGACGGGCGATCAGCTGCTCGAACCCTATGCTCAGGATGTGCGAAGCGGCGTTGTTGACATAAACCACACGACCCATGCGGTCGAAGATCAGCACCCCCTCGCTCAGCATCTCCATCGCGATCTGGGTGCGTCGCTCACTGCGCTGCAGCTCCGTGGAGAGGTCCGAGATTTCCTGTCGGGCCTGCCTGAGCTCATCACCTCGCGCTTGGGGTGGTGGGTCAGTTGTTCCATGTAGATGGCGCCCGATCGAGGAGGGGATGCTCATAGGCTGTCTCATCGGTAGCCACGATCGATTCCATGAAGTTGGATCTCGGTTATGGACGACAGAAATATCTGACCGGTGGGTGGCGGCCTGACGGTGCCGCGGCGCTGGCGGGGGCGAGGCGATCCTCGACCAGCCGGCTGCGGTAGGCTTCAGGGCGATGCCGAAGATGAAGACCCACTCGGGCGCCAAGAAGCGCTTCAAAGTAACCGCAAGTGGCAAGGTGCGCGGCCGGCACCCCTTCACGAGCCACATCCTCGAGAAGAAGTCGCCCAAGCGCAAGCGTTCGCTGGGGCGCCCGGCGATGCTGCACGAGCACGACGTGCCACGTGTCAAGCGGATGCTGGGGGTCGGCAAATGAGGGTCAAGCGCTCAGTCCACGCGCGCAAGAAGCGCAAGGCGACGCTAGAGCTGACCAAGGGCTTCCGCGGCGAGGCGCACTCCAACTACAAGCGCGCCAAGGAGGCGCTGATGAAGGCGGACGCTTACGCGTACCGCGATCGGCGCAACCGCAAGCGAGACTTTCGTCGCCTTTGGATAACCCGCATCAATGCTGCGGCACGGATCAACGGGATGAGCTACTCCCAATTCATGCACGGTCTCTCACAGGCCGGAGTCGAGCTCGACCGTAAGGTGCTCGCCGACATCGCCGTTCGCGACCCGGAGGCGTTCGCGAAGTTCTCTACGATCGCCCGCGAGGCACTGCCGCAAGGCTGACCGGCGTCGGGTTTGGCCGTGGGTTACCGCGGCGCGGCGGACAGTACAGCGCCCTTGCTCGTCTCTTCGCAGGTTTCCGGATCGAAGATCCATTCGATCTCCTTCGCGCAGGCGCCCGCACGGATAAACGCGCGGGCGCCTGCCAGCACCTGCTCGTCTTCGCCAGGCAGCACCTTCAGCACCACCTGCATCGCGGTGGGATCCCGTTCATCGCCAGCGCGCAGATGTAGCTGAAGCCGGCCGACGATGCTGGAATCAGCAAGAGCACACCGGCCAGTGTCGCCAGGGCAAGCGAAAGCGCCCACAGTCGCTGCCCCCGACCCTTGCTCGTTTCCTTCACGCCTGCCCCATCGGTGCTGCGCTGTACCCACCGCCGCGACGGATGTGAGGCTGCGTCACAGCCGCCAGTCACGTCAACCGGGGCTGAACCACTCGCTTGTGTCTCGCAGGGCGCTTCTGCTTGAATACCAGCCATGGCTCGTGCCGCAACAACCACGCTCATCCACCGCACCGCCGCGCCGCGCCGACGTTTTGCTGAGATAGCTCGCGAGGCGTCGGCTGCCTAACCACCAAAAGCAGCCGTGACCAAAGCCTCGTGGGCGTCGCTCCTTTGACCGGGACGGCGCCCTTTTTGTTTGCATGCAAGCCAACACCGCATCACAACCAGTAATGACACAGATCGCATCCCCACAGAACCCAAAGATGAAGGCGCTGCGCCGTCTGCACACCAAGCGCGGGCGCGCGACCAGCGGCAGATTCCTGGCCGAGGGCGAGGACCTCGTGAGGGCAGCCGAGCTCGCCGGCCGGCCGGCGGTGGAGGGCTACCGGCTAGTGGACTCAGATTTGGGCGGGAACGACTTCCTCGATGTCGAGCGCTCCGCGCTCGGGGATGTCTCAACGCTCGGCTCCGGTACCCGCGTGATCGGAGTCTACGAGCAGCGCTGGAGTTCAGCGGTGGGGCCGCTGTGTGTGTACCTGCACGGCGTGGGCGACCCGGGCAACGTGGGCACGGTTCTGCGCTCGGCACAGGCCTTCGGCGCCTCCTGCGTGGCGCTAGGGCCAAGATGCGCCGATCCACACTCGCCCAAGGCGGTCAGGGCCAGCATGGGCGCGATCTTCTCTGTGTCACTCGCGCGTGTAGGGGAGATCACCCAGCTGCCGGGTGAGCGAGTAGCGCTCGTAGCTGGCCGCGGCGAGGCGCTCGAGAGCCTCCATGGCGAGCAGATCACGCTGCTCGTCGGTGCGGAGCGAGAAGGCCTACCGGAGCAACTCATCGAACAATGCCAGCGTGTATGTCACATCCCGATCCTCTCCGAGTCCCTGAACGCGGCCATGGCTGCAACCGTCGCTCTCTATGAGCTCAGCCGACCCGGGCCGGGAGGGTGAGATGATCAAGCGCATCCAAGAGCTGCGTACGCAGGCCGAGGGGGCGATCTCGCAGGCGTCTTCAAGCGATGCTCTGGAGGAGTTGCGGGTGCTCTACCTCGGGCGCAAGGCCGAGCTGCCGCAGATGCTGCGCGAGGTCGCGGGGCTGGCAGCTGAGCAACGGGCCGAGGTCGGCAAGGCCGCCAACCAGGCCCGCCACGCCCTAGAGACCCTGATCGGAGAGCGAGCCGGCGAGCTGGCCGGGTCCGAGCTCGAGGCCGGGCTGCGCGAGGATGCCATCGACGTGACCCTGCCGGGCGCGCCACCCCAGCCGATCGGGCGCCTGCATGTTCTCAGCGCCACTCGTCGGGAACTGGAAGACATATTCCTGGGGCTTGGCTTCACCGTCATGGAAGGCCCCGAGGTGGAGAGCGTTCACTACAACTTTGACGCGCTCAACCACAGCCCCACGCATCCCGCGCGCGCACGTAGCGACACCTTCTATGTCACACCCGAGACGGTGCTGAGAACTCACACCTCGCCGATGCAGGTGCGCGCGATGGAGGCCCATCCGCCACCGCTGTATGTGGTTATCCCCGGGCGGGTCTACCGGCCAGACTCAGACGCCACTCACACCCCCCAGTTTCACCAGATCGAGGGGTTGGCCGTCGATGAGGACATCACCCTGGCCGACCTGAAGGGAACGCTGCTGGAGTTCGCCAGAGCCGTGTTCGGGGATGAGCGCGAGGTCAGACTGCGCCCACACTTCTTCCCCTTCACCGAGCCGAGCGTCGAGGTCGACGTCTCGTGTTTTCACTGTCAAGGAAAGGGTCATTTGCCCGACGGAGCGCGTTGCTACCTGTGCAAGGGCGAGGGTTGGCTCGAGGTGCTGGGCGCCGGTGAGGTTGATCCCAACGTCTACTCCCACGTGCCCACCACTGAGGCAAACGCCCCAGGCTATGACCCCGAGAAGGTGCAGGGCTTCGCCTGGGGGCTGGGGGTGGAGCGGATCGCGATGCTCAAGCACGGCATCCCGGATCTGCGTCTGTACTACGAAAACGACCTGCGCTTCCTGGAGCAGTTCGGATGAAGGTCCCGCTTACATGGCTGCGCGAATACTGCGACCCCGATCTGGACATCAAGCAGATCGAGGAGCGCCTGACCATGACTGGCACCAAGGTCGAGGCGATCCACCATCACGGCGTCCCCTCGACGGAGAACTTCGTGGTCGGCCAGGTGCTGAGCGCCGATCGGCACCCCGACGCCGACCGGTTGAAGGTCTGCCTCGTCGATGTGGGTCTGCAGGAGCCGGCCACGATCGTTTGTGGTGCCCCCAATGTGGCCGCCGGACAGACGGTGGCGGTAGCCCGGCCTGGCGCGGTGATGCCCGACGGAACCAAGCTGAAGCCGGCGAAGCTGCGAGGTGTCCTCTCGGAAGGGATGATCCTGGCCGAGAACGAGCTCGAGATAGATTCGACTCCCGCCCAGGGGATCATGGTGCTCGACGAGATGACCCCTGACGCTCAGTTCGCCGCCGGCACCCCGTTGGGGCAGGCGCTGCCGATCTCGATGGAGGTGATCGAGCTGGAGATCACACCCAACCGACCAGACTGCCTTGGTGTATTCGGTGTCGCGAGAGAGCTGCACGCGGCAACCACAGCGCAGCTCGCCGATCCGCCCTGGGAGCAGGACCCAGGCTCAGACGGCGAACCGGCCGGCGTCACGGTGCGGGTCGACTGCCCAGAGCTGTGCCCGCGCTTCACCGCGCGGGTGTTCGAGAACGTCACGATCGGTCCCTCTCCGTCCTGGCTGAAGGCGCGTCTGATGGCCGCCGGACAGCGACCGATCAACAACGTCGTGGACATCACCAACTACGTGATGCTGTTGACCGGCCAGCCGTTGCACGCATTCGACTTGGACCGGGTCGCCGCGGGCGAGCTGACGGTGCGCCGGGCAGCCGAAGGTGAGCAAGTCCAGACGCTGGACGGTCAGGCCAGGACGCTTGACGCGCAGATGGTTGTGATCGAGGACGCCGACGGTCCCACCTCGATCGCGGGCGTAATGGGCGGCGTGCGCTCGGAGGTGCAGCCAGATAGCACTCGCGTGCTGCTGGAGGTAGCGACCTGGAGCGGCCCGAACATCCATCGCACCTCCTGGACGCTGGGTCTGCGCAGCGAGGCCTCAGGCCGCTTCGAGAAGGGGCTACAGCCCGAGCAGTGCATGTACGCGCAGGCGGTGGCCTCACAGCTGATGATCGATCTGTGTGATGCCACCCTGATCCCAGGCACGATCGACATTGGCGCCGCACCCCCGGCGCCAGCGAGGATCACGCTACGCGAGGCGCGCGTGCAGGGGATTCTGGGGGTGTCCGTCCCAAGCGCCCGCCAGGCGGAGATCCTCGCCGCCCTGGACTTCACCAGCGAGCAGGTGCCCGAAGGGCTGGACGTGGTCGTCCCACCACTGCGCCGCGACGACGTAACACGCGAGGTTGACCTGATCGAGGAGGTCGCCCGCGTCGACGGCCTGGAGCGCCTGCCTGCGACCCTTCCAGCGCGCCGCGGCGCGGCCGGAAGGCTCACCCACGCCCAGCGGATCCGCCGGGCGGCGGAGGACGCGATGGTGGGCCGCGGCCTGCACGAGATCGTGGGGTGGAGCTTCACCGAACCGGGGCTGCTCGACCGGTTGCGTCTCGGAGCCGAGCACGAGATGCGAGCTGTAGTGACACTCGAAAACCCACTCTCGGAGGGCCAGTCGATCCTGCGCCCCACACTGCTGGGCTCGCTGCTTGACGCGGCTCGACACAATGCCGCGCGAAACTGGCCTGACGTGGGGATATTCGAGTCGGGAACCGTCTACCGCGCATCCCAGGAAGGGTTCGCTGAGGAACACCACGCCCTGGGGGTGCTTCTGAGCGGCGCGCTCGTTTCCCGCTCGTGGCGGGGGGACCGCGGCGAGGCGGACTTCTTCGCGGCCAAGGCGCTCATGGGAGCACTGCTCGAGCGCTTCGGTTTGCGCTGGTCTGTGCGCGAGTCTCAGTGGCCCTTTCTGCATCCCGGTCGCAGTGCCGAAGTGATCGTGAATGGCGAGCGCTCCGAGCCGATCAGGCTTGGCTTCCTCGGCGAGATCCATCCGCTGGTAGCCGGAGCGTGGGACCTCGGGCGCACGGCGGCCTTCGCGGTCGATCTCGGCAAGCTCGCGACGGTGACCCCCGAAGTCGTCCCCTTCCGGGCTTACGGCACGTTCCCCATTCTGCGCCAAGACCTGGCCGTCACATTGCCGGTCGACGTCTCGGCTGGCGAGGTGCTGGATCTGGTGCGTCAGGCGGCCGGTGAGATGCTCGAGGGAGTCGAGATCTTCGATGTGTACACGGGCGCCCAGGTCGGCGAGGGCCGTCGTTCGCTGGCGCTGGCCCTGAACTTCCGCTCGCTGGAGCGCACGCTCACCGACGAGGATGTCGAGCCGGTACGGCAAAAGATCGTGGCCGTCCTTGGGGAGATAGGGGGTGAGCTTCGTGGCTAGCACCGCAGAGCAGGATTTCCTGACTGGCTCCCCGCGCGTGATCGTGGCCGGGGCGA
>DATBPE010000162.1:0-5085 GCA_036561505.1 Solirubrobacteraceae bacterium
GGGAGCAATCGAAGCGGTAACGTCAGGCATGGCTGGTCCTCCATTCGTATGCGGCACTGGCCGCAGCGGTCGGTAACAACCGCGAGGCTAACCCGCGAACCTACGAACACGAGGGCCAGCCACAACGTCCATGCTGACTAAAGTGCAGGCATGGACCTGACCTTCAGCCCACAGGAGATCGCCTTCCGGGACGAGCTGCGCGAGTGGCTGGCGGCCAATCCGCCCGAGACTGAGCCCTCAGAGGGAGGCGAGGACGCCCACTATGCCTGGCGCCGTGACTGGCAGCGGCGCCTCTATGACGGCGGCTGGGCCGCTCCCGCCTGGCCGACGGAGTACGGCGGCCGCGGTGTGAGCCTGACCGAATCGGCGATCTACTTCGAAGAGATCGGCCGCGCGCGCGTGCCGATGGCGGCCAACGTGCTGGGCCTGCTCCTGGGCGGTCCGACACTGATGGTGTGGGGTACCGACGAGCAGAAGGATCGCTATCTGACCCCGATCCTCTCCGGAGAGGAGATCTGGTGTCAGGGTTTCTCTGAGCCAGAGGCGGGCTCAGACCTGGCGTCGTTGAAAACGAAAGCTGTCAAAGACGGCGAGGAGTGGGTCGTGACCGGCCAGAAGGTGTGGACCAGCGGCGCCCAATACTCCAAGTGGTGCATGCTCGTCGCGCGCACAGACTCCGAGGTGGCCAAGCACAAGGGCCTGACCTACTTCTTGATGGACATGGAGCAGGAGGCTGTGCAGATCCGTCCCCTGCGTCAGATCACCGGCGAGGCAGAGTTCAACGAGCTCTTCATCGAGCAAGCGCGGATCCCCGGTGCAAACGTGGTGGGTGGCGTGGGCAATGGCTGGAAGGTCGCGCTCACCACACTGATGAACGAGCGCGCCGGCTTGGGCTTCGCGCTGCAGATCCGCATGCGCCAACTACTCGACGACGTGATCGCCAAGGCCGCCGAGCGGGGAATGCTCGAGGATCCGCTGTATGGCGACGCGCTAGCGGAGCTGCACGTTCGCTGCGAGTCGATCCGCCTGTTGGCGTGGAAGGGCCTGACCGACGTGGAACGCTACGGCCAGCCCGGACCGGAGGGCTCGCTCGTAAAGTGGCTGTGGTCGGACACCAACCAGCGCCTGACGCAGCTAGCCGTCGACATCGTCGGACCGCAGGCGCTAACGCTTGGTGAGAGCTGGAGCTATGAGCTGCTACGCGCCCGCGGCAACACGATCGAGGGCGGCACCACCGAGGTGCTCAAGAACATCGTCGCCGAGCGCGTGCTCGGCATGCCACGGCTGAAGGTCGCAGCCTAGGAATCTCATGGACTTCGGGTTCACAGGCGACCAGCGCGATATCCAGCGCACCGCTCGTGATCTGCTCTCAGAGCGTGCACGCCCCGAGCGGGTGCGCGAGCACGCCGAGGCCCGCAGCACCGACGATGCGCTGTGGCGTGAGCTCAGTGAGCTTGGCTGGCCCGGAATCGCGGTGGCCGAGGAGTACGGCGGCCAGGGTCTCGGCCGGATCGAGCTGTCAATCCTCTGCGAGGAGCTCGGACGGACGCTCGCCCCGGTTGCGTTCCTGCCGAGTGTGCTCGCCGCCACCTTGATCGAGCACGCAGGGTCGCCCGAGCAGTGCGAACGCTGGCTGCCCGGACTGGCTGGCGGTGAGATCACGGGGGCGCTAGGCGTGGCCGTCGATGGCACCGCCGAGATGGTGATCGGTGCCGTCGAGGCCAAGGTGATCGTGCTCGTTGAGGAGGACGGCAGCACTCGCGTGCTCACTCCAGAGCAGGCCGATGTGAGCCCGCTCGCCTCGATCGACCCGACTCGCTCAGCAGCCCGTGTGGACGCCTCCATGGATGCCGGAGAGGCACTCCCCGGCGACGTCTCAGCCGGAGTCGACCGTGCTTTGATCGCGACCAGCTCGGAGCTCGTGGGCGTATGCGATCGAGCGCTCGAGATGACGGTTTCATACGTGAAGGAGCGCAAGCAGTTCGGTGTGCCCGTCGGCGCCTACCAGGCTGTCTCCCACCGTTGCGCGCAGATGCTGCTGGAAACAGAGCAGGCCCGCGCGACCGCCGCGTTCGCCGCGTGGACGGCCGACGCTGACCCCGAGCGGCTGGCCGAGGCCGCCGCGATGGCCAAGGCGGCCGCCTCTGAAGCCGGACGCGAAGTGACGGCAAGCGCAATCCAGGCGCATGGCGGGATCGGCTTCACGTGGGAGGCCGACGTGCATTGGCTCTACAAGCGCGCTCAGCTGGACGCGGTCCTGCTCGGTGGCGCCAAGCACCACCGCGCGAAGCTGGCAACGATCCTTGGCCAGCGGGTAGCGGTCTAGCCACTTCAGAGGAGATCGGGACCTCCCGGGCAGCGATCTCACAGAGCGTACGGTGATAACTACCCATCAGGCGAGGGAGTTGGCTCTAGAGCTACCGGACGCGGTGGAGCTCGACCATCATGGGATCCCGTCGCTCAGAGTGAACGGCAAGATCTTCGCGACCGTGCCCGACGAGCGGCACATACGGGTGATGCTCGACGAAGGCGGGGTTCTCGCCGCGGTGGCCGAGAACCCGACGATATGTCAAAAATTCTGGTGGGGATCACGGCTCGCATGCGTGGTCGTCGATCTGAACCGAGCCGAAACTGAGCTGCTGCGAGAACTGCTGGCCGATGCGTGGCGCAGAAAGGCACCGCGCCAGCTCCTACGCGAACACGACTGCTCACCGTGAAGCGGCGCCAGGAGGCACTAGTGAAACGCAGCGATGTGAAACAGACCGCTCGGCCCGATGACAAAGCGCCGTGCGCCAAAATCCGCGCGTGAGAGTGCCCCAACCAGGTGTGCACTCGCATCGCTGCGATCGGGGCGCGGAAGGCCATCGCTCAAGCGGATCGCGATCCAACGCCCGCGAAGAACGCGACCGTCGGCGCCCAAGGTGACACGCAGGATCGCACTCTGGGAGAGCACGCCACCACCGGCGAGGGTGTGGTAGCCGACAAAGTCGCCAAGCGAGTAGGCGATCAGGCGCTCGTGGTAGCGCTCGATACCGCGGATGACGTGCGGTCCCGAGCCGAGCACGATTGACGCGCCCGCATCGATCGCGGCGTGAGCGAATGCGCGGGCATCGCCACGATCCTCACCGAGGTAGTACTGGCTGCCGAGCGGTGTGTGCAGCTGGTCTGTTCCCTCCGCGCCCGCGTGAATGATTACCACCACCAACCTCGCCAGCCTCCGGGCGCGGCGAATCAGTAGCCGCGCGGCCGGGATGTCGAGCAGATCGGCGTCATAGGAGTAGGGAGCAAAGCCCAGGAACGCCACCCGCCGCCCGGCGATCCGCCGCAGTGTGATCTGGCCTGGCAGGCCGGTATTGGCAATGCCGGCCGCTCTGAGTGCCGCGAGCGTCTGGGACCGACCGACGGTCCCATAGTCCATGGAGTGGTTGTTGGCCTGATTTAGCACCCCAAATCCGAGCGCTCGTAGCGCAAACGCATACGAGGGCGGAGCCTGGAACGCAAAGCAGGTGGCACTTCCGATGCCACCGCACTTGGAGGCGCCGCCGGTGGACAGGGTCCCCTCGAGGTTGCCGAGCGTGACATCAGCGCTACCCAGCAGCCGGCGAACGGGCGCAAGCGCACGAATTAGCCCTTCAGGCGGCAGGCCTCGCTGAGTGCTCAGGGCGATATCGCCGACCCACTGGAGCATGATCGGCCTGACTCTCGGTGTTCCGCTAGCCGCCGGCGCGGCGATCGCAACCGCGGCCGAGAGCACGGCTGTAACTGTCGCTAGCAATCCACGGTCGCGCATAGATCGCTCTCTCGGTGAGCCGGGTCAGTCTGACCTTCGAAGGGGATCTGCTGACGCTACAGCGTGACCCGGCCGGTCAGCGGAACATCCCGAGTCCAGATGCCACACGTTCGTAGCACAGCTCTGGCGTACTGGGTCACGCTAGAACCGGCCGGTGGCGGCGGTAGATTCGAAGGAGAGTGTCAGCCATGCAAAGCCAACTGAGTACCGCTCATCTGGACGCCGACGCCTTCTATGTGTCTGTCGAGTTGTCTCGCCATCCAGAGCTGCGAGGCAAGCCCGTGCTAGTCGCTGGCTCCGGTCCGCGGGCGGTCGTCACGACTGCCAGCTATGAGGCTCGTCGCTACGGCGTGGGCTCGGCAATGCCGGCATCCAAGGCCAGGCGCCTGTGCCCGCAGGCGGTGATTCTCCCGCCGGACTTTCAGACCTACCGTGAGGTGTCACGGCAGGTGATGGCGATCGTGCGGGCTCACGTCGAGCGGGTGGAGGTCGTGGGACTGGACGAGGCGTACCTGGACCTGAGAGACCTGTATTCCCCCCGAGCGGCGATGCGCCGCCTGCTGATTGAGATCAAGCAGGCCACGCAGCTGACGTGCTCGGTGGGCATAGGCCCGAACAAGCTGATCGCAAAGGTCGCCTCGGCGGCCGAGAAGCCGGCGGGATTTGTCGTTCTCGGCCGCGAGCAGGCCTGCGCTCGCTTTGCCGAGTGCGCGCCGGAGCTCGTCCCGGGCATCGGACCAAAGACAGCCGCCCGCCTGGCCGCGATGGGTCTCACGACCTTGCGTGCGGTGGGGGACGCTCCCGAGCGTCTGCTGACTGAGCGTTTCGGGCCGAACCTCGGCCGCGATATCTCTCGCCGTGCACGTTTTGAACACGACGGTGACGTGTCGGGCGCCCGCAAGGTGATATCCGAGTCGCGCGAGCGCACCTTCGACTACGACATCCGAGACCCGAGAGAGCTGCAACTGCAGCTACGCAAGATGTCCGAAGAACTCTGCGAGAGCCTGGTCACCAACGGCCGCAAGGGCCGGACGATAGCCATCAAGGTGCGCCTGGATGACTTCTCCACCGTCACGCGCGCCCACACTCTGGCAGAGCCAACCTGCGACCGCGAGCGGGTGACCGAGATCGCCCTGAGGCTGCTCAGAAAGTATGGGCCAACACGCCCGGTCAGGCTGCTGGGGGTGCGGGTCGCCGGTTTGAACCCAACGGCACGGCCCACACCAGCGCCACAGTCAGCCAGCTCAGAGACAGAACCACAGGCACAGCTCGCGTTCCCGCTATAGGATCTTCAG
>DATBPE010000163.1:0-28838 GCA_036561505.1 Solirubrobacteraceae bacterium
CCTACACAACCCAGCCACCCATGTCTAGTGCGTCTCCAACATCGGCCGTACGAGCCTCAAATGCAGCAGATTTGTCTCCTTAGACAGCCTGTTGCGGCCGCCTCCTCGCCCCAGAGCTTCGAGCTCAGCCGCTGATGGCTAATCGCCCTCGGTCAAGCATGTGTCGCGATCAACGCGAGCTTCTGCGCCCGCGGCAGCATCTTGATGCGGGCCTCTTCGCGACGAGCGGCTGAGCGGTCTGCCATCGGAAGCGCGAGCGCCAGCTCAACCGGAAGGCGGCTGGCTGTATATCGACTGGCCTTGCCCGCCTGATGGCGTTGCAGGCGCTGCTGCACGTCGGTGCTCCAGCCCGTATACAGCGACTGATCTCGACAGCGAAGCACGTAGACCCACGCCTCAGGCATGGGATCGGGTTTCGTCGCGTCACCGGAACGTCCTGCTCAGCCGCAGTTGGGCTAACCCTCCAGATGCGAGGGGGCACCACGGGCGCTGCCGCGCTTTGCTCCCGGCAGCGGTGTCAGCTTGACCGGCGCCGCATGCATCGTGCGCAGGCGCACCTCACGCCAGGACAGTCCCTCCTTGACTAGCGCTGGCATTCCCATGATCGCCGCGGTGGCCACCTCGACCGCCTGCAGGATGATCCCGTAGGCCAGGGCGTCGGGCGTTGACACGTGGTAGGCACCCGCCAGCACCGCGACGCATGCGGCCTGGAAGACCCCAATGTTGGCGGGCGTCGCGGGCAACACGGCCGTCACGTTGACAGCAAACAGAACGGCGGCGGCGCCACCGATACCGGCTCGACCGGCAAGTCCGAGAGCCATCAGCAGGAAGTAACAGGCCATCCACTGCAAACCCCATGCGCCGAGCTGGACGGAAGTGGAGATGGTGGCCTGACGCGGGTTGCGAAAGACACTCAGGCCATGCCGTACCCGCACCAGCGACGCGCGAGCGCGTGTCAGAAGCGCCTGTGCGCGGACTGAGCGGGAGACCGCCGAGCGCGGCAGTAGCACCGGCGCCAGCACAACAAGCAGCAGGGCTCCAAGCGGTGCCAGCGCGATCGCCTCGAGGGCCCGGTCGTCGCCGTGGAACAGGTCTACGCTCGAGAACATGACGGCACCCAAAATCGACAGTGCCAGCAGGTTCAGGAGTGTCTGGGAGACCATCGTGCCGAGCACCACCGGCAGCGTGTCCCGCGCCCGGCCGACACGGCGCGCAACGATCAACGCGCGCGAGGGCTCACCCAGCCGTGCCGGCAAGGTCGATGACATCAGCACGCCGATGAAGGTTCCTTGAAGCGCGTCTCTGCGTCTCGCCGGTCTCCAGGTAGGGGCCGCCCTGAGGATGGCGTGCCAGGCGATCCCACGGGCGACCATGGATGTGCACATCAGCCCGAGCCCCACGGCCACCAGGCCGGGGCTCGATCCCACCAGGCTCGCGAGGATGCGTGCGAGACCGATCCTCTGTAGTGCGACGGCAGCCAGCGCCAGGCCGGCAAATGAGAGCGCCATCAGACCCAGGCGAAGCGCGAGTGTCATCGTCGCGCCGGGGCGGCTACCCGCGGGTCTGTATTGCAGGCTCGGCAGTCTCCGGGCGCGAACCCGGGGAAGCATGTCGGCCGGCGCCAGGCCGTAGCGGACAGCGATCTTCCCCAGAGGCGTGCTGGGGCGCTTCACCGCGATCGCCTCTTGGTATGTGTCGGCGACTTCCTCGGCCACCCGAGACCAGGCGAAACGCTCGGCGTGCTCTCGTGCCGAGGTTGCCATCTGGGTGCGCCTGTCGGGGTCGAGCGCCAGGGAGCGGATCGCCTCGGCCAGCGCCAGCGGGTCTCCGGGCGCCACCAGTGAGCCATCGATCCCGTTGCGCACGACGTCGCGATAACCGGGTATGTCCGAAGCGATCACCGGTGTGGAGCTGGCGAACGCCTCTGTGAGGACCATGCCGAAGCTCTCGCCGTGTAGCGATGGGGCGCATAGGAGCTGGGCGCTGGCGAGCTCTGCGAGCTTGCGCTGCTCGGAGACCTTCCCCAGCGCTTCCACGCCGCGGTCGTCGAGCAGCATCGGCGCTATTTCCCGGGAGCTGGCGCCGATCACCGTCAGTGTTGCGGGCACGTGCTCGCGCAGCGCCTCGAAGGCACGCAGCAGCACCGGCAGACCCTTGCGCTCCACCGACGGGCCGATGAACAGGATCCGCAGTGGCTCGGGCTGATCGACGGGGCTCACCGACGCGATGTCCTGGAGAGCAACCTGGCCCATCGGATGCACGCCGTTGGGGATGATCCGGTAGTTCCCGCCGAAGAAGCGCTTGGCCGTCCAGGCGGCGGCGTCGGAGACCGCTATCCGTGCGTGCAGATGGTTCATCCGCCGGCGTGCTCCGAGCAGGCTGGCGGCGCTGTTTGTCAGGGCGTTCTCCGAGTAGGTGTGAAAGGTGCCGACCAGAGCTACGTTGTGGGTGCTGCACATCGCGTCCCAGCTGACGATTGGGACGACCGGCTCGTGGATGTGCACCACGTCATAGCCCCCTTCGCGCAGCTCTTTGCGCAGTGTGTAAACCGCGCGGGGGGTGAGGGCCACGTTGGATACCGCTCCGTTCGCCGGCAATCCGACGGTGCGCCCCAAGGAGACGAACCCCTCGGGCACCGGATGGTCATGAGGAGGGGCGCCGCGATGAAGCCGGCGTGTGGTGGCGTCGTCGGGGTCCAACGGGGCCAGGATGCGCGCTCTGTGACCGAGTGCCTGAAGCTCGGTGGCCAGCGCCTCGATGTGGCGTGTTACACCGCCCGGGTAGGTCCACGAGTAGGGCGATACGAGCGCGATCCGCACACGCCAAACTGTATCCGCTGGGGCCGCTAACTCCAGCCGGTGTATGCGATTGGCCGGCTGATCGGGCGCCCTATACTCAAACGCCCGGTCGATTCCGCGATCCGATCGAGTGAAAAATGAGCGAGCGTCACTTCGTCAAGTACACCTTCTTGAAGGTCGATCCCGCCTGGCGGCGGCTGGACGGCGAGCTGCGAGCCCAGCACAAGCAAGAGTTCCTGGCCGCCTGTGAGGACTTCGCCGAGGGTCATCTGTTGCAGTCCTTCTCGCTGGTCGGCACGCGCGGGGACGCGGAGCTGCTGCTGATCTCGGAGGCCGAGAACCTCGATCGCATCCACGAGTTCCACGTGGTGCTGGCGCAGAGCGGGCTGATGAAGTGGGCGCATACCCCCCATTCCTTCCTTGGCATGCGCAAGAGCTCTGAATACTCCGAAGACGAGCGCATCCATCCACGCGGTTTTCGGGGCAAGTACGTGTTCGTCTATCCGTTCGTGAAGTCCCGCGAGTGGTACGCCCTGCCGGCCGACGAGCGCTGGCGGATCATGCAGGGACACATCCAGGTCGGCAGGGAATACCCAGGGGTGGACAACCACACCACCTACTCCTTCGGTCTTGACGATCAGGAGTTCGTGGTCGCGTTCGACACCGATGACGTGGGCACGTTTTTGGATCTGGTGCAGCGTCTGCGCACCACGGAGGCCTCCCGTTACACGGTGCGCGACACACCCAGCTTCACCTGTATCGCAGCCTCTTTGCCGCGCGCCCTGAACGCACTCGACGGCGAGCCGCTAGCCTCGAGCGTCCAATCGCAGACCGCGACACTGTAGGCACCAGTGGCGAGTCGATCGAGCTCAGCGGCAACGAAGGCCCCGAAGCGCAAACCGGCCGCCAAGGCCAAGAGCACCGGTGCGGCAAAGCGAAAAGGCCCCAGCACCCGTGCGGCCCTCACTCATCTGCGTAGCGCCGATCCTGTGTTGGCGGCGTTGATCGCTGCTGTCGGCAAGCTGCCTGACGCTCGTGAGGGGCGCCCTGACCCTGACGATCACTATGGGGCGCTTGTGCGGGCGATCGTCGGCCAGCAGCTCTCGGTGCTGGCGGCGCGTTCGATCTACGGACGTCTGACGGCCCGCTTCTCTGACCGCGCGCCGCGCCCGGAGGAGATCCTCGCCGATGACCCGGAGGAGCTACGTCCCGCGGTCGGGCTATCCCGGGCGAAGGTGGGCTTCCTGCGCTCGCTGGCCGAGCACGTCATCTCCGGTGAACTTGAGCTAAATCGCATGGAGGACCTGGGAGACGACGAGGTGATCGCCGAGCTGACGGCCGTCAAGGGGATCGGTATCTGGAGCGCGCAGATGTTTTTGATGTTTCAGCTGGAGCGCACAGATGTGCTGCCTGTCGGGGACCTGGGGATCCGCCGCGCGGTCGAACGCGCCTACGGTCTGGATGAGTTGCCCCAAGCCGCGCAGATAGAAGAGATCGCCGAGTGCTGGCGCCCGCATCGCACGCTGGCATGCCGTTACCTGTGGCGCTCGCTGTCTAACGAGCCTGGCTGAAAACGGCTCCTCATCCCGCGCCGCTGGAGCGGCCGGGCAGCCCCGTGGGCATCCACCGATAGACCGTGTCCGCGGAGAACCCTCACTGGCACTGCGGCGCAGTCAACGGCGCTGGCGCGGAGGGCGGACGTCCCCCCTCCCAGGCCTTCAACAGATAGTAGGTGGGATAGATCCTGCTCAGATCGGCCGACAGCAGCCCGACCTGGAACAGCGGGTCTTCGCGAAAGGTGTACTGCAGCACCACGTCGACCTTCGGGTTCTGATACCAGCCGAGCAGCGCTTGTGCGAGCAGCCGGCACTGGGCCTTCAGCACCGTCGGCGAGAGCGCTCGTTGCCCGCCGGAGTGAGGGTTCCCGACGCCCGTCTCGGTGACCCAGATGCGCGCCCGCGCCGCGCACCCTCCGCGCGCCCGCAGCGAACGCTCGAGCTGTTCGACGACGTTCTCGTTGCTGCCTGGAAGGAACACCCCGGTCCTGGCCAGCGTCGGATACACGTGGATCGCCCACACCGCCGAGCTGCACAGCAGGTCGGCGGGCATGCCGTCCACGAATTCGCCGATCGAGGTGGCATGCGGACTGGGTTCGGGGATGCCGGCGAGGTCCCCCAGGACGAGCTGGTGGGGTCCACCGGAGGCGCCGGCGAGCACATCCAGCATGTTGCGCGCGAGCGTCGCGTAGACGGCGGGCGCCAGCGTCGGCGAGGAGCGCTCGCAGCGGGCGCGCTGGGGGGCCAGGAAGACCGGCTGGTTGGGCTCGTCCCAGGCGCTCCACCACCGCAACCTCGCCCCGTCGCGCCGTTCGAGCACAAGCACGTCGTCGATCAGCTGGCGGTAGGCCCGCAGTCCAGCCGGGTTGATCAGCCGGGCGCCGGCTCCGGTCTCGGCGGCTTCGCAGCCCGAAGGCGGCAGTGTCGCCCACGCCGGGGCGTTGTAGAAGACGACCACGACCTGGGGGCCGCCGCCCGCAGGCGAGGAACCAGCGGCGGCGCTCGCGCGTTGGCGCGCGGCGATTGTGCGAAGCAGCGTGTCGAGCCCGGCGTAGCTGGCGCATGGGCCGAACTGGCGGGCGCAGCCGGACACCGGCCCCTGAAGCAGCGGGACGCTGGCGGAGGTCGGCTCGAGCGTGGCCCAATCGATGTCGATCCGCAGGTATTCGGGCGCGAGGTCGTTCAGCAGGCCCTCAGCGGCGGCGAAAGCCCCATTCACTGGCTGGCCGGCGGGGACCAGCAGGTTGGGGTTGTCCTCGGTCAGCCCGAGCGCCAGACCCCCGGTCGGCCCCTTCACCGGCGGTGGTGGCTGCGGTACGGAGGCCGGCGGGGATTCTCGATACTCGCGTGAGACTCCGGCGCGCTGGCCGCATCCGCCCGCCAGCGTCACCAGCAGCGCCGTCAGCGACGGCGCCAGGACCAACCGGCCGATCAGACCGCCGAGACCTGCTCTTCCTCGGCCACGCGGAAAGAGGAACCGCAGCCACAGGCAGCGACGACATTCGGGTTGTTGACCTTGAAGCCGGCGCCTTGGAGGCCCTCCTCGTAGTCGATCGTCGAGCCGCTCACGTACTGCAGGCTGTCGCCGTCGACCAGCAGCTTGAGCCCGTGGCTCTCAAAGACGACGTCGCCATCGCGCTGCTCATCGAAGGCCAGCTGGTACTGAAAACCGGAGCATCCACCGCCCCTGACTCCGACACGCAGGCCCGCCATGCTCACATCGGCGTCCTGGGTGGCGAGGAACTCGCGCACCTTCTCGGCACCCTTGTCACTGATCATGATCATCGCTTTCCAAAGTATAGCGCCGTGGTCTGACTAGCCTACAATGACCCAATGCCCACGGCAGCGGATATCAAGCAGCGCATCGAGGCTGCGATTCCCGGTGCGCAAGCGGAGGTCGAGGACTACACCGGCGGCGGCGATCACTTCCGCGCGACGGTGAGGGCCCGGGCCTTCGCCGGGCACAGCCGCATCGAACAGCACCGTCTCGTCTACGCAGTCTTCGGCAAAGAGATAGGCGGTCCGATACACGCGCTGGCACTGAAAACCCAGATCGACCAGTAGTCAGGAGCCCCCATGTCAACCAGTGAGACCAACCCCATTCGCGACTCGATCCTGCAGGCGATATCAGAGCACGATGTGATCCTCTTCATGAAGGGAACACCTCAGGCTCCGGCTTGCGGTTTCTCCGCGCGCACGGTCGCCGCGCTGCAGTCGCTCGATACTCCCTTCGCGGCGGTTGACATCCTGCCCGACCAACGCATCCGCGAAGAGCTATCGGCGATCTCCGAGTGGCCCACCATCCCGCAGCTGTTCGTGCGTGGCGAGCTCGTGGGTGGCTGCGACATCGTGATGGAGATGTATGAGTCGGGTGAGCTTCAGCAGCTGCTCGGCGCATCGGAGGAGTCTGTCGCTGAGCCACTCGAGGCTGTTGGCGGCTCAGCGGGTGGTTTCGTGCCGCTCGAGAGCAACCTCGGCTAGATCCCCAGGCCGCGAAGCAGGCCGCCGGCCTGACGCAGCGCGAATCCAGATAGTCGCAGCGGCAGCGCTTGGCGGCTGCCGGGCGGAGCTAGATGCCGCTCGTTCTGGCGATACCAGTCGATCGTGCTAACCAGCGTGTCCTCGTGATGGCTTGGCTCATAGCCGAGCTCGTGCTTTGCCTTGGTGGAGCGATATGCCCACCACAGCGCTCCTGCGCGCACCTCCGCGGGGCTGGCCGGGGCGTTGCCGGGTAGCTTCTGTGCCACCTCCGCCACGCCCAGGGCCACCGCCAGCGGGAGCTTCAGGGACGGCGGCGCGACCCCTGAGAGGCGCGCGAGATCGGCGAACAGGCGATCGAAGGTGAAGTTGCGATTGCCCAGGATGTAGCGCTCGCCGACGGTGCCGTGTTCGTCGGCGAGCACGTGCCCGCGGGCGACGTCCTCGACATCCACGACGTTCAGTGCCCCGTCGACATAGGCGGGGATCTCCCGGCGCAGGAAGCGGCGCACGAGCTCGGTGGAGGAGCGGTAGACGTCCCCGGCGCCGAACACCACAGCCGGATTGACGATCACAACCGGCAGTCCGCGCGCGGCCAGCCCCAGCGCCTGGCGCTCGGCCTCGTGCTTTGAGTGGACGTATGGAATGTCATAGCGCCCGGCGCTGAACGGCTGGTCCTCGTCGGCCACTCCGCCACGCGGGGCCGGCCCGATTGCCGCCACCGAGGAGGTGTAGACGACGCGCTGCACCCCGGCGCGCAGCGCCTCCTCCAAGACGATGCGGGTTCCCAGCACGTTCACCTGGTACAGATCCTGTTCTGAGATCCTGAAGTTCGCGCTGCCAGCGAGGTGAAAGACACGCTCCACGCCCTTCATTGCGCGGCGCACAGCCTCGCGGTCGAGGATGTCGCACGGCACCGCCTCGTGGTCGAAGTCGAGATTCTCTGAGCTCGTGCTCTCACGCACGGTCAACCGCAGGCTGTCGCCTCGGGCCAGCAGCAGACGGGCGACGCTCGAGCCTAGAAAGCCTGCTCCGCCGGTGAGGAGGGTGGTGGCCATTTAGGGCCAGTGTATCCGTCGCAGACGGCGTGATTGCAGGTGTCTGAGAGGACTCTCAGCCGACATGCCCGGCCTCGAGCGGCAGGGATCCCGATCGTCCTCGTGGCGGCCTGTCCTCGGCGGCATCGTTGCTGTTAGGGTCCGCGCGCCATGTCAGACGTTGCGATTGTTTCCGATACGACGCACTATCTCCCGCGGGAGCTGGCGGACGCCAGCGCCATCCACCAGGTGAGCCTGTATGTGGGCTGGAGCGCGCAGCCCCAGCGCGAGCTCGACCTGCCGAACTTCGACGAGTTTTATGCTCGCCTGCGCACCGACGCCGAGCTGCCGAGCACCTCCCAGCCGTCGATCGGAGACTTTCTTGCCATCTGGGAGCCGCTGCTAGAGGAAGGCCGAAACGTGGTCTCGGTCCATCTCGCGGGGGGCATCTCGGGTACCTGCGAGGCCGCGCGCCAGGCGCATGCTCTGCTAGCCGAGCGTGGCCTCGGGGATCGTCTGGCGGTCATCGACGGGGAGACGGGCTGTGGCGGCATGGGGTTGCTGCTGTTGGCCGCGAGCGCGGCGGCAGCCGGAGGGGCCGATATGGATCAGGTGATCGCCCGCGTTCGGGAGGCGCGCGCGCTGCTGAAAATCTGGTTTTGCATCGACACGCTTGAGTATCTGCGCCGCGGCGGGCGGGTCGGTAAGGCCCAGGCATGGCTGGGAGGCACTCTTCGAATCAAGCCGATTCTCTCGCTCGGGTACGAAATCACGCCGGTGGAGCGGGTGCGCACGGCTGGGCGTGCGTTTGAGCGGATGGTTCAGTACGCCCAGCAGCTGCACGACGAGGGCTCGGATGGCTGGGTCGTCCAGCACATCCAGGCGCCTGAGCAGGCGGGACGGCTGATCGAGCGCTGCCGGGAGATATTCGATTCCGAGCCGGTCTTTACCTCGGAGGTAGGACCGGTTATCGGCACCTACACCGGTCCCGGCATGATCGGGGTCGGGGCGATCCCCAGAGCGCTGCTGGCCTGAGCCGTCCTCAGCGTCGGCGGCGGAACAGGCCACCGAAGGCGGCGATACCCCCGCCGATCACAAAGCCCGTGACCGCCGCGCCGATCAGCACCTCGCGCCGGTGACGGCCGATGTGCGAGCGCCAGTCTGTCAGCTGGGCGACCTCGCCCTGCAGGCGCACGAGCGAGACTCCGAGCTCGGCGCGATTGGCCTCGATCGAACTACGAATCTCCGCGGCCGAGCGCTGTGTCATCCACCTCTCCCTCTGTGTCCGATTTCGGGCCCGAGGCGGCTCCCACCGTCTCGCGGATCTTGCGTGCCTCGTCGATTGCCATGTTCGGCATCGGCGGGGCGCCTTTTTTGACGAGTCTCGCGGCCAACAGCCCGGCCAGCACGCCGAGCACGACCAGGATCACGGCCATCGCGAAGAAGCCCCAGAAGTAGGTGAACTCGGTGCCGATCGGAAGGTAGTAGTAGAGCAGCCAGGCGCAGCCGATCAGCACGAAGAAGAGTGCTGCGAGGAAGAAGACCCCGGCGACAACCGCAACGACTGTCCCCGTGAGCAGCTTGGTGGCCTTTTCGGCGACCTCTGTCTTGGCAAGCTCGATCTCCTCGCGGATCAGCAGGCTGGCTCGCTCGGAGACCTCGGCGACCGCCGCGGCGAGGTTCTGCGGGGAGCCCTCGCGCTCCTTCTGATCGGTTAGAGGCATCCTCCTAGGATCCCACTCTGCGTAGCAACAGCGCCAGTATCAGGCCGCCGGCGAATGCGCCCGCGACCGCCAGCTCGGGACGCTCGTTTTCGACGGCGGGGATGCTCTGGACAGACGGATACTCGATCTCCGGAAGTGGGTCCTGCTCGAGAGGGGTCTCCTGGGGCTCCTCCGCCACCGGCCGGCTGATTTCGGATTCGCTCACTCCGGGGGCTCCTCGTCGAAGAGGCGCCGCCATATCACCACCGCTAGGCGCTGAGCGGTGATACTCGATAGGGCGCCCACTCCGGCCAGCAGGCCGGACCACATCAAACGCTTGATTAGGTCGTTATCCATCGGCGGGAGTCTATTGATAGCTCAGACGGGGGTGGTGGGTGGCCACGCTGGTTTGGATTCCTACTCGTTCTTCGCCGCGGGCAGGGTGGGGCTCTGCAGCCCTCCGAGCACGGTCTCTACCACGAGATGCTTGGCGCGTTGGAAATGCTCGTCGCCTTCGGGCAGCAGCCCGAATATCCAGCCGGTGAGTACCTGCTCGATCGCTCCGTAGAAGGACATCGCGGCGAACTCGGCGTCGATGTCGACTCTGAAGACACCTTCGTGTTGGGCCTTTGTCACGATCGCAGCGATCAGCTGGTAGGCCTCGCGGATGAGGGCCAGGTGGGTCTGCCCGAAGGAGTTGGCAGCGCGAGTCACCTCGACGATGATCACCTTCATCAGATCCGGGTCGTGCTGGTAGCTGTCGATGATGAACGAGGCGATCGCGGCGAGCTTCTCGCGCACCGGGATCTGCTTCTCGTCCACTTCCCTGATCATCTCGAGCATCACGTTCCAGCGCTCCAGAAAGAGGGTGTTCAGGACCTCGTCCTTAGAGTCGAAGTAGTGGTAGACCAGTCCGTAGGCCACACCGGCCTCATCGGCTATGTCGGACACCCGGCAGGCGTGAAAGCCCTGGGAGGCGAAAACCCTCACGGCGGCGTCGAGGATCGCCCGGCGCTTGTCGAGTGCCGCTCTTGTCCGTGGTGGGCTCACAGTGCCACCTCTTGCGGCCACGTGTACAGATCGCCGCGCCGATTGGCCAGAGCGGGCAGTTGCGTTCGGATCTCCTCTTGGCGGTGCAGGTCGAGGTCAGCCAGGATGTGTCCCTCGCTGTCCGCTGCCTGTGCCAGCACAACTCCCCATGGGTCGATGATCATCGAGCGCCCACCCGACTCGTGTCCGCCGGGATGCACGCCGATCTGGTTGGCGGCGATTACGAATGCCTGGTTCTCGATCGCCCGGGCGCGCAGCAGTGTGCGCCAGTGATCGCGGGTGGTGGTGAGCGTGAAGGCCGCTGGGACCGTCAGCAGCCGTGCGCCGCGTACCGCGAGGATTCGGTAGAGCTCCGGGAAACGCAGGTCGTAGCAGATCGACAGTCCCAGCCCGACACCGTCGGCGGTCTGGGAGAGCACGATCTCCTCACCGGGCTCCTCGATGTCTGACTCCCGGTAGGTCTTGCCCGCGACTTCGACGTCGAACATGTGCAGCTTGCGGTAGGTGGCGTGGATCTCGCCTTGCGGGCCGATGTGAACGCAGGTGTTGCTGAGCTTCTCGCGACTGGGGCGAAGCTCCGCGATCGATCCCGCCACCAGGTCGATCTGGAGCTCCCTGGCCAGATCGCGCGCCCAGCTGATCGCCGGTCCGTCGAGTGTCTCGGCTCCTTCGCGCAGTTCGCGCTCTGCGCCGATCACGGTCCACTTCTCGGGGAGTACGATCAGCTCGGCGCCGTCACGCGCGGCGGCACGTGTGTGGTGATCGGCGGCGGCGAGGTTCGCCGCCTTCTCCGCGGTGGAGTTCAGCTGGACTGCCGCAACTCTCAAAAATACATCCCTCCCGCAGGCGCCTACCCGCAGCAGAACAGATTGACTAGTCAGTCAACAATCTCAAGCATATCGCCCCAACGGCCATTCTCAGCCCCTCGCATGCCGCTCTTCGACGGGACCCGGCCGCGCAAGCGCTGGCGCTATGTGGGAATTTTCTGCGAGGAGCTGATGGCCTGCGCGGCGATCGTGCACGTCGGCCTGGCGCGCCAGGCCTTCTGGGCGATCTACCTGCGCGAAGACGGTTCGTTGTTGCAGCGAACCCGGCTGCTTCCTTGGCCGGGGGCTTCGATACAGCTCGAGAAGGGACGGCTGCGGGTGCGCGACCGGGGTGTGGCGATGGACGTCTCACTGGAGGAACAGCAGGGGATCCAGGCCCTCTGCGGACACGGCGCCGGGAAGGTCTGGACACGCAAGCAGGCCGGAGTGCTGGCCACCGGAACACTGATATTGGATGGGCAGAGCCCGCGCCCGATCAGAGCGCTGGCGGTGATCGACGACACCGCCGGGCATCACGCCCGGCTGACCGAGTGGCGCTGGGCGGCCGGGGTCGGCCAGGACGAGGACGGCAGGCAGGTTGCCTTCAATCTGGTTGAGGGCGTGAACGATCCGCCGACGGGCAGCGAGCGGGCGATATGGGTGGATGGCACACCCTCGGAGGCCGCCCCAGTCAGCTTCTCTGAGGACCTCTCGCTGATCACCGCCGAGGACGGCTCGGAACTTCGTTTCCAGGCGGAGGTGCAGCGCCGACGCCACGAGAACCTGCTGATCATCCAGAGCGACTACACCGCGCCGTTTGGCAGCTTCAGCGGGACGCTTCCCGGCGGGCTGGCGCTGGCTCACGGTCTCGGTGTGGTCGAGCATCACAGAGCGCGCTGGTAGCGGCCACGAGGAGCTCCTCCGGGCGGAGGCGACCGGGCCTCGAGACGGGAGCTCGACGCCGGTCGGCCGGGTGAATCCCGCAACCGCGGTAAGGATCGACGCTCCCCGGCGCGACTATACTTCCCAATAGTGCGGGGGAGTGGAATTTAGGGGTGGGCGGCCTCGAGCTCGAGCAGGTGGTCAAGCACTACCGCGGCGCCGGTGAGGAGGTGCGCGCGGTCGACGGTGTGAGCCTGCACGTCGCGCCTGGAGAGATGGTCGCGCTGGAGGGCCCAAGCGGCTCGGGCAAGACGACGCTGCTGCTTTTGATTGCCGCGCTACTCACCCCCGAGCAGGGTGTGGTCCGCTATGACGGACGCGACCTGGCGGGACTCTCCGAGCGTCAGGCATGTGACTATCTGCTGCGCGACGTCGGGTTCATTTTCCAGGACTTTCATCTGATGCCGCGCGTCTGCGCGCTGGAGAACGCTTCGATCAAGCTGCTTCTGGGCGGCCTGCGATTGCGCGAGGCACAGGCCCACGCTCGCACCTGGCTCGAGCGTGTCGATCTCGGTGATCGCCTCGAGCACACTCCTGAGGAACTCTCCGGCGGAGAGCGTCAACGCGTGGCGATCGCACGCGCGCTTGCAGGCGAACCGCGGCTGATCCTCGCCGATGAGCCGACCGGCAACCTCGACAGTGCCCGCAGCCGTGACATCGTCGCGCTGCTGCACTCGATCGCCCAAGAACGCGACGCGGCGGTGCTGCTCGTCACCCACGACCACGAAGCGGCGCTGATAGCCGACCGGTCGCTGACGCTTCGCGACGGGCGACTCACCGAAGCCCAACCCGGAGGCGGCCACCCCAGCTGATGCGCCCGCGCATGCTCGTCTATCTCTATCGCAGACGCCTGCGTGTGCACGCCCTGCAGGAGCTGCTGGCGGGTGTGGGGGTGGCGGTGGCGGTGGCGCTCGTCTTCGCGGTCCTCGTCGCCAACTCGAGTATCTCCGGCTCAGCCGGTGAAGTCATCCACACGATTGTCGGTCCCGCCAGTCTGCAGCTGCGGGCACGGACCGAGGATGGCTTTGACGAACGTCTGCTCGCGCGCGTGGAACAGCTTGCAGGCGTCGCGCAATCCGCCCCGGTGCTGGAACAGTCCGCGGAGCTCCTTGGCCCGCACGGACGCCACATAACGGTCACCATCGCCGGCGCCGACGTCAGCTTGGCGGTGCTCGACGGGCTGGCTCACACGATTCCGCTGAGGACGCTCTCCTCCGATCAGATCGCTCTCACAAAGACAAGCGCCGCTCGGATAGGGATCTCCCATGGTGGAGGCGCGAGCACTGTCAGCCTCGATCTACGGGGTGCTTCATATTCGCTTCGGGTGGCCACCGTGCTCGGACGCAGCAGTGTCGGGGCGCTCTCCCAAGCGCAGGTGGCGATCATGCCGCTCGCGCGCCTGCAGCGCCTCGCTGGCTTGCCGGGACGGATCACACGGATCCTCGTCCAGACCAAGCCGGGCCACCAGGCGCAGGTGCGCGGCGAGCTGCGCACGCTGGCCGGTGGACACCTCGATGTGGAACCGGCCGGCGAGGATCTCGCGCTGCTGCGGCAGGCTCTGCGCGCGGGCGATCAGGCGAGCGATTTCTTTGCCGCGATCGCGGTCCTGCTTGGATTCCTATTCGCGTTCAACGCGATGCTGCTGACGATCCCCGAGCAGCGCCGCGCGATCACAGACCTGCGGCTGCTCGGTACCCATCGCTCGGCGATCGTGCGGATGGTCCTCTTTCAGGCGCTCTGCTTGGGGCTGGTCGCGTCGCTGGCGGGCCTGCTCGCCGGTTACGCCCTGTCGCTGGGGGTCTTTCACCAGTCTCCGGGGTATCTCGCACGGGCTTTCACGCTCGGCACTCACACCGTGGTGGGGCTCAGGCCGCTGCTGCTGAGTCTGATCTGCGGGCTGCTCGCCACGTGCTTGGCGACGACGGTTCTGCTGCTGGATGTGCGCCGCGGCCCGGCACTGGACAGCGCCCAGCGCGAGGACGGTACGCCCGGTCAGCCGCTGGGCCGTCGCACCGCCCGGCGGCGACTGGCGCTCGTCGTCGGTCTGCTGCTGGCGCTCACGACCGCCGGGTATGTGTTTCTGCCAGGGTTCGCGCTGGTCGTCAGTTTTGGGCTCGCGTTGACCTGCATACTGGCTGTGCCGCTGCTGTTCGACCTGTTGCTGGGATGCACCGACGCGCTGGTGCGCCACGGCGACGGGCGGCTCAGCACACTGGCGCTTGCGCTCTCCTCGCTGCGATCGGTGACCCTACGCTCGCTGGTGCTGGCCGCGACCGGTGCTGTGGCGCTGTTCGGCAGCCTGGCGCTCGGCGGCGCCCGCGTGGATCTGCTTCACGGCATCGAAGGGTTCGCCCATGGCTATGTAACCGGTGCGGCTGTCTGGATCGACACACCGGCTGACTATCAGGGGGTAAACGACTTCCGCGGCGAGCAAGACAGCGCACGGATCGCTCACCTGCCGGGCGTCGCCGGCGTGCGCTCCTTCCAGGGCGGCTTCCTGCAGATGGGCGGCAGGCGTGTGTGGATCACCGTGCGCCCAGCTGACTCGAGCGGGGCGATCCTACGCAGCCAGATCATCGAAGGCGACCCCGCCACCGCGGTCAAGCGACTGAGCGCGGGCGGCTGGATCGTCGTCTCAGAACAGATCGCCACAGAACGCCATCTGAAGATCGGTCAGACACTCACACTGCCCACACCCACCGGTCCGGCCGGCTTTCGGATCGCGGCGCTTTCCACGAACTTCGGCTGGAGCCCCGGGATGGTCCTGATGAGCCCCGCCGACTACCAGCGGGCCTGGCAAACGACGGCACCGACGGCACTGGGGGTCACCCTCACCGCGGGCGCGTCCGCGACATCTGTGCGCAGCTCCATAGAACGCGAGCTGGGCCCCGGCAGTGGTCTTCAGATCCTGACCGCCCGTGCCCGCGAGAGCGAAATCGACGCTTCTGTGAGCGAAGGGCTCAGCCGTCTCAGCGACATCTCCTCGCTGTTGGTACTCGCCGCGATCTTGGCGCTCGCCGCGGCGCTGGCGTCGAGCATCCACCAGCGGCGTGCGCTGCTGTGTGAGCTGCGCCTGGCCGGCGCGAGGCCCCAGCGCCTGGCCCGCATCCTGTTCCTGGAAACCGCGCTGACGCTCAGCGCGGGCGCCCTCACCGGAGCACTGGCTGGCCTATACGGTCAGGCACTGATCGACAGTTATCTCAGGCACGTCACTGGCTTTCCCGTCTCCTCCATCACGGCGACGCCGCGGCCGCTCGAGATACTCGCGCTGGTGGTAGTGGCGGTCCTTGCGATCGTCGCTATCCCCGCTCGGCGGGCCTCACGCGTCTCCCCCACGCTCGCGCTGGGCAAGTGAGGAGGGGTATACTTCCTTGGAACGATTCGCAGCTGTCAACTGCAGTGACAGGCGCCAAAGCCATGGGCAAACCAGCGTTCATCTCGATCATCGCGACCACCGCGGTGCTAGCCGCAGTCCTTCCCGCCATGGGCGCAGGGGCCGACTTTCGGGCCCATGCCGCACGCACGCTGAACGCGACCGACACCGCCCGTCTGCACTTCGTGCACAGCTCCGGCTCAAAGCTGTTCGAGGAAGGATCGGCCACCGGTGCCATCCCGGGCACGATGAGCGCCCACTTCGATATCGGCCCGACCGTGAGCACCACCTTCGTGCTTCGCGCTCGTGGCGGTGGCACTCTGATCGGTCACGGGTCTGGCACGCTGCACGGCTCCGGCAGATACGAAAGCTTCGCGGGTACGATCGTGGTGAGCTCCGGCACCGGGCGCTACCTCCACGCTCATGGGCACGCCGGGCTGTATGGCACGTTCGATCGCCGTACCTACGCGCTGGTCGTACAGACAACTGGCGACCTCTCCTACTGACGAGAACGATCTGAGCGACACGGGGCCGGTTCCAAAGAGAGCAACCGTGCCACTGCGACACACCCGGCTGCTGCTGGCAGCGATCCTCGCCTGTTGCGCGAGCTTCTCGGCGACCGTCGCTGACGCGGCCGCGCCAGCGGTGCGTCTGCACGCGACCTTCACTCCCGAGCGGCTCGGGGGAGAAACGACGATCGGCTTCGGTTTTCAGGTGAGCACCCCCGCTGGTGAGACGCCGTCTCCGGTGACCGAGATGGACCTGCGCTACCCGGCCGACCTGGGGATCGGCCTCAGCGGCCTGGGTCTTCAGACGTGCTCGCCGCTCACCCTTGAAATCATCGGAGGGGTGGGCTGCCCGGTGGAGTCGCGGATGGGACACGGCACCGCGATCGCGGTGATTCCACTCACCGAGGATCCCCTCTATGAGACCGCGCAGGTCACGATCTTCCGTGCGCCCACCGAAGATGGCCACATCGCGCTGCTGTTCTTCGCAAACGGCGAATCGCCGGTCAGCGCCCAGATTCCGCTCCCGGGCCTGCTGCTCGACTCAGCGCCGCCTTTCGGCGGGCGCATCCATCTCAACATTCCGCTCGTCCCGAGCCTCCCCTCAGCTCCCAACGTGGCGATGGTGCGGCTGCAGTCGACGATCGGGCCGCGTGGCATCACCTACTTCGAACACATCCACGGGCGCACCGTCGCCTACAAACCCAAGGGCATCCTGCTACCTGATCGCTGCCCCGCCGGGGGCTTTCCCTTTGCCGCCTCGCTCAGCTTCGAAAATGGCAGCAGTGCCAGCGCGTCCACACGCGTGCCTTGCCCCGTGCACAGAAGAAAAAACGCGCGTGGCCGCTCACACACTTGAGCCAGGTCCCTTTCCGCACCGCTGCTGCGAGCAAGCCGGCAGTCCTCGCCGATGTGCACGGATACGGTGGGCCGTCTCTTCAGTCTGCGGCCTTAGGAAAACCCGTGCTCGATCCCGTCGTGAGTCAGCGACAGGCCGGACAGGCGGCGAGCGTTTCCTCAGCCCCGGCGCTCGCGCTGGCGTGCCAGCTCGGCTAGCAAGAGCTTGGAGTGCATAGCGCCGATCAGCTCTCGCAGCGGCTCGGCTCCGGCGGCGATGATCCGAACGGCCCGGTCGACCTCAACCTCTCCGGCCAGTCTGTCCAGCAGCGCCCGCACCTCGTCGCGCACCAGCGGCTCGAGTGCCTCGCGGTAGCGCAGCGTGTCATAGACGGTGAACCCGAGATCCTCCTCGTAGCCGCCGGCGCGGAAGCTGGCGACCGCCTCGATGATCTTGACGTCGTCCTGCCCGTAGCCCGACCGCGTGGGAGTCAGCACTCCGATCTCGGCGAGCCGGTCGAGCACGTTGCGCGGGATGTCGTAGTGCTCGCGGACGTGCTTGGCCGAGACGCGGCGCTCGTCGGCGTGCGCGAGGGCACGCTCCAGGATGCGATCCTCGAGCTCGATCAGCGCCTTGACACGACCGGGGTCCTCTTGGAGCACCTCCTTGATCACCCGCAGCGGCATGAACCGCTCCTCCTGGAGGCGGCGGATCAACTCGATGCGCTCCACGAATTGGGGCGGGTAGTAGGCCATGTTGCGGGAAGTGCGAACCGGCTCTGGAAGCAGTCCCTCGCGCAGGTAGTGACGGATCGTGGGTGCGCTGACTCCTGATCGCTCTGCCAGCTCGCTCATCTTGAGCAGTTCTCCCGCGGCCTGCGGCGCCTGGCTCATGCCAAGAAGGAGCCCTGTGGCGTACCCGTCCTGGCGGCCACGGCCCCTTGTTCGAGCAGTTCCTCGATCTGCTTGGGGGAGTAGCCGGCTTCGGCGAGCGCCTGCTCGGTGTGCTCACCCAGAGCCGGCCCAGGCAGGCGATTGTGCTCTCCGGGGGTGCGGGTGAGCTTGATCGGAAGACCGAGTTGGCGCACGCCGCCCTGCACTCCCGGTTGCTCGAGTGTGACGACCATCTCGCGGGCTTTGACGAGCTCTGACTCCAGTGCCTCGTCGAGCGCGAGCATCGGCTCCAGACAGCAGTCGTGCTCGGCGGCGAATTGCTGCCACTGATCGCGGGTGCGGCTCTTGAAGATCTCGCACACCTGCTGGTGCGCCTGCGAGCCGGGCCCCTTGAACTGGTGCTCGATCAGCTCATCGTGTCCGACGCCGCTACACCATGCCTGCCAGAACTTAGGCTCGAGCGCTCCCAGCGTGACCCATCCGTCGGAGCACTCATACGGGCGGTAGCAGATCAGCGATCCGGCGAGCGGCAGGTCCCCTCGCTGGGGGGAGACTCCGTCGGCGAAGTACGCGCCGGCGACCATCGCGAGCCAGGAGAGCGCGCCGTCTGCCATCGACACGTCGACGATCTGCCCTTCGCCTGATCCGTGCGACTCGAATCCCGCCCGCCCTCCACCGTCGCGCTCGCGTAGAGCCGCCATGATCCCGAACGCCGCCATCAGCGCCCCGCCGCCGAGGTCTGCGATCTGTCCCGCGGCCTGGACCGGCGCGCCGTCGCGTTCGCCGGTGAGTCCGAGCAGGCCGACCAGGCCGAGGTAGTTCATGTCGTGCCCGGAGGCCTCGCGCTTGGGTCCGCTCTGGCCATAGCCGGAGATGGCGCAGTAGACGATCCCCGGGTTGACTTCGCGCATCCGCTCGTACCCGACGCCGAGACGATCCAGTACCCCCGGGCGGAAGGACTCGAGCACCACATCGTGCTCGGCGACCAATGCCAGCAGCGCCTCGCATCCGTGCTCGTTCTTGAGATCGATGCGGATCGAGCGCTTGTTGCGGTTGAGCGAGAGGAAGAGGGCCGACTTGTCACTGTTATCAGCGTCGGGCGGGCCCTCATAAAAGGGAGGCGACCAGCGGATGTAGTCGCCCATGCCGGTGTCCTCGACCTTCAATACCTCCGCGCCGAAGTCGGCCAGCAGCAGCGAGCAGAACCCGCCGGGCAACAGCCGCGAGAGGTCGAGCACG
This sequence comes from Solirubrobacteraceae bacterium, assembly GCA_036561505.1. GTDB lineage: Bacteria > Actinomycetota > Thermoleophilia > Solirubrobacterales > Solirubrobacteraceae > Palsa-744. The sequence continues at coordinate 19,220 of DATBPE010000163.1, forward strand.
CGGATGCCGGCAAGCGGCAGGCTCATTGTGTGATCGCCAGCATCGCGCGGGCCTCGGCCACGGTCGCCGCACGCCGCCCGATGTCTTCGGTCATCTGCCTGGCCTTGGCGATCAGCTCGCCGTTGGAGCGCGCCATCTCCCCGTCCGGCAGGTAGAGGTTGTCCTCCAGGCCGACCCTGATCGAGCCGCCGAGCGTGAGCGCGGCCGACAGGAGCATCCACTGGTCGCGGGAGATGCCGATCACGCCCCAGTGCGAGCCCGCGGGGATGTTCTCGACCATCGCCGCGAGGTTGCGAGCCGTTGGGGGGATGCCTCCGACGACGCCCATCACGCAGTCCACGTGCAGCGGGGTCTTCAGTACGCCCATGTCGATCAGCGGCTCGAGGCTTCCGACGTGGCCGATGTCAAAGCACTCGTGCTCGGGTTTGATGTGAAGCTCGTTCATCGCCTCCAGTAGCTCGATGATCTCCTCGAACGGGTTCTGAAAGACCATCTGAAAGACGAACTGTTTACGAGAGCGTGAGTACTTGGCGTAGTTCATCGAGCCCATGTTCAGCGCCGCCACTTCGGGGCGGCAGGCACGCAGGTATTCGATCCGCTTGGCGACCGGCACACCGATCGTGCCAGTCGAGAAGTTGACGATCACCTCCTGGCCGACCTCGTCGCGGATGGCCTGGGTGATCGCGGAAAAATCCTCGATCTCATACGACGGCGTGCCATCCGGTTTGCGGGCGTGGATGTGGATCATCACACCGCCCTCATCGACGACCCGCCGCGCCTCCGCGGCGTACTCCGCCGGGGTGTAGGGGATCGCCGGGCACTGCTCGCGGTTGGCGATCGCGCCGGAGATCGAGCAGGTGATCACAGCCGGCTCATCGAGACTCATACGGGCACCACTCCTCCTCGCTTCCATGGCCGCTCGACCTGCTTGCCTTGGGAGACCTCGAGGCCGCGGCAGATCGTCTCGCGAGTCTCGCGCGGGTCGATCACGTCGTCGATCAGGTCGTTGCCCGCGGCTATGTACACGTCGAACATCTTTTTGAAGCCCTCGATCAGCTCGGCCTTCTTGGCAGCCGGATCCTCGGCTCCATCGACGGCTTTGCGAAACGCTATCTCCACGACGCCCTCGGCTCCCATCACGCTGATCTCCGCGGAGGGCCAGGCGACGATCAGGTCGGGCTCATAGGCGCGGCCGCACATCACGTAGTAGCCGGCTCCGTAGGCCTTGCGAGTGATCACGGTGATCTTCGGGACGGTGGCGTTGGCGACCGCGTAGAGCATCTTGGCGCCGTGACGGATGATCCCTGCGGACTCGACTTTCGTGCCGACCATGAATCCGGGTACATCCTGGATGAACACGAGCGGAATGGCGAAGGCGTTGCAGAGGTTCACAAAGCGCGCCGCCTTGTCGGCGGAGTCGTTGTCGAGGATGCCGCCGAGCTGCTTGGGCTGGTTGGCGACGATCCCGGCCGGGCGGCCCCCGAAGCGCGCGAAGCAGGTGATGATCGTCTTTGCCCATTGGCCCTTGATGTCGAAGTAGGACCCGTCGTCGACGATCAGCTTGATCACCTCATACATGTCATAGGGCTTGCGGTTTGACTCTGGCAGCACGTCCAGCAGCGCCTCCTCGCGACGCTCGATCGGGTCGCCGATGGACCGGATCGGGGGCTTCTCTTCGCAGTTCTGCGGCATGTAGGAGAGGTACTCCTTGATGCGCGCGATGCACTCCTCGTCGCTTGCCACCTCCATGTCCCCCACTCCGGACTTGCGGCAGTGAACACGCGAGCCGCCCAGTTCCTCCTGGGTGACGTCCTCCCCCACCGCCGCGCGCACGAGGTGCGGTCCGGCGAGCGCCATCGAGCCGCGGCCCTTGACCATCGGCACGAAGTCAGCGAGTCCGGGGATGTAGGCGGTGCCGGCGGCGCATGGACCCATCAGTGCGGCGACCTGCGGGATCACGCCGCTCATGATCACCTCCTCGCGGAACAGGTGCCCGGAGCCGGCGAACATCGCGCCCGCGGCCTCCTGCACACGGGCCCCGGCTGAGTCCAACAGCCACACGAATGGGATGCGCTTGGTGAGCGCCAGTTCCCGCAGCCGTGTCACCTTGAACTCGCCGGTCATCCCCATCGAGCCAGCCATCACCGTGAAGTCATAGGCGCACACGGCGGTCAGGCGTCCGTTGACCTTGCCGTAGCCGGTCACGACACCGTCGGCGGGCGCCTCCACGCCATCCATCGCGCGCTGTGAGGTGTGCGGCTTGCCGTGAATTCCAAGCTCGGTGAACGTGCCTTCGTCGACGAGCAGAGCGATCCGCTCGCGTGCCGTGAGTGCGCCCTTCTCGTGCTGGCGTGCGATCTTCTCCTCGCCGCCGCCGAGCTTTATCTGGGCGCGGCGGGCTTGTAGGTCCTCGACCAGCGGTCGCAGCAGCGAGGTTGGTGTCTCGGTGGCGGGCTGCTCGCTCATCATCGGCCTTTCCATTGCGGCTCGCGCTTTTCAAAGAATGCGGAGACACCCTCGACGATGTCCTCGGTGGACAGCGCCAGGGTGAGCTGGGCGCGCAGGTAGTCAAGGGCGTCGTCGAGTCCCATGTCGAGCTGGCGGCGCATCGCTTCCTTGCCCAGTCGCATGATCAGCGGCGACTTACCTGCCAGCTTCTGCGCCCACTCGCTAACCGCCGCCTCGAATCCGGCGGCGGGTACGACCTTGTTGACGATCCCGGCAGTGAGGGCCTCGGAGGCGCTGAGGCGCTCGCCGAGCAACAGCAGCTCATTGGCCTTCTTGCGAGGGACGTTGCGATAGATCAGCGCCATGATCATGAACGGGAACGCCCCCACGTTTATCTCAGGCGTCCCGAAGGTCGCCTCCTCGGAGGCGATGATCAGATCGCATGCCAGCGCGATTCCGAGTGCACCGGCAAGCACGTGCCCGCGCGCCGCGCAGATCGTGGGCTTGGGGAGCGCGCCGATCAGCTTGAACAGCGACACGAACCGATCGGAGCCGAAGTGCTTGTGCACGAGCGAGTCCTCGCCAGCGAAGCCGCCGAGATTCGCGCCGGAGGAGAACGTCTTCTCGTGCGAGGAGCGCAACACGATGCAACGTACCTCTGACTCGTCGCGTCCGCGTTCGAACGACTCGATCAGGCCGGCGAGCAGCTCCGCCGAGAGCGCGTTGCGCATGTCCGGGTCGTTCAGCGTGATCGTCGCGATGCCCGACCCATCAACGCTGTAGAGAACCTTGTCGGCGGACACCGGCGCATCCTATCTCCTACCGAGTGCGGTGGGAAGTGAGCAGTCCTACTGTTTACTTTGTCCGTGGCGGCGCCTGCAGCTTGCTTCTATGTTTGGTACGCGAGGCTGCGATCGTCTCCCGCGCGGGCGGGGGCTCGACCGTCACGGGAACGTTGACTGCGATGATTTCCATCGTCGTCATGGCATTGAGGTCCTGCGATCGGACGACTGTGACGACCCGAATTGGGAGGCCGGATTCGGTCAGGAAGATCTGAAGCGTGTCGTTCAGCGGGTGCGTCCTGAAGCGTGCCACGTCTTCAACCGTGATGCCCTTGATCAGAAGGCGCGGTTCGACGGTCGCGGTGAACTCAGTCGTCTGCTGACCTCCCACCGCGGCCGGGCCGTCCACGCTGACCCGCCCCCTCGCGGTGGTCAACAGGTTGATCAGACCGGCGAAGCCGCCCGTTCCACCGGCATCCACTTCGAAAGAGGCGCCGCCGTGAAACGGGAGGATCTGCACGGCTGGGGATTCGCCATGGGTTGGAGACCGAACCCATCGACTGCGCCGATGTGAGCGCTTGCCTCGCCCTTCGAGTTCAGCGACACGTGCTTGGTGCGGCCGACCGGCTTGCCGTTCCCTTCGTCGGTCACCGTGACGAGGCCCCGCGTGACCTCGGAGAACCGCTCGCTGCTGATCGGCAACTGCTCCATCTTCTGCTCCAACGCCTGCAACTGTGGCGGCAGGAGCGCGGTGGGCGCGAGCGCAGAGGCCGTCGGCATCGCGATGCTGGCCCCAGCGCCCGCGGCGAGGAGACCCGCGGTCACGCGCGTGACCGGCCTGCGCCTGCTCATCTGAGACCGACGATCATCGCGCTGAAGGCTAGCGCCCAAGGCTCGGCTCTGCCCAAAGTAGAAAGTCCTACTGTTTACATTGGGCGGGCTGTGCGATAGCTTCGACAGGCCTCCTCGAGGTTCAACCCAAAGCCAAAGCACACCAAAGGAGCCGCCACCGATGGCCGCCACCGCCGAGAGCGTCCGCAAGCCCGACTTCCAAGCCAAGCGCAAACACTTCCTGTTCACAGACGAGCACGAACAGCTGCGCGAGTCGATCCGCAACTTCGCCATCAAAGAGCTCGCGCCGCACGCGGAGGAGTGGGAGGAGACCACCTTCCCCGACTCGGTGTTCACGCGCATGGGCGAGCTCGGCTTTCTCGGCCTGGACAAGCCCGAGGCCTATGGCGGTCAGGGTGGGGACTACTACTCGGCGCTCGTGCTCGCCGAGGAGATCGGGCACTCCAACTGCGGCGGATTGGCGATGGGCATCGCGGTGCAGACCGACATGGCGATGCCGCCGATCCTCGCGTTCGGTACCGAGGAGCAAAAGCAGCAGTGGGCAGCACCAGCGATCGCCGGCACCAAGATCCTGTGCCTGGGGATCACCGAGCCCGACGCCGGATCGGACGTCTCGGGCATCAAGACGCGCGCGGTCAAGGATGGCGATGAATATGTCATCAACGGCTCGAAGACCTACATCACCAACGGCCACCGCGCCGATGTGATCGTGCTGGTGACCAAGACAGACCCGGACGCCGGCTATGACGGATTCACACTGTTCCTGGTGCCGATGGACTCGCCGGGGGTGATCCGCGAGCAGAAGCTCAAGAAGATGGGGATGCACGCCTCCGACACGGCGCTCTTGGCCTTTCAGGACGTGCGCGTGCCCGAGAGCGCTGTACTCGGACAGGTCGGCCGGGGCTTCTACCACATCATGTGGGAGCTCCAGGGGGAGCGTCTGATCGGCGCCGCCGGCTGCGTCTCGGCCGCTCAGCGTCTCTTCGAGAAGACGCTTGAATACGCCAAAGAGCGCACCGCCTTCGGACGCCCGATCGGCAACTTCCAGGTGATTCGCCACAAGTTCGCCGAGATGGCCACCAAGATCGAGACCGCCCGCCAGACCGTCTACATGACCGCGTGGCGTCACCAGAACGGCGAGTACCCGGTGCGCGAGATCTCGATTGCCAAGCTTCACTCCGCCCGTATCGCTGTGGAAGTGGCCGACGAGTGCCTGCAGATCCACGGCGGCGCCGGCTACATGAAGGAGTACGGCATCGAGCGGGCCTGGCGCGATTTGCGCCTGAATCGGATCGGCGCGGGCACTGATGAGATCATGCTCGAGGTAATCGGGCGCTCCTACGGGCTCTAGAGGGACGCTCATGGCGTTCACTCTCCAACCGGTTGACGAGCAGTTCTTCGCAACGGCGTCTACGCGCTATAGCGAGACCTTCGCGATCGCACGTCCCGCCGGGGAGGTCTGGCGTGAGCTGGTCTCAGAGAGGCCTTTGGATTGGTGTCGGGCGCTCTCGGTTCGCTGGACCTCCGAGCGCCCGTTCGCAATCGGGACGACCCGCCAGGTGAAGGTGCTCGGTGGAGCGATGAAGGTGCAGGAGCACTTCTTTATCTGGGAGGAGGGCCGCCGTTATGCGTTCTACATAACTGAGGCCAACACTCCCGTCTTCCGGCGCGTTGCCGAGGACTATGTTGTCGAACCCGACGGTGCGGATCGCTGCCGCTTCACCTGGAGTGTCGCCCTCGAGCCAACAATCATCGGCAGACTGGGAGGGCCTTTGAATGGCCTTCTGTTCAAGAGTCTGTTCGCAGACACCCGCCGCCACTTCCACAGCAGCTGAGTCACGCAGGACCGTACGTTTGTCGGGCGCTCTACCCTGACCGTGATCTGCCACCGCCGATGAGCTCTGTAACACCGCCATTCACCGAGGAGCACGACGAGCTGCGGGCATCTGTGCGCGGCTTCATCGAACGCGAGCTGACGCCACACGCGCCGCAGTGGGAGCAAGAGCAATGGTTTCCCGATGAGGTGTTTGGAAAGCTCGCCGCTCAGGGGCTGCTCGGACTGAAGTATCCGGCCCAGTACGGGGGGCAGGGCGGGGACTACCTGCACGAGGCGGTTCTCTGCGAGGAGCTCGCGCGTACCGGCTCCGGCGGCACCGCCGCGGGCATCGGCGCGCACACGAACATCGCCACGCCGCCGATCTGGAAGTTCGGCACCGAGCGCCAGAAGCAGGACTACCTCGTGCCCGCCATCCGTGGCGAGAGGATCGGCGCACTGGGCATCACCGAGCCGGGCGCCGGCTCGGATGTGGCGGCAATCACCACGCGCGCCGAGCAGGTCGATGGCGGCTGGGTGCTCAACGGCGAGAAGACATACATAACCAACGGGGTGCGCGCGCACTTCATCGTCACCGCCGTGAAGACCAGCGCCGAGGGCGGCCATCACGGGATTTCGTTTTTGATCGTCGACCGCGGCGAGGGTGTGGAGTCCTCAAAGCTCCAGAAGCTCGGTTGGCACGCCTCGGACACCGCCACGATCAGCTTCCAGGACGTGTTCGTCCCGCAGGAGAACCTGCTCGGTCCCCTGAACGAGGGTTTCAAGCTGATCATGGCCAACTTTCAGTGGGAGCGCCTGGCGATGTCCCTGGGCGCGGTGGGCGCGATGACGCTGGCGTGGGAGCGCACCGCAGAGTTCGCTAAGGAGCGAAACGCTTTCGGCAAGCCCCTCTCGGGCCACCAGGCGATCCGTCACAAGCTCGCCGACATGGCCACCTCCGTGTATACGTGCCGCTGTGTTACCTACGACGCGCTGCGCCGCTTCGTCGCCGGCGAGGAGCCGCTGAAGGAGGTCACGATGGCCAAGCTGCTCACCCAGCGCGCCTCCTTTGAGTTGATGGACGAGTGCCTTCAGATCCACGGTGGCGCGGGCTATATGAGCGAGTACTGGGTGGAGCGCGCAGCGCGCGACTCGCGCCTGGGCCCGATCGGCGGTGGCAGCGACGAGATCATGCGCGAAATCCTCGGGCGAATCCTCGGGCTTTAGCTACCGTCCTCGCAGGCAGTACCGGGGCGTGGGATAGGCTCGCCGGGACCATGTCCAGCGAGGCTCAAGGGGAGTCAAACAGCCCGCTGTCGGTCGGCGGGATCATTCGTGCGGCGGGCAGCCTGTACCGCCGCCATCCCTTCCTGTTCCTCGTCTTCGCGCTGGCCGTGATGGCGCCCTACGAGCTGATCGTGCTCGCCGCCACCGGATACGGGCCCCTGAGCCACAGACACCAGGGCACCGGAACCGAATGGCTGCTCTTCCTGCTCAGAGACACCCTCGTCACACCACTCATCTCCGCTCTGCACATGCACGCGGTGATGAGGATCAGGGAAGGCGAGCGTCCTCGCTTGGCCGACGTGGCCGCCCGCGGCATACGCGCCCTCCCGGTCGTCGCCGCCGCCGAGATCATGGCCACCCTCGGCATCGGCGTCGGCCTGGTGGCCTTCATCATCCCCGGCGTGATCCTCGCCGTCCGCTGGGCCGTCGTCGCGCAGGTCGCGGCGCTCGAGGCCGACGGCTGGGTCGACGCGCTTCACATCAGCCGCCGTCTCACCACCGGACATTTCCGGCACATATTCGGCCTGCTGTTCACGATCTGGGTAATCGGTGCAGCGGTCGCACTCGGCACGCGCTCAATCGACCTCGGCAACACCTCGGGAGCGGCGTCGGTGAGCGCGGGCATCGCTCTCGAGACCGCCATCGCCTCCTTCGTCGCTCTGACGCTTGCGCTTCTCTATCTCGACCTGAAGGCTCGGCTGGCGTTGGAGCAGCGGCGCCCGGAGCGCGAGTACCCGCACCTGCGCGACCTCGACTGAGCCGCCAAGCCCGCGGTTGACTCCCACGGCGCTCTGGGTGCTGCGCTGAAAGCTGTCCGGACATCCCCGCTCTACTCACGTTCGCGTGCGTGTGGCCCGATATGGCTATATGGCTCGACTACGTCTGCCTTGCCTTGCAGTAATCACCGTCCTCAGCCTGGTCACGGGCAGCTCGCTTGCGCTCGGCGCACATTCACCCGCACACCACACAATTCGCTGTGGCAAGTTCGCGCGCACCCGTGGAACACACGGCCACACCCGAGGCTCAAAGCGCCGTGGGCACGCCCGCTGCGTCAGGCACCACTCGCGCGCCGTGAAGCATTCCACCCGCACGACCCCAAGGTCCGGCCACCCGGCTCGCTCCAAGTCCGCCGACAGCGGTGGCGGCGGCTGCGCGGACTCAGGGCTGGCGCCCACACTGCAGAACCTCGAACGCGTCCGTGCCGCGACGCTGTGCTTGGTCAACCGTGAACGAGCCCTATATGGCGAGAACCCGTTGCACGCGAACTCGCAGTTGCAGCAGGCCGCCCAGAGCCACACCGAGAGCATGGTCACCGGGAACTACTTCGAACACGTCGAGCCCGGGGGCCAGACACCGCTCAGCCGGATGCGTGCGGCCGGTTACATCTACAACTCCCAGATCGGCTACGAAGTGGCCGAGAACATCGCCTGGGGCACACTCTGGCTGGGCACGCCCCGCTCGATCGTCGCCGCCTGGATGGCCTCCCCCGGCCATCGCACCAACATCCTCGACGGGCACTACCGGGACACCGGCATCGGCGTCTCGCCGCATCCGCCAAGCACGCTTGCCCACGGACAGAGCGGCGGGATCTACACGCAGGATTTCGGGGTCATCCTCGGCGGCTAGCGCCTGGCTTGCCTCGCCTGCGCAAGCCCCGAAGTTCCGCTCGCCGCCGCGCACACGGGACACCCCCGAGCGCGTGCATGTAGATAACCTCCTGCGCCCACAGACCACGACAACAGGGAGAAGCAACGGCTATGGGAGTACTCGACGGCAAGTCGGCGATCGTGACGGGCTCAGCACGCGGGATCGGACGCGCCACCGCTGAGCTGCTCGTCGCGCAGGGCGCCCAGGTTCTGATCAACGACCTCGACGGCGACATCGCCGAGCAGGCATCCGGCGAGATCCAGGGCGAGACGGCGGTGTTCGCCGGCGACCTCACCAAGCCCGGCGCGGCCGACCAGCTGGTGGCGAAGGCGATCGACTCGTTCGGCAAGATCGACATCATCGTCAACAACGCCGGCTACACGCTCGACGCGCCGATCCACAAGATGACCGATGAGCACTTCCAGGCGATGATCGACATCCACACGGTCGTGCCGTTCCGTGTCATCCGCGCCGCCGCGCCGCACCTGCGCGAGCCCGCCAAGAAGGAGCGCGAGGAAGGCAAGGAGGTCTTTCGCAAGATCGTCAACGTGTCCTCGACCTCTGGGACCTTCGGCAACGCCGGGCAGGCCAACTACTCCGCCGGCAAGGCCGCTGTGGTCGGCCTGACCAAGACGGTGGCGAAGGAGTGGGGCCAGTTCAAGATCAACGTCAACGCGGTCGCCTTCGGCTTCATCGACACACGCCTCACGCAAGCGAAGGTCGACGAGAACGCGATGGAGATCGGCGGCGAGAAGGTCCAGCTCGGGATCCCCGAGCAGATGCGCGCGAT
>DATBPE010000164.1:0-9787 GCA_036561505.1 Solirubrobacteraceae bacterium
CCCTCGGTCGTTTACGGCCTATGGGCGATCTTCTTCCTAGCCCCAAAGCTGCAGGGAACCGAGCAGTTCCTCGCCGATCGGTTGTCCTTCATCCCGTTTATCGGTGGCGGCATCGTCACGATCCCCAACATCTTCATCGCCGGCCTGGTCCTGGCGATCATGATCCTGCCGATCGTCAGCGCCATCAGCCGCGAGGTCATGGCCACCGTGCCAGCCGACCAAAAGGAGGCCGCACTGGGTCTCGGCGCCACACGCTGGGAGATGATCCGCATGGCGGTGCTGCCTTACTGCCGCGCCGGCATCACCGGCGGGGCGATGCTAGGCCTCGGCCGCGCGATCGGCGAGACGATCGCGGTGACTATCGTGATCGGCGACTCGCCCCGGCTGGCCCATCACCTCTTTGGCCAGGGCTACAGCCTGGCGGCGGTGATCGCCAACGAGTTCGGCGAGGCCACCGGGCTTCACCGCTCGGCGCTGTTCGCCGCGGGCCTCGTGCTGTTCGTGCTGACCCTGCTGGTCAACGGTGTGGCACGTCTACTGGTACTACGCGCCTCACGCAACACAAAGGTAACTCATGGCCAAACCGCCGCAGACGCTGGAGCGGCCACAGCGGTGAGCGCATGACCCATCCAGTCGACTCCTCGGCCAACCCCTGGGAGGGCAGACTCACCCGTTTTCAGGTCAGTCCCGCGCGCAAACGCAAGGACAAGATCGCGCGAGCATCGATCCTTGGCGCCACGCTTCTCGCCTTGATCCCGCTGGTGCTGATCGTCTACTACCTACTGCACAAGGGACTCGGGGCTTGGAGTTGGAGCTTCTTCAGCACCGACCCGACCGGACAGAGCTTCTTCAAAAGCGAGAGCATCGGTGGCATCAAGAGCGCGATCCTCGGCACACTCGAGATCGTGGCGCTCGCCTCGGTGATCGCTATCCCGATCGGCATCGGCGTCGCGATCTGGCTCGTGGAGTACGGCCGCGGCAGCTGGTTTGCAAACATCGTGCGCTTCTTCGTGGATGTACTCACCGGCGTTCCCTCGATCGTCTTTGGCCTGTTCGTCTACATCGTGCTGATCGTGGGCACCGGCAGCACCTACGCCGGCTACAAGGGCTCCTTCGCGCTGGCGCTGTTGATGCTGCCGGTCGTGATCCGCTCCGCCGAGGTGATCCTGCTGCTCGTGCCCGGGTCGCTGCGTGAGTCAGCGCTTGCGCTCGGGGCTCCGCGCTGGAAGGTGATCTTCAACATCGTCCTTCCGACGGCCCTGCCGGGGATGGTCACCGGTGTGCTGTTGGCGATCGCCCGGGCCGCTGGGGAGACCGCGCCGCTCTTGTTCACCGCCGCCGCCACCCACGAAACGACCTTCGACCTCTCCAAGTTCATGAACTCGCTGCCGGTGCAGATATACAGCGACGTAACCTCTCCGACAACCGCCGTGGTAAACCGTGCTTGGGGAGCCGCCCTGACGCTTGTCGTCATGATCCTGCTCCTCAACCTGCTCGCTCGTCTAGTCTCACGAAGGAGCCGCCTTGCATGAGCATCGACGGACCGACCCCCACAAGCCCTGAGATGACACCCGACGACCTAATGCAGCCTCGGCGTCCGATCACAGGCAACTCCCGGACCCGTGTCGATCCAGGCGCCCTGGACCCCTCCGCGAGCGTGGCCACCCGGGGACATGGCGTCAAGCTCGAGGGACTACGTGCCTTCTACGGCCCCTCCGAGCAGGTAAAGGGCGTGGATCTCGAGTTTTCCGCCAACCAGGTGACGGCGATCATCGGTCCCTCCGGCTGCGGTAAGTCAACAATGGTGCGTTGCATCAACCGCATGCACGAGGAGATCCCCGGGGCGCGCACCGAGGGAAAGGTGCTTTTGGATGATCTCGATGTGTACGGATCCTCGGTGGATGTCGTGGCCGTGCGTCGGGCCATCGGCATGGTCTTCCAGAAGCCCAACCCGTTCCCAACGATGTCGATCTTCGACAACGTCGCCGCCGGTCTGCGTCTCACCTCCCGCCGTGGGGATTTGCAACACAAGGTCGAGTCGGCGCTGCGTGGAGCCGGCCTTTGGGAGGAGGTCAAGGACCGGCTGGCCGAGCCTGGCGCCGGGCTCTCCGGCGGCCAGCAGCAGCGTCTGTGCATCGCGCGTTCGCTGGCTGTCGATCCCGAGGTGCTGCTGATGGACGAGCCCTGCTCGGCGCTGGACCCGATCGCGACACTGAAGATCGAGGAGCTGATCGATGAGCTCAAGACTCGGGTGACAATCGTGATCGTCACCCACAACATGCAACAGGCCGCGCGCGTGGCCGACCGGACCGCGTTCATGCTGAGCGGCAAGCTGGTTGAGGTCGGCCTCACTCAGGAGATCTTCACCACCCCCAACGACACCCGAACCGAGGAATATGTCACCGGAAAGTTCGGTTAGTTCAAAGGCCAACAAGGGCCGGGCGCACTTTCAACAGCAACTGAGGGAGCTGGAAGGGCACGCCCTCGGCGGCCTCGATCTGATCGTCGAGCAACTCGACCGTGTGCTGGAGGCGCTCGGCCATCAGGACGTCGAGCTGGCGTCGATGGTGATCGCCGACGACGACCGTGTCGACGGGCGCTATCTGGAGGTCCATCAGGGCATCCTTTCGCTGCTCGCGACACAGGCCCCGGTGGCAGGCGATTTGCGTCTGGTGGCCGCGCTGCTACACGTGATCATGCACGTGGAGCGGATGGGCGATCAGTGCGTGAACATCGCCAAGTTGATCCCGCTCTCCGGACACGAGCCGCCGGTCCGCCAAGAGGTGCTCGAGACGCTCTCCAAGATGGGTGCCCACGCCCGCTCTGAGACGGTGCAGTGCAAGGCCGCATTCTCCGGACGCGACGTGGGTCTGGCCGAAGACCTCGTTCGCCAGGACCGCGAAATCAACCGCATGAACCGTGACATCTTCAGAATGGCGATCGAGATCGGCGACGACCCCGACACCCGCGAGTGGGCGATGCACATGATCCTCGTCGCGCGGGCACTCGAGCGAGTCGGCGACAACGCCGTGGACATCGGGGAGCAGGTGGCGTTTGTAGTCACCGGGCTATTCCAAGAGTTCTCGGCGCCGTCGAACCTGCAGGGACAGAGCTCGCCCGAACCGGTCTAGCCTCACCCGAGCCGTCCAAGAGCACAACACGGAACTCAAGCCGAGAGTTCCAATGGTCGAAAAAGCCCGTAGGTAGTTGTACGCTTTTGAGGCTGATCGCTGCTTGCTGATCTGAAGGAGGTGCCGACATGCGCTCGTTTTATGTTCTCGACGAGGAAGTGGTCCTCAACGAGTCCCTCGGCAGGGTTACCGTCGTACGGGCCGGCGGCGAGATCGACTACGCCGCCAGCCCGCATCTGCGCGAGCGGCTGAGCGCCGCGGTCAAGCCGGATGGTCCGCCGCTGATCATCGACCTGCTCGGCGCCACTTTCATCGACTCCACCGCCATCGGTGTGCTGGTCGCCACGGCCACCAGGATGCGGGAGCTCGGCTCGGCGACGGCCATCCTCTGCGCTGACCCACAGATATTGAAAATCTTCCAGATCGTTTCCCTCGAAGACATCGTCGACGTCTGCGAGTCACGCGAGCAGGCCCTTGAGAGTCTCGCGAGCATCGTCTGAGACGCTCTCGCGGAGAGCGCCATCGCCGCGGCGAAATTTGCTCGCCGATCCGCCCGTCGATTGTTCTAGGCTGCTGGTGAGGGACTAAGCGATGCGAGAAGCGCGCCAAGACGAGCAGCGGCTGCAGGTCAGTCGGGGACTGGCGTTGGCGCTCAGGGTGAGCGCGGGATCGCGCCGCTATATCGCGGTAGCGCTGGTGGCGCTGGCAGGGATCTGTGCACCTGGCGCTCAGGGCGCCCCGCTGATCAGCACGAGCAGATCTCAAGGATCCTCGATCGGCGTTTCGCTGGGCAAAACCAAAATCGAAGCGTCCGTGAACGGGTCCCAAAGCCAAGGGTCGAGCCCAATTTCCGTCTCAGCGAGTAGCCCGCTTGCCTCAAAAGCCGAAGCCTCGATCACCGTTGGGCCCGTGGAAGCCAACGTCTCCGCTCCGGAAGGCTCGAGCACCCCGGCCCCCAGCACCCCCGGCACGGGTCCGCAGACACCCGGCACGGAACCTCAGAAAACATCCACCGCAGCTGGCGTGAACGCCCCCGTCCTCGGCCCGGTGTCCGTCAAAGTCAACGCCGGCTCGCCGAGCTCGGGCTCGGGACCTGTCGCCGCCAAAGACGCCGACACAAAGAGCCAAAGCCCCACACCGGCCACCAACACGCCGGCCAGCTCACACGGTCCCAGCACCCGGCAAGCGAGCGGTGGCGGCTCGGCTTCAACCGCTGGGCCCAAGCACCACCGCACGCGCACACGAAGCTCCGCGAAGAAGACGAACAAGGCCGCCGTGCTGCCGTCCTCCCTCGTGAAGGCCACCGCCTCATCAGGCAAGCCGGCAAGTGTCCAAGCGGCCGCCTCGCATTCGGCGCAGCACCTCAAAGGCCACAAATCCGCCAGCTCGGACCCCTTGAGCGCGCTCGGACGCCAAATCCCACTGGGGCTACCGGTGCCCGACTGGAGCCGCCCGATCATCCTGGTGCTGCTGTTGCTGACGCTCGCTTTCGGTCTGCGAGCGTTCCTGAGCACCCGCCGAGCGCGGCGAGCGGAGCGAGCACAAAGCGCGTTGGTCAACGACATCAACGTGATGCAGAGCGCGCTGGTACCGGATGTGCCCGCGACGCTGGGCGGACTGTCGATCTCGGCCGCCTACAGGCCGGCCGAGGGACCGGCCGCCGGCGGGGACTTCTACGACGTCTTCGCGCTCGCCGACGGGCGCGTGGCGATCATCCTCGGCGACGTCTCCGGTCACGGCCACCAGGCGCTAAATCAGGCGGCGCTGACCCGCTACACCCTGCGCGCCTACCTGGAGGCGGGACTCGAGCCCGGAGCGGCGCTCGCGCTCGCGGGCGAAGTGATGTCCGATCCGGACTTCGAGCATTTCGCGACCGTGATCGCCGGCATCTACGACGAGCGCCCCGGGCAGCTCACCTACGCCAGCGCGGGGCATCCGCATCCGCTGATGCTCGGCGGTCCGCAGGCACTCGGTGAGTGCGCCGCGCCACCCCTGGGCTGGGGTGTGCCGACCGGCCAGCGCCAGACAGTGCTGACACTCAGCGCACACGAGTACGTGTGCTTCTTCAGCGACGGCCTGCTGGAGGCACGCACACAGACCGGGCTGTTGGGCCGCGACGGCCTGGAGAGCCTGCTGCGGGGGCTGGGCGAGCGGCCGAGGGCGCCCGAGCTACTCGCCGCCGTCCAGGACAGCGCGACGCTCCTGGCCGATGACATGGCGGCCTGTGTCATCGGCCGGGCCACCCCCCTCACCGCCCCCGGCGGCGAGCACTTCGAGGAACTGGAGGTTGACCGGGCGGCTCTCGACGGCGACAGCGCAGAGCGTTTCCTCGAGGCATGTGGCGTGTCTAAGCACCAGCGCGAAGCGACCCTCGTGCAGGCACGGGCGCTGGTGGGCAGGTCCACGAGCGCCCGTTTGCGAGTCGACATGACGCACAGCCCCGACATCGAGGTGCTGTGCCGGGCAGCAAACCCCCCTGAGCTCGGCGAGCGCACGCGCGCCCTGCGCGCAGCGATCGGGGCCTGAGCGCCCGTCAGGAGGCCACGGCCACGGTGCGCGATGGCACTTTCGCTTTCGCCAGGCGCAAATTTCTCCTGTAACTATTCTGTGACATCGCTTGCAGTATCCCCACCGAAATCGCTTACACTGCCCCTCGATGACGGGAACTGGCTGCGGCGAGGATCTCATTGCACCGTCAGGTGCACCCGAAGCTTCCTCCGGCTCGACGTCGCTTCGGATAGCTGTCATCGACCGCGACAGCGGTTTCATTCAGGTTCTGAGCAAGCGCCTGGATCGGCTCGGCTTCGAGCACCGTGTGCTCGCCAGCCCCGTCCCCACCGACGCGATCGCGTCGATGCGCCTGAGCGCCCTGATCGTCGATCTGGCCGTACTCGGCCCCCAGGCCTGGACGTGGCTAGAGCGTCTCTGCGGCGCCCTGCCGGAGCTCGGGATCGTCGTCTGCACCGGACCATCCTCGGTGGCTCAGCGGGTGCGTGGCCTGCGGCTCGGCGCCGACGACTGGATCACCAAGCCCTGCCACCCCGAGGAGGTCATCGCTCGCGCGCAGAGCGTGGTGCGCCGGCGGCGGCGCAGCTCGGCCCGCAGCGAGGCCAAGCTGCTCCTCGCGGGCGAGGTCGAAATCCGTTCAGATCGTTTCCAGGCGTTCGTGGACTCGCAGAGCATCGAGCTCACCAGACGTGAGTTCGAGCTGATCGAGCTGCTCGCCTCCGCCGACGGGCGGGTACTCGAGCGCGAGGACATCTACTCGAGTCTGTGGGGTTACGCGATGGTTCGCGGCGACCGCTCGGTGGACGTGTTCGTGAGAAAGCTGCGTCAGAAGCTCGAGAAGGCCTCGCCCGACTGGCGCTACATCCACACTCACTTCGGGATCGGCTATCGCTTCGCCGCCGAACCGGTGCAGGGCGCGGCGGCAGAGGACCAGCTCGATCCAGCTGAGGCTCCCGCACCGGACCCTCAGCTCGATCGTGAGCCAGCCGTAGAGGTCCTGATCGGCTCTAGCTAGAGCCGATCGCCTCGGTCGAGAGATCGGCGGCGATCAGCGCCAACTCGCGCGGTCGCAGCAGCGCGATCAGCTCTCCGGCGGCTGAGCTATCCAGCCGTACCACCGCCAGAGCGCCCTTCTTCAGATCGATGCGGGCACCCGTGAAGTCGGCAACGACCGAGGAAAAATCGGGCTCGTGGCCAACCAGCAGCACGCGTCCGTCGGCGCTGAGCAGCTCGAGCGCCGCGCGCGCGTCGGCGAAACCAAAGCCGCCAGCCAGCGGCGGATGGGTTTCCAGCAATCCGCGTTGAGCGCCACTCCAATGCGCGCCGGCCAGCTCCGCCGTTTCGCGAGCCCGCGCCTTGGGGCTGCTCAGCAGCGCCTCGAACTCCACATCCATGCGCTTGATCGCCAGCCCAGCCACATGGGCTTGGTGCTTGCCCCGAACCGTCAGCTCCCTGTGATGGTCGGGACGCATGCCGTGGGGCTCAGCGTCAGCGTGACGCAAAAGCCAGAGTTGGCGAGCCATACGTGGCCTTCAGCGTACCGTGAGCGCCTACCCGGGAGCTACGCGCCGCGGGCAACGTTATCCATCTCTTCACATGCGCCGAGAGGGCTGTTGTGAGGCTTGATCACCTCGCCACGCGGACAACAGACCGGAGAGGTAGCTTTAGATGACCATGAGCGCCCCATCAGAGCGAGCGTCGAGCGCCGTCCAAGAGCCCGGCCAGCTGAGCGATCCAGCGCTGTACATCAACCGCGAGCTCTCGTGGCTGGACTTCAACGAGCGGGTGCTTCAGCTCGCCGAGGATGACCGTATCCCGCTGCTCGAGCGCCTGAAGTTCTGCGCTATCTATACCACCAACCTCGATGAGTACTACATGGTCAGGGTCGCCGGATTGCACGACCAGATCGACGCGGGTGTGGAGAACCCCACCCAGGACGGCTTCACTCCCTCGCAGACGATCGGGGCGATCCGCGAGCGCGTGCTCGAGCTGGGGCGGCGGCTGAGCTCCTGTTTCGAGGATCAGCTGCGCGGAGCGCTGGCCGGTCACGGGATCCGCCTGGTCGCCTTCGAGGAGCTGGACGAGGAGCAGCGCGCCCATCTGGCCCGCCGCTATCAGCAGGTGATCTTCCCGGCGCTGACGCCGCTGGCGGTCGCTCCGGGCAGGCCCTTCCCCTACATCTCAAACCTGTCGCTGAGCCTGGCGCTGCTCGTGCGCGACCCCACCACCGACCAGACGGCATTCGCCCGTGTGAAGGTCCCGGCGGAGATCCTGCCCCGCTTCATCGCGCTTCAGGACAAGGCGACGTTCGTGGCGCTGGAGGACGTCATCGCCCATCATCTGTACTCGCTGTTCCCGGGCATGGAAATCGTCGACTACGGTTTCTTCCGCGTCACCCGCGACGCTGACCTGGAGGTCTCCGATGACGCCGCCGACTTGCTGCAGGCCGTCGAGGACGAGCTGCGCCGCCGGCGCTTCGGGGAGGTCGTGCGCGTCGAGGTCGGCGCGAACTGCTCCGAGCGGCTGCGCAGCGAGCTGGTTGCGCTGCTGGGAGTCGCCGAGGACGAGGTCTACACCGTCGATGGCCTGCTCGACATGGGCGCGCTGTGGCAGATAGTCAAACTCCACGGGTACACCGAGCTGCGTGACCCGCCCTTCACCGGGATCACCCATCCCCGCCTGCTGCGCCACGAGACCGAGCGCCCGGACGTGCTCGGAGCGATGCGCGAAGGCGATCTGCTCGTGCACCACCCCTACGACTCGTTCTCCACCTCTGTGGAGCGCTTCGTCGAGCAGGCGGTCGAGGACCCCAACGTGCTGGCGATCAAGCAGACGGTGTATCGCACCAGCGACGACTCGCCGCTGGTACCGGCGTTGATCGACGCCACCGAACGCGGCAAGCAGGCCGTCGCCCTGGTGGAGCTCACGGCCCGTTTTGACGAGCGCATGAACATCCACTGGGCCAAGGCGCTGGAGGAGGCCGGTGTGCACGTCGTCTACGGTCAGCCGGCGCTGAAGACACACGCCAAGTGTGTTCTGGTGGTCCGTCGCGAGGGCGAGGGCGTGCGCAACTACGTCCACATCGGCACCGGCAACTACCACTCCGCCACCGCTCGGCTATACACCGATTTCGGCCTGTTTACAACCGACGAGCAGATCGGCGCGGACGTCGCGGACATGTTCAACTACCTAACCGGATACGGCCGTCCGCTCGGCTATCGCAAGGTACTGATCGCGCCCGCCTACCTGCGCGATGGCCTGATCGAGGAGATCGAGCGCACTGTGCAGGCCCACCGCGACGGAAGCCCCGCGCGCATAACGATGAAGATGAACGCGCTCGTCGACGGGCGCTGCATCCGCGCCCTGTACGAGGCCTCCCGGGCCGGCGTCCAGGTCGACTTGAACGTGCGCGGGATCTGCTGTTTGCGGCCTGGACTTCCGGGGATCTCCGAGAACATCCGGGTCGTCTCGGTCGTCGGACGCCTGCTCGAGCACTCGCGCATCTACGCCTTCCAGCGCGGTGAGGAGCACACCATCTACATCGCCTCGGCCGATTTGATGCCCCGCAACCTGGATCATCGCGTCGAGCTCGCGGTGCCGATCTCCTCCCCGGACCTTCGCGCCGAGCTGATGGACGTAATGCACCGCGCCTTCACCGACAACCAGTGCTCATGGGAGCTCGACGCCGAGGGCGCCTGGCACCGCCGCACGCCCGATCCGGACGAGCAGCCGCGCAACATGCAGCTCGAGCTGGCCGAACTGCACACCAAGCGCGCCGCCGAAGACCGCTAGCGCGACAGCGCGACGACGGGTGCCCTCACGGCAGCAGTAACAAGCCCCCCAAACAGAGTGGGCGCCTTTGGAAGACGCCCACTCCTGTATCTGGACCGATTGGTGTTTTGACCGTCTCTCAACACTATTCACAAGTGGCAAAGGCCTCGCAGCGTCTGCTCGCGTCGGCCGAAGGCCGGACATATCTCCTATGTCCGCTCATCAATTCAACTGGGCGGTGGACGGTATCCGCGTTCAGGGGCGTCGGTCTATGCGCTTGACCTTGCGGCGGATGGTTGGTGGAAAGAGCTTTACCTCGATCTCGGAGTCCTGATCCTCTCTCACTCCGCGAGCGAGCGCGAGAAAAACTAGATATA
>DATBPE010000165.1:0-55962 GCA_036561505.1 Solirubrobacteraceae bacterium
ATGCCAGTCTCGACCAGGCAGGTGGGGTGGTACTGCACCATCTCCATGTCCATCAGCGGGGCACCCAGGCGGTAGGCCATCGCGATGCCGTCGCCGGTGACGATCAGGCCGTTGGTGGTCGGCTTGTATGCCTGGCCGGCGCCGCCGCAGGCCAGGATCACATTCTTGGCGGTGAACGCCTCCATGCGCCCGCTGCGCACGTCGCGGGCGATCACGCCGCAGCAGTGACCGGCGTCGTCCTTGATCAGCGAGGTGGTGAACCACTCCTCGAAGCGCTCGACGGTCTCGTGGTGCTTCATCAGCTGCTCGTAGAGCACGTGCAGCATTGCCTGCCCAGTGATGTCGGCCACGTAGGCGGTGCGCTTCATTGAGGCGCCGCCGAACGCGCGCAGGTCCATCTCGCCGCTGTCGTTGCGGTGGAAGGTGACGCCCATGTGCTCGAGGTTCATGACCTCGGCAGGCGCCTCCGAGCACATCACCTCGATGGCGTCCTGGTCGCCGAGGAAGTCCGAGCCCTTGACGGTGTCATACGCGTGCGAGCGCCAGTCGTCATCGACGCTGATGGCGGCGTTGATGCCGCCGGCGGCAGCCACCGAGTGCGAACGCACGGGGTGGACCTTGCTCATGATCGCCACGCTGGCGCCCTTTTCGGCGGCTGCCAGCGCCGCGCGCTGTCCCGCGAGCCCGGCGCCGATGATCAATACGTCGTGTGCTGGCATGAATTCCTGGGGTCGAAGGATGCGACGGTGGGTCGCCTGATCGGGGACTCTATAACGGGACGCTCGCAGATCGGGCCGTTGCCCTCCCTTCCGCGTGTCCTGACTTCAGGAGCTCCGTGCCGGGCGCAGCGCCTGGCGCACCTGTGCGAGCGTCACGATGCCCTTGAGCACTCCGTCACCGTCGACGGCGACCATCGCGCCCAGCCGCGCCATGCCCTCGGAGCGCAGCAGCGATTCAAGCGGCTCCTCCTGGGCGATCTGCACGGGTGGATTCTCGAGTATCTCGGCGACCGCAAGCGCCGGACGCCCGCCGGCGATCTCGCTCTCCACACGCTCGGAACGCACCACACCCAGAAAGTGACCGGCCGGATCGGTCACCGCGAACCACCCCCACCGGTAGCGCAAAAAGAACTGCTCCTGAGCGTCGATCAGGGCCATCTCCGCCGGGATCGTCACCGGTTCGGTATCCATGATGTCAGCGACCGTGACGCCCGCGATCCGTTTGCTGAAGCCGCTCTGGGCGACCGCGGCGCCGGCGCCCTGATAGATCATGAACGCCACGAAGGCCAGTAGCAGCCCGTTGGATTCTTCGCGGTTGGCAAGCAGCAGCACAGCGGCCGCACCGAGTATCACCGCGAAGATTTGGCCCATGCGCCCGGTGATGCGTGTAGCGCGGTTGTAGTCGCCGGTGAGGCGCCATATCGCCGCGTGTGCGATCTGCCCGCCATCGAGCGGGAACGCGGGCATCAGGTTGAAGGTGAGAACCAGCACGTTGATCGTGCCCAGCCAGCTCAGCCACACGAGCACGGGCGTGACCCGAAAGCCCTGTTCGCCGATGGCGATCTGAAAGAAATGATTGCTGTCGCTGGTCAGGGCGCCCGCCGCGAGCGAGGCGACGATCACCGCGAGGGTCATCAGCGGTCCTGCGGCGGCGATGCGGAACGCCACCCCCGGGCTCTTCGCGGAGCCGCTGATGCGGGTGATCCCGCCGAGTGCCCACAGGTCGATGCCGGCAACGTGCAGGCCGTTGCGGCGTGCGACCAGCGCGTGGCCGAGCTCGTGCAGGACGATCGAGGCGAAGAACGACAGCACCGATGCGACGGCAACGAGATAGGCCGTCGTGCTAGAGCCGCCGAGCTGTTTGTGGAAGATCGGCGTAACGATGAAGATGAACAGAAACAGGATCACGAACCAGCTCATCCCGACACCCACCCGAATTCCGAAGAAGCGGGCCAGCTGGAAGTTCGTGCGTGGGCGCATACCTAGATGGTAGGCGCCCGGCGGCCGTAGGACGGTTTGATCGCCCGGCCGCGGGCCAGGCCACATCGGCTCTGGCTTCTCGCTCTAGGACTGCGGGCGATTGCGTGCGATGAGGGCCCCGAAATCGAGGCCGGCTGGCAGCGTTCCGTACTCCAGGCCACAGTCGCCCGCCAGCCGCGAGGCACAGAATGCATCGGCCACGACATGGTCGCCGTGGCGCACCAGCAGCGAACCCTGCAGACCGAGCGCCATCGCCTCGACCACCCGCCGCGCGCGTGCCTCCAGCGTCGAGGGGTCTGTGAACTGATCCTTGAGTCCGTCCAGGTGAGCGTCCAGGCGCCGGTCTGCGCCGCGGGCCTGCTCGAGCTCATCGATGAAGACCTCGAGCGTTCGTGGTGTGCGCACCAGGGCACGCAGCACATCCAGGCTCATGACATTGCCCGAGCCCTCCCAGATCGAGGCCAGCGGTGCCTCGCGATAGAGGCGCGGCATCCCGGACTCCTCGACATACCCGTTGCCGCCGAGGCACTCCAGCGACTCGAAGGCGTGGTTGGGCGCGCGCTTGCAAACCCAGTACTTGGCCACCGCGGTCGCCAGGCGCTTGAATTGATGCGCGTCGGTCAGATCCTCGCTGGAGGCGCCCTGCTCCTCGCCGGCCTCGTCGTAGGCGCGGGCCAGGCGCATGGCGAGCATCGTGGCGGCCTCGGACTCCAGGCACAGATCGGCGAGCACGTTGCGCATGAGGGGCTGGTCGATCAGATGCTTGCCAAAAGCGCTTCTGTGAGCGGCGTGGTGGGTGGCGGCAACAACGCCGGCGCGCATGCCGGCGGCCCCGCCGATCACGCAATCCAGGCGCGTGTGACCGACCATCTCGATGATCGTGGGTACGCCACGGCCCGGCTCGCCCAGCATCCTCGCCCAGGCGCCATGGAACTCGACCTCGCTGGAGGCGTTGGAGTGGTTGCCGAGCTTGTCCTTCAGACGCTGGATGTGAAAGCTGTTGCGAGCGCCGTCGGGAAGGATGCGCGGCAACAGAAAGCAGGAGAGTCCCTCCTCGGTCTGCGCGAGCACCAAAAAGATGTCTGACATCGGTGCCGAGCAGAACCACTTGTGGCCGGTCAACTCATACTCCGCGCCTGCTCCCCCGCCGTTCAACGCTCGTGCGATGGTGGTGTTGGCGCGCACGTCGGAGCCGCCCTGCTTCTCGGTCATCGCCATCCCGGAGATCGCCGATCCCTTCTCGGCGGCTCCGATCAGCCGGGGGTCATAGGTCGTTGCGGTCAGCAATGGCTCCCACTCCGCGGCCAACTCCGGGGTCGCGCGCAGCGCCGGAAGCACCGCGAAGGTCATCGTGATCGGACAGCAGAAACCAGCCTCGGCCTGCATCGCGGTCATGTACAGCCCCGCGCGGGCGACATGTCCGCCCTGCTGCTCGCTCGTCCACGGCAGGCAGTGCAGCTCGTTCTCGACCCCCATCCTCATCAGCTTGTGCCAGGAGGGGTGAAACTCGACCTCGTCGATACGGTTGCCGTAGCGGTCGTGGGTATGAAGGATCGGCTTGTTCTCGTTGGCTTGACGGCCCCAGAGCTGCTGTGGCTCGCCGCCGACGAAACGGCCGAGCTCAGCGGCGCGCTCGATCGCCCAGCCGCCGCCCTCCCGTCGCATCGCCTCCACGAGCGGGGTGTTGCTGGAGAACACGTCGATGTCCTGGAGCGGTGGCACCTGGTTTGCGACAGTGTGGGTCTGGAAGGGTCCGCCCTCGCGCGTGGTGAAAGAAGAAACGCTCGCCATCGGTAACAGTGAAGCAGAGAGCCGCCCGGATTTCTCAGAACTTTGCCTTGGCCGGCAGGCGTGTGGGGCCTCCCAGCCGGCAAGCGGTAGCATCGTCTCGCCGGCAGGAGCTTTCCGCTGAGAGTGCTTCGCCGCGCGGCTCCCAGGTGGCCGCACGCACAGGCTCGAGCTCCCGACCGGCTCAGGCCAGGTAAAGCTCCTTACAGACCCCGAGGACCACATGGCCAAGATCGAGGTGCACAACCCCATAGTCGAGCTCGACGGCGACGAGATGACACGGATCATCTGGTCGTTCATCCGGGAGCAGTTGATCCTGCCCTACCTGGAGGTGCAGCTCGACTACTACGACCTCTCGATCGAGAGTCGCGACGCCACCGACGATCAGATCACCGTCGATGCGGCCGAGGCGATCAAGCGTCACGGGGTCGGCGTGAAGTGCGCCACGATCACCCCCGACGAGGCGCGCGTGGAGGAGTTTCACCTGAAACGCATGTACCGCTCGCCAAACGGCACCGTGCGCAACATCCTCGGCGGGGTGATCTTCCGCGAGCCGATCGTGATCTCCAACATTCCACGGCTGGTGCCCGGCTGGCGCAAGCCGATCGTGATCGGCCGTCACGCCTTCGGCGATCAGTACCGCGCCACCGACATGGTCATTCCCGGTGCGGGCTCGCTGACGCTCACCTACACCCCCAAGGACGGTGGCGAGCCGATCGAGCTGGATGTGTACGACTTCCCTGCCGGCGGCATCGCGATGGCGATGTACAACCTCGACGCCTCCATCCGCGACTTCGCCCGTGCCTCTCTGCGCTATGGCCTGGACCGCGGCTTCCCGGTTTACCTCTCGACCAAGAACACGATCCTGAAGGCCTACGACGGGCGTTTCAAGGACATCTTCGCCGAGGTTTTCCAGGCCGAGTTCAAGGACCAGTTCCAGGCGGCTGGGATCACCTACGAACACCGTTTGATCGACGACATGGTGGCGGCCGCGCTGAAGTGGGAGGGAGGCTATGTGTGGGCTTGTAAGAACTACGACGGAGACGTGCAGTCAGACACCGTCGCTCAGGGCTTCGGCTCGCTCGGGTTGATGACCAGCGTGCTGATGAGCGCCGATGGCTCAACGGTGGAGGCCGAGGCCGCGCACGGCACGGTCACACGTCACTATCGCGCCCATCAGGAAGGCAAGGAAACTTCCACCAACCCGATCGCCTCGATCTTCGCCTGGACCCGCGGACTAGCGGCCCGGGGACGCATGGACGGCACTCCCGAGGTGAGCGATTTCGCGCAGACGCTGGAGCGCGTCTGCATCCAGACCGTCGAAGCCGGCGCCATGACCAAGGACCTTGCCCTGCTCGTAGGTCCCGAGCAGCCCTGGCAAACCACCCAGGAGTTCTTGGGCTCGATTGAGAAGAACCTACAACAGGAGATGAACCACCGATGAGTAACACCCCGATACGCGTAGCTGTCACCGGCGCGGCCGGCCAGATCGGCTACAGCCTGCTGTTTCGCATCGCCAGCGGCGAGATGCTCGGTCCCGACACCGAGGTGGCGCTGCGGCTGCTGGAGATCCCGCAGGCCGTGAAGGCCGCCGAGGGCACCGCCATGGAGCTCGACGATTGCGCCTTTCCGCTGCTCGCCGATGTGGAGATCTCAGACGACCCGAACGTCGCCTTCGACGGTGTGAACATCGCACTGCTCGTCGGTGCCCGCCCGCGCGGTCCGGGCATGGAGCGCGGCGATTTGCTGGAGGCCAACGGTGGAATCTTCAAGCCCCAGGGCGCGGCCCTGAACGCACACGCGGCGTCTGACGTAAAGATCCTCGTGGTCGGCAATCCGGCAAACACCAACTGCCTGATCGCCAAGAGCCACGCCCCCGACATCCCCGCCGAGCGTTTCACCGCGATGATGCGCCTCGATCACAATCGTGCGATCGCGCAGCTGGCCGGCAAGACCGGCGTGCGGGTCGCTGAGGTGAGCAATGTCACCGTCTGGGGTAACCACTCGGCCACCCAGTACCCCGACATCGTGCACGCCAAGGTCCGCGGGCAGGACGCCACGGCGACCGTGGGCGATCAGAGCTGGATCGAAAACGACTTCATCCCGACCGTGCAGAAGCGCGGCGCGGCGATCATCGACGCGCGTGGTGCATCCAGCGCCGCCTCTGCGGCCAACGCCGCGATCGAGCACGTGCGCGATTGGGTCAACGGAACTCCCGCCGGTGACTGGGTCTCGATGGGTGTGCCCGCCGATGGCTCCTATGGCATCCCCGAGGGATTGATCGCCGGACATCCGTGCACATGCACGGGCGGTGAGTACGCGATCGTCCAGGGCCTGGATATCGACGAGTTCTCGCGTGCGCGGATCGACGCCAGCGTGAAGGAGCTCAGCGACGAGCGTCAGTCCGTTCAGGAGCTCGGTCTGATCTAAGAGGCGAGCACCCGACGCGCAGTGCGTAGGGCGATCTCACCCCATATTGCTAGTTAATGTGAAGCCTTGGATTTGCCCTGGCGCGGGTCGGTGCTCTCCAGGCGCTCGCGCAGGCGATCCAGCGTGCGCCGCGCCTCGCGCTCGGGAATTCCCCCGACCAGGGCGCGGCTGGCGAGGGCGCCGATCGGTCCCAACGGCGCCCTGAACTCGTTGCGATAGTCAAAGCGGGTTCCGCCTGACTCCGGGCGCAGGCGGTATTCGGTCAGCGCGCTGGAGCGCGCTGGCCCCCGGCCCTCCCACAGCGCCAGTTGCTCTGAGCGGCAGTCAGTGAGCCTCCAGTGAACCTCAAGGCTCACACCCCGCAGATGGATCTGCTGGTCCATCTGAAAGCCGACTCGCGGGGGGCCCGTGTCGGCACGCGTGAGCTTACGGTGAATACTCACCCAGTCGCCCAATCGCGCCGGGTCCATGACCAGTTGCCACACCGTCGCCGGCGGCACGGCGATGTGGATTGACGCGGTGACGACGCTCATCGGTGACCGACACGCTACCGGCAGCGTTCAGCGCGCCGCCAGTGGCTCGCTCGACTCCCACTCGCCAAGCGCGTGCTCCACGGCGGAGTCAAAAGAGTGCAGATCCACGCCGAGCAGTCGCGCGCCGTCCTCGCCGGTGCTCAACAGGTCACCCGCGAGGCCCCTCATCAACGCCAGGATCAAATCCGGGTCCTCCCGGGCGATGGCGGCCGCGACCCGTGCGGTCAGCCCCGTCATCGTCACGTTCAGAGCAAGCAGCGGGCGGCCGACGAGCATCA
This sequence comes from Solirubrobacteraceae bacterium, assembly GCA_036561505.1. Taxonomy (GTDB): domain Bacteria; phylum Actinomycetota; class Thermoleophilia; order Solirubrobacterales; family Solirubrobacteraceae; genus Palsa-744. The sequence goes on from DATBPE010000165.1 coordinate 7,009, forward strand.
GTTCGGCGATCCGGGCGATGATCTCCCCGTAGCTGAGCACCTCCGGTCCACCGATATCCAGTGAGCGTCCGGCGGCCTGGGGTGCGTTCGCAGCCGCTACCAGCAGGTCGATCGCGTCACGGGCGTCGATCGGCTGCGTGCGGTACTTGCGCCACGCCGGCAGCATCAGCACCGGCATGTGCTCCACCAGGCGCACCATCAGGCGAAACGAACGTGAGCGCGCGCCGATCACGATCGAGGCGCGCAGAGCGACCGAGTCGGGCAGCGCACGGAGCAGTATCCGCTCCACCTCCTGGCGGCTCGCCAAATGAGCTGATCTATTCCCACTCCCGCCGCTGACCCCGCCCAGATAGACGATCCGCCCGACCTGTGCACGCACGGCCGCATCCGCGAAGTTCTGAGCACCGCGGCGCTCACGCTCGGGAAAGGAGCCCGTGGCTGAACCCTCCATCGAGTGGATCAAGTAGTAGGCCACCTCCACGCCTTCCAGCGCGCGCTGTAGTCCCTCGCCGCTCAGGACATCGCCGCGGATCACCTCGATCTCATCGCCGGCGTCCAGTGCCCGCAGGGCGCCAGGCCGATCGCGCGCCATAGCACGCAGGTCGTGGCCTTCCTCGAGCAGTCTCGGGGCGAGCGTCGAGCCGATGTAGCCGCTGGCTCCGGTGATCAGGATTCGCATCTAGATGAATGATGACGCCAGCGCGGGCACTAGAGTCCGGTCGTGCCTGGCCTTCAGAGCGACACCCTCACGATGCCGCCCAGCCACTGCGATCTCACGATCATCGGCGGTGGCATCGTCGGTCTGGCGGTGGCGCGCGAGCTCGCACTCAGCTATCCGCGGCTGTCGCTGTGCGTGCTGGAGCGTGAGAGCGAGCTTGCCTCTCATCAGAGCTCGCGCAACTCCGGGGTGGTGCACGCCGGCATCTACTACCGCCCCGGCTCGCTCAAGGCGCGCCTGTGTGTGCAAGGGGCGCGTGAGCTGTATGACTACTGCGCGCGGCGCGGGGTCGCCTACGAGCGTTGCGGCAAGATCATCGTGGCAGCCGAGCGCTCAGAACTCCCGCGCCTGGAGGAGCTCGGGCGCAGGGGCACAGCCAGCGGCGTCGGCGGTCTGCGCCGCCTGGACGCACTTCAGATCGCCGAATTGGAGCCCCACGCGCGCGGGGTCGCGGCGATCCACTCTCCTACCACGGGAATCGTCGACTTCGCAGAGCTCGCGCGATGCTTTGCAGAGGATCTGTCGCAGGCCGGCCAGAGCATCTTCACCGATTGTGAGGTGCTCAGGGTGAGCACCTCTGCGCGCAGGCTCTCGCTGTGGCACTCGCGGGGAGTCACGCAGAGCACCCACGCGATCTTCTGTGCCGGTGGGTGGGCCGACCGGTTGGCGGTGGCCGCCGGCGCTGACCCGGACCCGCGCGTGGTCCCCTTTCGCGGCGCGTACATGCGGCTGGTACCAGCTCGTAGTCACCTGGTGCGCTCTCTGATCTATCCGGTTCCCGATCCCGGGCTGCCGTTCCTCGGGATACACCTGAGCAGGCACATCTCGGGTGAGGTCCTGCTCGGCCCGAGCGCCCTACCGGTGGGCGCTCGCGACGCCTATCGCCTGAGCCGGATACGCGCCCGTGACCTCACAGAAACACTCAGCTGGCCCGGATCGTGGCGGCTGCTTGCGCGCTGGTGGCGCAGCGGCATCGGTGAAATCCACAACGCGGCTCGGCGTTCGGCGTTCGTGGCCAGCGCCGGACGCTATCTCCCAGAGCTGCGCGAGAGCGACCTGACCCCGGCGTTCGCCGGGGTGCGCGCCCAGGCGGTGGCACGGGACGGGCGGCTGGTCGATGATTTTCTATTCTCCTTCACCGAGCGCGCGCTGCACGTGCGCAACGCGCCCTCGCCGGCCGCCACCTGCTCGCTTTCGATCGCGCGCCACATCAGAGAACAAGCGGCCCGCACATTTGGTCTCGGCGACCCGCAAAGTGCGTGAAAAAGCGCATGTTTGTTACACGAAAGTGACTACTTGACGGCTCTTTCCGGGTATCCATAGGTTTTGTCTGCGATTTGCGGGAAGGCCCCACCCGGGCCCTTGAGCGCGCGTGGCGCTGGTGCTTTGATGGCTTGGTCTTGCTCACCACCTCGAGCGAGAGACGGTGTCAAACAACAGCCCATAAAAGGGGAGTTAGTGCAGAGCAAACAGGTAACGCGCACCCCGCGTAAGGTCAGCTGCGAGGATTGTTTTTTTCACTGCAATCTTCTTTGTGCTCTGGAGCTCTCGGAGCCGTGCGCAACCTTCCGTCCCAACGAGGCCCAGCTGCGTCCCCCGCAGCAGCTGCGCTTCGTCTTCCGCCAGGAGCGACGCAAGCGGTCGACCTGGGCTTTCCCATCGGCTCAGGAACAGGCAGCGCTACACACCTGAGGACCGCCGGCCAGTGCGAGCATCGGTGGGCGGGCGGGATGTCGCTTTGCCGGAGAAGACATCTTGCCCGCCCGCTAGGTTTTAGAAAGAAATGATCTGTGCTGTGCTCGCTGAGTCCGCTTCACCGCTAGCCCATCATCCAATGGGGGCTTCGACCGGGTACATGAGCGATTTGCGCGGCGACTGGGTGGCGCAGATCGGACGGGCACGGGAGCTCTCACCGTTCGTGATCGAGCTCTCGGTGCTGTGCGAGGAGGAAGTGCTCGGCTTGGGGCGCTATCTGGGCGGCGAACCATCGCTGCCGTTTCGCTATCTGAGCATCCACGGACCCTCCAAGGGAAGGGTGATGTCCGAGCGCGAGCTGGTGGATGAGCTGGTCAGGCTCTCGCCGTGGGCGGACGCGATCGTGATGCACCCCGACACGATCCTCGACCCGGCGCCCTACCGCGCCCTGGGGCGAAAGCTCTTGCTCGAGAACATGGATGCACGCAAGCACGACGGGCGCACCGCCGATGAGCTGGGGCGGTGGTTTGAGCTTTTGCCCGAGGCTGGTTTCTGCTTTGACATCGCCCATGCCTGGTCGCTTGACGCGGCGATGCTCGCCGGCCACGAATTGCTGGACGCGTTCAGGACACGCCTTCGCCACCTGCACATCAGCTCGCTCTCGCCACAGTGCCACCACGTCGCGCTAACCGAGGAGCACGAGGAGCTGTTCGGGCCTCTGCTGGCGCGCTGCGTGGATGTTCCCTGGATCCTCGAGGCGCCTCCACGGGAGCCCTGACACGGGCGAGCGTGTGCAGCCCGCTGCACTGCAAGAGCTCACGGCCGCCAGCGGACGCGAGTTTCCACAGCTCGCACGCGCCCGGCGCTCCACCAGCGAAGGGCTCGCCGATCGACGCGCTCGCCTGGGCGCGCTCTCCCACCAGCCAGACGTCGCGGTCGTGCTGATGGGCTCCTGGGGGCGCTTTGAGCTCACCAGCGGCTCAGACGACGACTTCATGATCCTCGTGCGCGGCCCCGAGCGCGAGCAGGTGGCACCGTCGATCGAGCAGGTCGGGACCGTGCTCGACAAGGCACCGGGGGATCAGGGGATCTTCGGCAAGCCCGTCTACAGCGACCAGATCATCCAGAAGATCGGTCTGGAGCGCGACAACAACTCAAATCTCAGCCAGCGGATGCTGCTGCTGCTGGAGTCGGTGTACGCGACCGGGGCGGCGGTCCACGGGAGTGTCCGCGAACAGCTGATCGACCGGTACCTGGATCAGTCGGTCAAGGACTTCCGCCCGCCGCGCTTCTTGCTCAACGACGTCATCCGCTACTGGCGCACAATCTGTGTGGACTTCGCCGGCAAGGAGCGCGAAGGCCCCGAGAAGTGGGGGATTCGCAACGCCAAGCTCAGGACCTCGCGCAAGGTTCTCTTCGCCGGCGGACTGCTGCCTGTCTTTGAATGCGCGCGCCTGGAGGCTCGCCAGATGGCTCCGTTTCTGCGTAGCCAGCTGGACATGGCTCCGACCGACAGGATCGCGCAGGCCTTCCTCAACCACCAGGCGCCCGATCCGGGAGGCAGAGCGCTGGGCGCTTACGACGACTTCCTGGGCCTGCTCGATGAGGAGGACTTCCGCGCCGAACTGGAATCGGTGACCCGCGAGAGCTCCAAAAGCTCGGCCGCGTTCAGCGAGGCCGCCCGCCTGGGATCGGAGCTCGAGCGTGGCCTCTCGGCGCTCCTGTTCGAGACCTCGCTGTATCCGCTGGTGCGCGAATACGGGATTTTCTAGGAGCTCACCGCCGGGCGTTCGGATCCCGGACTGACTCGGCTTGGCGGCGGGCGATCCACCTCGCCCCCGGGGTGTCGCTGGCGCCGTGGAGGATGATCGAACAGAAGACCACCAGCGCCGTCAGGTCGAAGATGCGCTGCCCGCTTGCGATGTGTCGATCCAAGACCAGTAGGGAGAAGGTCATCGTGGCCACCCCCTTGGGTCCGAACCAGCCCATGAACAGCCGTGTCGGATAGTCGGTGTTCGTGCCCGCCAGGGAGATCAAGACCGCCAGCGGGCGAGCGAGCACCAGGGTGATCAGCACCAGGGCGATTGCCGCCAAGCCGTCGCCGAACAGGGCGTGCAGGGTGAGCAGTGACCCGAACACCAAGAAGATCCCGAGCTTCACGATCTCCACGATCTCATCCGCTCGCTCCTGGAAATGCCGGCGCAAGTCGGGACGGCGGATGCCGAGCACGATCGCGGCGACGAACACCGCGATGAAGCCGTTGCCGCGCGGGGAGAGGACCGTCACACCGTAGGTCGCAAACGCCACCCCCAGCGCGTACAGGGACTTCTGATGGGAGGGGATCGCATGCTCCGGATCGTGTCCCCTTCCGCTCTGGTTGGGCATCGCAAGCGAAGCGAGCAATCCGCACGCAAGCCCATACAGCAGACCCAGGCCGATGTCCTGCACCACGAAGCGCCACCACACGAAGTGAGCCGAGCCGGCGCCGAGCGCCGCCAGGAAGGTGAGCACCGCCGGCAGCGCCAGCCCATCGTTCAGACCCGACTCGAGGTTCAGCGAATGGCGTACCAGCTGCGGCACACGGGCGTTGGTGACGATGTTTGAGGTGAGCACCGGATCGGTGGGGCACAGCAGAGCGCCGAGCAGAAAGGACTCACTCCAGGAGAAGTCGAAAAGAATCCGCCCGGCAACGGCGATGATGATCGCTGTTATCGGCATCGCCAGAGCCAGCTTGCGCAACGGCAAATGCCAAGCCCGCTGCAGCATCTCGCCCTCCACCTCCAGCCCGTCACGGAAGAGGATCACGATCAACGCGACGAACGCCAGATCCTCAACGAAGCCCGAGTGCGCGCGGAAGCTGATCACGCGCAGCCCGCCGTCGCCGAGGCAGAATCCGGCCAGCGCGAAAAACCCCGCCAGCGACAGAACCGACCGCTGCGCCAGACCGGAGACCAGTGCGCCCACGATCAGCACTGCGCCCAGCACCGCCGCGGCGGTTTGAAAGCTCGTCATTGGTCTAGATTCTCATCTTCGGATCACAGGCTTCCGCCAGTCTGCTTGCTGGAGGTATATTGGGCGTAACCGGAAAAGCTTTCAGCAGAGGTGGTGTTATATGGCAGCGAAGGACAACATCGGTAAGGCAGGCGAGGCGCTGCGTTCCAATCAGTACCTGAAGCGGCTGATCGAAGACGATGAGTTGCGCGGCAGTCTGATGGCCGCCTATGGAGCGGCCCGTGGTGCCTATGGGCGCATGAACAACGGCAAGGCGCCGACGAAGGCCCTGATGGAGGACAAGAAGCTCCAGCGTGAACTGAGCGACGCGGCCAACGCGTTGCGGGATGCCGCCAGTGCGCTGAAGACCCCGCAGCCGACCAAGCGCTCCCGCGGCGGGTTCGGACGCTCGCTGCTGATTCTGCTAGCCGGGTCGGTACTCGCGCTGGCGCTGAGCGAGAGCCTGCGCTCGAAGGTGCTGGATCTGCTCTTTGGAGCCGAGGAGGAGTTCGACTACAGCTCAGCGACGAGCCCCGCGCCGGAGCAGGCGGCGCCGGTGGAGGCGAGCACTGCCTGACCAGCTGGCAAACATCAGTAGAGGGAGGGCTGTAGTGGAGGATCTCGCGGCCCCGCCGAAGTCGCTCTCCGGCGAGAAGCCCCAGCGCATCGTCGAGGCGATGCGCCGCAGCGTTGCCCGGCGTGGCACCGCCGGATCGACTTTCGACCACGTGGCGCGCGAGGCGGGAGTCTCGCGCGGGCTCTTGCACTACTACTTCGGGACCAAGGAGCAATTGCTGGTGGAGGCCGTGCGCCGCGAATGCGAGGTGCGCATGGACATGCTCGAGCGCCAGCTCTCCAATGCCCAGACCGCCGACGATTTCATCGATCTGATGGCGGCCAACCTGAAGGAGACCGTCAGCTCCGATCCCGACTTCGTGACGCTCGTGTTCGAGCTGTTCAGCCTCTCCAGGCGCAACTCGGAGATCGCCGCGGAGTATGCGCAGCTGCTCAGCCGCACGCGCGCTCAAGTGGCCGGGGTGCTCGCCACCGCCCAGGCACAGGGTGTTCTGCAGCTGCACGCCAAGCCCGAAGCGGTGGCCGAGATCCTCTTTTCGCTCGCCGACGGTTTCTCGCTGCGGATGCTGGCCGAGCCCGACCGGGACTTCAGCGAGACGATCAGCGCCGCAAGCACGTGCGTACGCGTGCTCCTGGCAGATTGAGAGTCACCCGCAGGGCGCTAGCCTGATGGGTGAGCAAATCTAGCCTGGGAGGCCACATGAGGATCATGATCGTTACCGGCGCACTACTCGTCGGCGTGTTCGCAGGCGCGAGCCTATTGGGTGGCGCCAGCGCGGAAACCACCTCTACGACCACAGCCTCGCCGGCGGCTGTGCGTACCGTCAGCGTCCAGGGTACGGCCAGCGAGCCGATCGCCCAGAACGCGGATTCGCCTAGCGCCAACACCGTCTACCGCCAAGGCATGGCCGACGCCATCGCCGACGGCCTGGACAAGGCGCAGTTCCTGGCGAGCAAGACGGGCGCGACGCTCGCGGCGGTACAGAACGTGCTCGAGGGCGGCGGCTACATCGAGTGTCAGGGCTCGGGCGAATACGAAGGCTCCCAGCCGGACTTCGGTTACGGCAGCGGCGCAGGGGTGATCGAGGCGTCCAGCTTGCCGTCGGTCGCTGGGCGCTCCGCCCCGGCGATCGCCAAAACGCCGAGCAAACACAAAAAACACCACACCGCCAAGAAGTCGGCCATCAGCGGCTGCACGCTCTTCACCCAAGTCGCGCTGGTCTATCAGCTGGGCTAGAGCAGCCAGCTGTTTTTGCAAGCGCTCGCGCGGGCGCCGCTGAGGGTCAAAGGGCCGCGCGAGCGCTACCCGCTGGGGCGCTAGGACAAACGTCTAAATTTCCCTTCTCTGGAGCGAATGCCCGGCCGGCGGTGCCGAAAACGCCGGCATGGCCCGCCGGCGCCAGGCACATTCGCCTCTGCGGATGGTGCACGCTCGATGACCCAGCCCGACGCAGCGCAGAGCGCGAGCGCGGGACCGCGCACCCGCTCAAAGCCGGGGGCCAAGAAGCACCCCAAGCTCCCCGGGGCGCACGGCAAGGGACACCCCAAGCATCACGCCAAGCATCCTAAGCATCACAAGCACCGCCGCCGCCATCACAAGCACCACAAGCCCGCTCATCACATCTCCGGGATGCCGGGCGCGCCGCTGCCAGTCGCCCCCATCTCCCCGCCACCACCACCGTCCTCTGCTCCAGTGCAGGCGCTTGGCGCGCCGATCACCCTGGAGGGCGCGCGGCGTCTGCTGTGGCGTGCCGGCTTCGGTCCCACTCCCGGGCAGGCCGAGGCGCTCGCGGGAACGCCCATCACCGAGGTCATCTACGGCCTCACCCGACCAGCCGGAAAAGCAAACCTGAGCGGACCCGAACCCGTGAACGACGAAGGCGATCCGCTGGCCCCAGCCGACGCGTGGGGCGAGGACCACTGCTGGTGGCTGGATCGCATGGTCCGATCCGATCAGCAGCTCGTGGAGCGGATGACGTTCATCTGGCACGACTGGTTTGCCAACTCCAACGAGAAGGTCAACAGCCAGCAGTTGATGCTCGACCAGAACAACCTGATGCGCGAAAACGCGCTCGGCAGCTTCCACGACCTGTTCCTCGCCGTGACGGCCAATCCCGCGATGCTGGTCTTTCTCGACGGCATCTACAACGACAAGAACGACCCGAATGAGAACTACGCACGCGAGATGATGGAGCTGTTCTCACTCGGGGCCGACCGCGGCGCCTACACCGAGGACGACGTCCGCGAAATGGCTCGCGCGCTGACCGGATGGACAGCAGAATGGTCTGACGAAGGACTGAACGAATTCGAATTCGACACCGCCCGTCACGACAAGCGAGAAAAGACGGTGTTCGGGAAGACGGGCAACTGGAACTGGGAAGACGCGGTGCGCCTGTGCGTCGAACATCCACTGCACGCCTCGTTCTTCGTAAACAAGCTGTGGGGCTACTTCATTCCAACCCCACCGGACGAAGCGACCATAGCCTCGCTTCAGGGTCTGTACACGAGCTCCGGGTACAGCATCCGCGCGGTGGTGGAGGCGATCCTCCAGCATCCCGACTTCTATGAAGGCGCGGAGCTGGTGACGCCCCCCGTGGTCTACAACGCTGCTCTGCTGCGGTCGATCGGCCGCCCGATCGACACGACCGCCTGGGCGTGGCTGTCTTCCGGCGCCGGACAGCAGTTGTTCTACCCGCCGAACGTCTCCGGCTGGGACTTCACGCGCTGGCTTGATACCTCCACGGCCAAGGCGCGCTGGGAAATGGCCAGCTATGTGACCGCGAAGACCTACGTCGACCCCTGGCCCGGTAAAGGAGAACCGGAATACAGCGCCACCGAGACGCCCTCGGAAGCACTGGCCAACGCCCTGGGCTACTGGGGCAATCCGTCGCTGTCAGCCGAATCGGAGCAGTGCATCGCTCAGTTCGCCCAGTCCTGCCTGAGCGAAACGCTCTCGGAATGGCAGTGGAGTCCCTACCGGGCGCTGCGGCAGAACGCGCTGCGCATGCTGATCGCCACCTCCCCCGACATGCAAGTGAGCTAAGACATGGCAAAGAGCTGCTCCTGCAACGACTTCAACCGCTCGCAGTTTCTGCGCCACGGCATCGCGCAGGCCGGCCGAGGCCTGCCCTCGATCGAGCCCGGGATGCCGCTGCCCGCCGGTACGGGCATGGATCGGCGCGCGTTTCTGCTGCGCTCCTCCGGCGCGATGCTCTCGGTGTATGGCGCCTCGATGTTCTCTCCGCGCCACTTCGAAGAGGGCATCGCCAAGGCTTCTGCTGCCAACCCAAACCAGCCGGTACTGGTGTCCATTTTCATGGAAGGCGGCTGGGACGCGCTGTCGGTGCTCGCCCCGGTTGGCGACCCCGAATACAAGAAACTGCGCCCCACGCTCGCTCTCGCCGAAGGCACCGGCGAACCCTTCACCGAGGACCCGCGTCTGATGTGGCATCCGGCCGCGAAGGGTCTGGCGCAACTGCACACCGAGGGCAAGGTGAGCGTGTTTCCCGCCGTGGGGTATGACCCGCCGGATGAGAGCCACTTCACCAGCCGCCACTACTGGGAGGTGGGCGGACTGGACACGCAGGCGCGCTCGGGCTGGATGGGGCGTTACCTGGACCTGGTCGGCGATCCCACAAACCCGCTGCAGGGCCTGTCGCTCGACTACAGCCTGGCGCCGTCGCTGGCGAGCGCAAAGATGCCCGTTGCCGCCGTCTCCTCCCCCTCGGACTACAACTTCTGGGCCTACGGCCTGGACGAACCGCTGAGCGAACCGACGCTCGAGGCCTTCGGGCAACTGGGTGCACTGGGCTCGCCCTCTCCCGCCTACGCCCAGGCACGCGCCGCCTCCTTCGACACGAACATAATCCGCACCCAGGTGGCGCCGTTCGCCGAACACGAAGGAAAACCGGGCTTCACCTCGCCGGTGCCCTACCCGACCGGGGGCGAAGAGCAGTTCCCCGAACGGCTTGCGGCGTTGGCCGCGATGCTCGGCGCCGGGATGCCGATCAAATGCGCGTCGCTGAACGCGGTGGGGGGTTATGACACGCACTCAGACGAGGCCAACACCCTCGCCACCAACCTCGGCCAGACAGTCGAATCGGTGCTGGCTTTCCAGCGCGATCTAGAAGAACGCAAACTGGACCAGCGTGTGCTGATTCAGCTGTGGTCGGAGTTCGGTCGCCGGCCGCAGGAAAACGGGTCGGGCACCGATCACGGCGCGGCGGGGGTCGCGTTTTTGATCGGCAGCCGCGTGAAGGGCGAAATGGTCGGCGAGTTCCCCGGCCTCGGCGAACTCGACGAAAACGAAAACCTCCGCAACACCTCGGACTTCCGCGCCATGTACAGCGCGCTGCTGGAACAGTGGTTTCAGACAGAAGCGGGCCTGGTCATCCCCGGGGCCGGACCTAACGCGTTCGGAAAAGTGCCGCAGCTGGTGGTGTGAGGGTGCGAGCGTGGCCCGCGAGGACACGGCGGGGGATCGGGATGCTCGTGGCGCCGGGCCTGTGCGTGCTGTGTGTGCTCGCGACGGTGGCGATCGCCGCCCCCGGACATCGCTCGGTCCATTCTCACAAGAGCGCTCGCTCGCGCGCCTGCCGCCGTGGCGCCCATCACGCCAAGCCCCGTCGCTGTCACGGTGTGCGTCGCGCTTTTGCCCACACCACTCACCCGCTCCCCACGACCAGTGCCTCGGGATCCTCCACGCCCACCGTGCCGTCTGGCTCGGGTGCCCTCCCAAGCGCCTCCACCGAACCGTCGGCCGAAGGGTCCACGACGACGCAAACGGCCGCGCCCACGCCCTCTTCGCCCGCCCGCGCCCAGGTGACCGCGGTCGAGTTCAAACTGATGCTCTCGCGATCGCAAGTCCAGAGTGGCAAGGCGATCCTCGAGTTCGTCGACGGCGGCCAGGACGAACACAACCTGCACATCCGCCCGGCCGCGGGAGGCCCCGATGTGGCTTCGTTTGGGACGATCAGGCCCGGTCAGCACGTCGATCAGCAGATCGAGCTGGCGCCCGGCACATACACCTTCTACTGCTCGCTGCCGGGCCACGAAGCGCTCGGTATGAAAGCGACGTTCACGGTCACCGGCGAATAGCCGGATTACCGGCTCGCTCAGGGGCTGGCTGTGATTCTCGCCACGGCGTCGGGTATGCCCTCGCTTGCACGCGGCCAGCGCGGGTGCCAGCCGAGCTCGCGCTTGAGCTTGGCGTTGGACGAACGCGCGGAGCGCAGCAGCGCGTCGACCGCGCCGGCGCCGGCGATCAGCCGCGCCAGCGCGACGGGAACGCGCCGCGGGGCGCCGAGGCCCAGGGCATCGGCGGTCAGCCTCATGAACTGGCGGTAGGTGATCGGCTCGTCGTCGACGACGTGATAGATCGCGCCGTCGGGGGCGCTCGCCACCGCGGCGAGAATCGCGCTGGCCACATCCTCCACACGCACCACGTCCCACAGGTTCTCCCCGGCGCCGATCTGCGCAAAGCGACCCGGTGAGCGCAGCCGCGCGACGATCTCGCTCTCATACCAGCTGCCCGCTCCGTAGACATGGGAGGGGCGGATCACGACGGCGGGCAGACCGCTCTGGAGAACCATCTGCTCACCCTGATGCTTTGAGCGCCCGTAGGCGGTGTGAACCGGCAGCGGTGTGTCCTCTGTCAGTAGCGCCCCCAGCGCGTCTCCGGTGACCACCGTGGAGGCAAAGACGATCCTGGGCTGCGGTTCCCCAGCTCGCGGCGTCTCTCGGCAGGCGTCGAGCAGCGAAGCGGTGCCGGCCACGTTGACGGCTTGAATCTTGGCGGCGTTGCGCTGAGAGGCGATCTCGGCGGCGAGATGAATCACGCATTGCGGGCGCTCGGCGGCCAGTGCCTCTCGCAGCGTCTGTGCGTCGGTGAGCTCCCCGCGCACAGGCGAGGTCCCAGGCGGCTGTGATCCCTCGCGACGCACCAGCGCGCTGATTTGGTGGCCAGCCGCGGACAGCTGCAGGCACAGCTCACGGCCGATGAAACCGCTCGCGCCCGTTAGGAAGATACGCATCTGCCGGGCCCACCCTAACCAATGCATCCGCTCGCCGGCCAGCCGATCCCGCTTGGCAGGTTCTTATAATCACGCTCCCGGTGCCCATTTACGAGTACAGACGACCCGACGGGTCGACCTTCGAGCTTCAGCAGTCCTTCAGCGAGGAGGCGCTCACGCACGATCCCGACACTGGGGTCGCGGTTCAGCGCGTGCTGCACGCCCCGGCCGTGCACTTCAAGGGCTCCGGTTTCTACAACACCGACTACGGCACCCGCAACCGCCAGCGTGAGGACAAAGACAGCGAGACGTCATCGAAGGAGAAGAGCACCGACGGTGAGAAGTCCTCCTCCTCGAGCACTGAGAGCAAGTCGGGCTCTGAGAGTAAGGCCGCCTCTGAGGGTAAGAGCTCATCATCGCAAGGGAGCTCATCCTCATCGCAGGGGAAATCCTCTGAGCCAAAGACCAAGGCCACGGACGCAAAGTAGCGCCCGCGGTGAGTAGCTCACGCTCGTCGTGAGGGCGAGCTACCGAGAGTGATGGGAGACACTCGCCAGCAGGGCGTGTTTGAGCGCGTATTCACACATGGTGTACTGGCGCACGAAGGTGGGCAGGTGGTCGATGGCGTAGCGCAGAGCGGCGGGCGAGTAACGCACAACCCCCGGCGAGTGACGCCGCTTGACCAAGCGCTGTCCGTGCAGGCACCTGGTGATCGCCTGATGGGCTTCGTGATGCTGGTGGCGCTTCAGGGCAGCCGGGGTGAGTTTCTGGGTGCCGTGAGCGCCCGTCTGTTGGCGTGAGTGGCGAGCATCGCGCTTCAGGTGCGCGGAGCCGAGGTGAGCAGGGGTTGCACCGGCAGGTCCGGGGCTCGCGCCGGGTAGTGCCAGCAGAACGGTGCTGGCGATGGTGGCCGCGCTGAAGGTCAGGCCGAGGGGACCCGCCAGCAATGGCTTCACTGCGGCTTTGCTGGCGAGCTTGCCGTGGTGGAGGACCCGGTACATGCAAGCAGCGGCCCAGCCCCACGGGGGCAGGAAGGCGTGGCGCAGGGAGCCTGTGCTGAGGTGCCGCCGGGCACGATGGAGCAGGGTCTTGATGGCGGGGATGGTGGTGCTGTGGCGCTCGGCGAGCTCCTGGTAGGAGCGACCCTCGAGGGCCGCTCCTACGAGCACCTGGCGCTGGCGATCAGGGAGGGCACCGATCGCGGCCATCAAGTTGTCCATCCACTCACGCTGCTCGACCACGGCGGCGGTATCGGGGGCCACGTGAGCGTGGTTCTCGCCCAGAGCATCGACCGGCCGTTGGGAGCGTTGGAGGTTCACCGCACAGTTGTGCACGATCGTGAACAGCCATGCCCGCAGGTTCTCCGGTCGTGTCCCCGTGGCGAGCGCTCGATACCCATTCGTGAGGGCCTCCTGCACGGCGTCCTCACCCAGATCGCCTCGACCTCCGAGGCGGCTATCGGCAAATCGCACCAGGGCGCCACGATGGGGTGCGATCAGCCGCGCGAAGGCCTCCGAGTCTCCTTCGGCTGCCCGGTCCATCAACGCTAGCTCGCTGAGGCGAGACATCTCAGGCATCCTGGCCGCGGCTGCCCGGCCTGTGGGGGTACATGACCGCTGGGATGAGACTGTGTGCCACGAGTGAGATGGATTTGATCAGCTCAGAGATGGAAGCCTCGCTTCAGATAGCCGTTGAGGTAGTGCTACGCCAGTGAGACGTACCCACTCCCCGAAAGTCGCACGTTAGCTACCCAGCCAGAAACTGCCTCACCGCCGCGCGGCGAGCCGCTTCGGAGACACTCAGGCCGATCTCGCCGTCGGGCAGAGCGATCGCCCCCGAGGGTTTCAGTACGCGTGTGGGCGGCGTCCCGGAGATCGCCAGTGACCCGAACAGCCCCAGCAGCGCCGCGCCGCTCATGTCGGAGATGATCGCCGGCGGCGCGTTCCAGGCGATCAACGGCAGGCGCAGGAAGCTCGATGGCGAGAGCAGACGGCTCTTCATCGCCGTGAACAGCGCCTGCTGGTGTTCCTCGCGCTGCAGGTCGGTCTGGTTGGGTGCACACAGGTTCTCGCGTGTGCGCGCCAGCGCCAGCGCCTGCTTGCCATCCAGATGGTGGGTGCCGGCCCGCAGCCGCAGCGTGTAGCCGCCCCTGCTGAAACCACCATCGATGCGCGAGATCACGCAGCCGCCGGTGTAGTCGATGCCGCCCATCGCGTCGATCAACTGCGGGAAGTTTTCGAAATTCACTTCGACCAGATGGTTGATCGGGATTCCGAGCCAGTGTTTGATCACCGAGATCGACTCGGCTGGGCCACCGAACGCGTGCGCGGCGTTGATCTTCTGCAGGCCGTGGCCGGGAATTTCAACAACCGTGTCGCGCGGAATCGACAGGCGCGCAGAGTGCCCACCGCCGGTGCGGATCAGCATGATCGTGTCCGAGCGCCCGGGACCCGAGGTTTCAGCCCCGGGTTCCTTGGAGTTCTTCTGGCGCCGGTCGGATCCGAGTACCAGGATGTTGGTGGTCGCGCTCAGCGGGAACCCGGCCGGGTCGAGCACGCTGGCCACGTTGGTGGGCGGCTGCTCGCGCCGGAAATGCGAGCTGATCAAGAACAGCGCCAGCGATAGCGCCAGCCAGCCGAGCACCAGCGCGAGCAGCCCCAGCACGAGCCGTTTGCGGCCCAGGCGCCCCCGCCAACGGCGCCTTGGTCCTTGGCTCTCGCGCGGAGGGGAGAGCTCCTGATCGCCCTTCCCGGAGCCCAAGTGCGCGCCGGCACGGTAGCGCTTGTATCGAGGCTCCTCAGAGAGGGGAGTCTCGGGGCGGCGCGGGGGTTGCGCGGGAGCCGGCGGACGACGCGGCCGGCGTGGCGGTGGCTGCTCGGCGGACATCTGGCCTATAGGTTGCTCGGCCGAGCTTATGGTCCTCTAAATCGCCGATCGTAGGGCGATTGCACCCACGGGACCTATAGTTGCCCAATGGAAGAGCAGTGCGTAATCGGGGTTGATCTCGGTGGCACCAAGGTGATCGCCGGTGCTCTTGACAGCGAGCTGCGGGTGCATCAGCGTGCCGCCCGTCTGGCCCCGTCCGATGACCAGAACAGGGTGATCGAGACGGTCCTGGAGGTCGTCGATGAGGTTCGCGCGAACGTCTCGGCGGCGGTGCGAGCGGTCGGCTTCGGCATCCCCTGTCTGATCGACCGCGCGCGCGGTACGGCGGTGATGGCCGTCAACCTGCCACTCCAGGAGATCGCCTTCGGCGCGGTCATGAACGAGCGCCTGGGTCTACCGGTGTTCGTGGACAACGACGCCAACCTGGCGATGCTCGCCGAGCATCGCGCGGGGGCGGCGATCGCGGCGCGCCATGCCGCGATGCTCACAATCGGCACCGGCATCGGCGGGGGGCTGGTGATCGACGGTTCGCTCTACCGCGGCGCGCACGGATCCGCGGGTGAGCTCGGCCACATGATCATCGACCGCGACGGGCCGCCCTGCCAGGGCAACTGTCCCGCGCGCGGCTGTCTGGAGAGCCTCGCCTCGGGTACCGCGCTCGCTCGCGAAGCGCTGCTGCTCGCCGAAGAGAACCCCGACAGCGGCCTCGGACAGGCGCTGGCCGGCGGCCGGGAGGTCACCGGGGCGCTGGTCACCGAGCTGGCACACGACGGCGATCAGGCCGCACGGGAGGTACTCGCTCTGATCGGTACGCGCTTGGGCACCGGCATCCTGAACCTGGTCAACATACTCAACCCCGAAGTGGTGGTCGTGGGCGGCGGGGTGATAGCCGCCGGAGAGCTGCTGCTGGAGCCCGCGCGGGCGGTGGTGGCGCAGGCGGCGCTGCGTCCCTCCCGTGATCAGGTGCGGATCGTGCGCGCCCACTTCGGCGCCGAGTCGGGCATGGTCGGGGCCGCCGTGCTCGCGCTGGACGAAACGGCTCACGACTCCACGGCGGTGCGTTCGTGAGTACGGCTAGCCGTACTGGCCGGCTGGTCCTCTGCGCAACCCCGATCGGCAACCTGGAAGACGTCACCCTGCGTGTCCTGGGCGCGCTGCGCGCCGCCGACGTGGTGGCCTGCGAGGACACCCGCCACACGCGTGTACTGCTGGAGCGCCACGGCATCACGCCGGGCGAACTGGTCAGCTACCACGAGCACAACGAACGTGAGCGCGCCGAGGTGCTGGTGGCGCGCATGTGCGCCGGCGCAACCGTTGCGCTCGTGTCTGACGCCGGCACGCCACTGGTCTGCGACCCCGGCTATCAGCTCGTGCGGGCCAGCGTGGCTGAAGGTATCCCCGTGGAGGTACTGCCGGGGCCGAGCGCGGCGATCACGGCGCTCGTGGTCTCTGGCCTGCCGGTGGGGGGCTGGTGCTTCGTGGGATTCCTGCCGCGTCGGCGCTCACAGCTGGAAGATGTGCTGCTCGAGTGCCGCCAGACACTGGTGGCCTTCGAGTCGGCAAAGCGTCTGGCGGGCACGCTTGCACTGCTGGCCGCGCACGACCCCGCACGCCCTGTCGTCGTCTGCCGCGAGCTGACCAAGCTGCACGAGGAAGTTCGTCGAGGCACCGCCGGCGAGCTGGCCGAGCACTACGGGGAGCACCCCGCGCGCGGCGAGGTCGTGCTGGTGCTCGGCGGCACTCCGGAGCAGACGATGGCACTCGAGGATGCACTGGGGGCGCTGCGTGCCGTCGTCGCGGCGGGCGCCCGCGCTCGCCCCGCGGCCACGGCGCTGGCGAAGCTAACCGGCCTTCACGCCAACGAGCTGTATCGCGAACTGACACGCACGGTGGGATCCTGAGCGCAAATTGTGTCGGCGGTCCGTCGATTCTTGAGCTGCGCGCCTCAAGCCCAGGCGTCTCCCACCGAATTAACCACCGATGATTTCAAGCGATCTTCTCTACCTCGGCGGGCTGATCCTCGCCACGCTCATCGGCCTGCGCGTGTTTCTGCCGTTGTTCTACCGGCGCGGACGCCAGGTCGAATTCCGTCTCGCGCGCGGCACCGGCACGGGCGAGGTCATCGGCCTGAGCGGTCTGCGTCTGCGCGTACGCTCGCTGAGCTCCGGGCACGAGCACACCGTGTCGCTGAACAACGTGCGCCGACGCTGAGCCAGCGCCGTCCAGGCAGTAGCCTGAACGCAGCGTGTCCTTCTACGTAACCACCCCTATCTACTACGTCAACGCGGCCCCTCACCTCGGCCACGCCTACACGACCATCGCCGCCGATGTGATGGCGCGCCATCATCGCCAGCGGGGCGAGGAGGTGTTCTTCCTCACCGGCACAGACGAGCACGGCGAGCCCGTCGCCGACGCCGCGCACGCGCTCGGGATCGAGCCGCAGACGCTCGCCGATCGCAACGCCGAGCGCTTCAAGGCGCTCGCGCCGCAGCTGAGCGCGAGCAACGACTTCTTCATTCGCACCACCGATCTGGAGCACGAAGCGGTAGTCCAGGAGGTGCTCACGCGGGTACGCGAGAACGGCTTCGTCTACGAGGGCACCTACGAAGGCTGGTACTGCCCCCGCTGCGCGGACTTCAAGGCCGAGAACGAGATCGATGAGGGCAATCGCTGCCCGATCCACCACATCGAGCTCACGCGCGAGCAGGAGGAGAACTACTTCTTTGCGCTCTCCGCTTTCCAGGAGCGTCTCGAGGCGCTCTACGCGCAGCGCGAGGACTTCGTGGCTCCGCGCACGCGCTACAACGAGGCGCTGTCCTTCATCCGCTCGGGGCTGCGCGACGTTCCCCTCACACGCCACAAGCTCAGCTGGGGCGTGACGGTACCGTGGGATCCGGAGCACGTCTTCTACGTGTGGTTCGACGCGCTGCTCAACTACTACTCCGCGCTGTCCTACGCGCGTGATGGCGAGGATCTGACCGACCGCCTGTGGCCCGCCAGCTACCACGTGATCGCCAAGGACATCCTGCGCTTTCACACCGTCTACTGGCCCGCCCTACTGATGGCCGCCGAGATCGATCTGCCCGAGCACGTCTTCGTCCACGGCTACCTGCTGATGGAAGGCGAGAAGATGTCAAAGTCACTGGGCAACGTGCTCGACCCGTTCGCCGTGATCGAACGCTTCGGCGCCGACGCGCTGCGCTTCTATCTGCTGCGCGACGTGCAGTTCGGCCAGGACGGCTCGGTGTCCACGGCCGCCTTCGAGCTGCGCTACGAGTCAGAGCTGGCCAACGAGCTCGGCAACCTCGCCAGCCGCACTATCGGCATGCTCGTGCGCTACCGCGACGGCGCTGTCTCTGAAGGCGAGCTCGATCCGGCGCTCACCGTGGACTTCACAGAGTTGCCCCAGCGTGTTGCCGCGCACCTGGACCGTGCCGAGCTCACGCTCGCGCTGGAGGAGATCTGGCAGCGGGTGCGGCGGCTGAACCGCTACGTTGAGGAACAGGCGCCCTGGGTGCTGGCCAAGGACGAGGGACGTGCGCAGGACCTCGATCGCGTGCTGGCAAGCCTCGTCGAGGGGCTGCGCTCGGTAGCCGTGCTGCTGTGGCCCTATCTTCCGAGCAGCGCCGAGCGGCTGCTGGGGGCGCTGGGCGCTCCCGAGCTCTCGCTGAGCGCCGCCGAGTTCGGGGCGGGAAGGATCGAGCGGGTGCAGACGCTCGACTCGCTCTTTCCAAAGGACCCGCAGACCGCCGCACAGTGATCGACTCCCACACTCACCTGGACTCGTGTGAGCCGTCCAACACCGAGCTCGTCGCGGCCGCCGAGGAGGCCGGGGTGATCCGCATACTGACCGTGGGCATGGACGGCGATTCGTGCCGTAGCGCGCTGGCGGCGGCGCAAGAGTTCGGGCAGGTGTACGCGGCGATCGGGCGCCACCCCAACTCCGCCAGCGGCTTCGACGACGCCGACCTGGCCGAGCTGCGCGCGCTCGCCGCCCACGAGCGTTGCGTGGCGATCGGCGAGACCGGCCTTGACTACTACCGCGAGCACGCTCCGCGGGAGGATCAAAGGCGAGCGTTCGCCGCCCAGATAAAGCTCGCCCGCGAACTGGACAAGGCGCTCATCATCCACACCCGCGCCGCCGAGCAGGACACCCTCGCCGAGCTCGCCGAGCTCGCCGACGGGCTGAGCGTCGTGATGCACTGCTTCTCGATGCCCGAGCATCTAGAGGAGTGCCTCGAGCGCGGCTACGCGATCTCCTTTGCCGGCAACGTCACCTACGCCAACGCCGCCGAGTTGGCCGCCGCCGTGCGACTGGTACCCGACGAGCGTCTGCTGGTGGAGACAGATGCCCCCTACCTGACGCCCCGTCCGCTGCGCGGTGAGCCAAACCAGCCGGCGTTCGTGACTCACACAGCCGCGTTCGTGGCCGCTCAGCGCGGCGTCAGCACGACCGAGCTCGGTGAGCTCTTGCAGCGCAACGGCGCTCGCATATTCGGCTGGTGAGGTCCCGCACGGTGGCCCAGCTACCTGTTCAGCCCACACTCCGGCGACTGCGCCAGTTCGCCGTTCACCCCAACCGCGAGCTCGGACAGAACTTCCTGATCGACTCGAACATCCTCGGCGTCATCGCCGCCGGCGCGCAGCTTGAAAAGGACGACGTGATCCTCGAGATCGGCGGCGGCCTGGGAGTGCTCTCGGAGTATCTGGCCGAGCGCCTACAGGAGGGCGGCCACGTCCACGTGGTCGAGATCGACCGGCGCCTAGAGCAGGCGTTGCTGGACGCCACCGCTCGGTTTTCGAATCTGACCGTGCATTGGGGGGACGCGTTGCGTATCGATCTGCGCGGCCTTGACCCGGCCCCGAGCAAGGTCGTGGCCAACCTGCCCTACGGCGTGGCGACCGGGGTGCTGCTGCGCACCATCGCCGAGCTCGACACCGTCGGATCGTGGGTGGCGATGGTGCAGCGCGAGGCCGGCGAGCGACTGGCCAGCGCTCCCGGAAACTCCACCTACGGCGCGCCCTCGGTGATCGCCCAGGTCGCCTGCGAGGTGCGGGTGCTGCGCGGTATCTCGCGCAGCGTCTTCTACCCGGTCCCCAACGTCGACTCGGTGTTGATCCATCTGCGTCGCCGCGGCGCGGGCTGCACACCGGGGCTGCGCGGTCTGATCAACGGGGCCTTTGCGCACCGGCGCAAGACGCTGATCCGGTCGCTGTTGCTCGCCGGACAGGCCCATGGCCACTCGCCAGCCGCGCTCGGTGAGGCGCTCGCAGCCCTCGGCCACCCCGCGCAGGTGCGTGCCGAACGGCTCTCGCCCGAGGACTTCCGCGCCCTTGCTGGGATCCTAGGGGTATGAGAGAAGAGCTCGAAATCGGGCTGTGCACCCGCGCCGCGGCAAAGATCAACCTCGGGCTGTTCGTCGGGCCTGCCCGGGCGGACGGGATGCACGAACTGGTCAGCGTCATGCAGTCGATCTCGCTGGCCGACGAGCTGACGCTCGAACTGGCCCCGGCGGGATCGAGCCAGGACGTCGTGGTGTGCCCGGGAGTTCCAGGGCCGGCCGCCCACAACCTCGCCGCGCGCGCGCTGAGCCTCTTCCGCGGGGCGACCGGCTGGGATGCCCCTGCGCTGCGGCTGAGCATCGACAAGCGCATCCCGCTCGCCGCCGGGTTGGCGGGTGGCTCCACAGACGCGGCCGGCACGCTGCGTCTGGCCGCGCACGCCTCAGGTCTCGGTGAGCACACGCTGCTCGAGCGACTCGCCGGCGAACTGGGGGCCGATGTCCCGGCCGCTCTGACCCCGGGGCGCTGGCTGGCCGGCGGGGTCGGCGAGCGCCTGGAGCCGTTGCCGAATCCCATCGGGTCCCTGGGGCTGTTGGTGCTGCCCGTCGCGCACGAGCTCTCGACCGCCGCGGTCTACGCTCACGCTGACAGTCTGCAAACGGTGCGCTCGCAGCGCGAGCTCGAGGACAAGCGCCGCGCTCTGGTCACGGTACTGTCGCTGGGCACCCCTGCCCCTTCCAGCGATCTGTTGACAAACGACCTGCAGCGCGCCGCGGTGGATCTGTGCCCGGAGATCAAGAAGGTGCTGCGCCAGGCCGCCGACAGCGGAGCGGACGAGGTGCTCCTCAGCGGATCGGGCCCGACTGTGATCGGCCTGTTTCTGCGTGCCAATCCACTTGCCCGGGTGGCACGCGCGATCGCCGGGCTCCCCGAACGTGTCCCGGAGCCGATCGCCGCCGAGGCGGTGGGAGGCGAGTTCGGGGCTGTCTGGCGGCGGGGTGCGTCACAATCCAT
The DNA here is from genome assembly GCA_036561505.1 of Solirubrobacteraceae bacterium. Classification (GTDB taxonomy): domain Bacteria; phylum Actinomycetota; class Thermoleophilia; order Solirubrobacterales; family Solirubrobacteraceae; genus Palsa-744. Next base: position 28,183 of record DATBPE010000165.1, read on the forward strand.
CGGTATATGAGCAGAACGGCCGTCAACGTCCTCATGGTGGTGTGCTCGAGCGTGTTTGGGCTGTCCGCCTTCATCGGTCTGATCCTCGTGCCGGCGTGGTCCTCCTACGCGCGTCTGTGGCAGCGCCTGGCCGCGACGGTGCTCTCGCTGTACGTGCTGTTCGTGCTTATGGCTATCGGAGTGTCCGGAGCGCTCCTGTTCGTATACCTGTGGGGCTAGCGCAAACGCTGCCCGACGGTCACTGCGAGCGCTTCTGACCGCCCAACAGCATGTCTGATCCCGTCCCCGAGCCGAGCATGGAGGTGGACTTCGCGGCGCTCGACACGATCACTGAGGCGGTCGAGTCCGGGGCCGGTCTGCCGGAGGTGGTGAGAGCGGTCGCACGCACGCTGGACCTCAGTCTCGCCGTCACCGACGCATGGGGCGCGACTTTGGCGGTAGCGGCCCGCTCACCGGCTGACGAGCACTCGCTGCTGGCTGGCGCGAGCGACGTCACCACCGTTCCGCTGCGCGTCGCCGACGTCGTCGTCGGCTCCCTCTACGTTCGCCTGCGCGGCCAGCTCAACCCGTCTATCCAGAAGCTGTTGGTGACGCTGATCGCCTCCGAGGTGCAGCGCGTCCGTGCCCCCGAGCGCGCCTCGCAGACGGCTGCGGCGGAGTTCCTGCGGGGGATCCTCAGACGAGAGTTGAGCGGACGCGAGGAGTTGCTCACCGGGGCATCTGAGCTGGGCGTGGACATCGAGTCCGGGTCGAGTGTGATCGTCGCCCGCGCCCACCCCCAGGCACCCACCGAAGAGGGCTGGCGCGAGCGTGTGCGAACGATCGTCGAGCGCGGATCGCGGGCGGTGTCACACCACTCGATCGCCGCGCTCTCAGATCGCGAGGACGCACCCGGCGCCGAGGTCCTCCTGCTGGTCCCGGGCGCCGAGGAGGTGAGCGCCGCTCGCGCCGCCGAGGCCGTTCTGCGCGAGCTCGAGGCGACGCTGCCCGGGTACACGTTCGCTCTCGGACGCAGCCGCATCGCCGCGGAGGCGACGGACCTGCCGCGCGCGACCAGCGAGGCGCTCCTGGCGGCCAACGTCGCCGAGGGTGGGGCGGACGGCCCGGCGCTTGCCTTCGAGCAAACCGGCGCCTACCGCCTCCTGCTCTCGACCATGAGCGAGAACCCCGCCGAGTTGCGGCGCTTCTATTCTGAGACGGTGGAGCCGCTGGCGGCCTACGACGAGCAGTACGAGACCGAGCTGGTGCGCACGCTGCAGACCTTCCTGGAAGCCGACGGCAACGTCGCCGGCACGGCCCAGCGCCTGTTCACCCACCGCCACACCGTCTACTACCGCCTGGATCGCGTGCGCGAGCTCTCGGGGCTCGATGTGAGCTCAAGCGACGGGCGCGAGAAGCTCAGCCTCGGGCTGAAGGCGATGCGGGTGCTCGGCATCTCGGCCTCCAGCGGTCCGGCCTCTGAGGCCGGCGCCGGCGCCGGACGCGTGCCGCGGGGATCCAAGCGCCGCACCTGAGTCGCCGGGCCCGCGCAGCGCCGGCAGGTCCATCCGGCGCGTCACCGACCTCGGCCGGGGAACGATCGACGGTGTGGTGGGACTACAGAAGCCGAGCCCTACATGCTCGATTCCGGTGGAGTCTGGATGAGCGTCAATGCCAATGGCGCGATCACGCTCCCGTGCGCGAGCAGATGTATGACAGGCGCCGCCACCGGCACTCTGAGGGGTGCTCTGGCGAAGTCAGGACACCCACCCGCTGAGCGGCAAAGCCCGGTACAGGCGCGGCGTGCGACTATGTTGTGAGACCTTTGGGGGGTCGTCCAATGGCAGGACATCAGGTTTTGGTCCTGAGAATCGGGGTTCGAATCCCTGCCCCCCAGTCGTAGTTGCCATTGCCGTTGCTCTACTGTCTGGCCGATGAGTGCCCCCACCGTTCTCATTCTCGCCGCCGGAGCGGGCACGCGCATGCGCTCGGCCACGCCGAAGGTACTGCACGAGCTGTGCGGCATCCCGATGGTCTGCTGGCCCGCGCGGGCGGCGCTCGCAGCTGGTGCCGGGAGGGTCATCGTCGTGGACTCCCCCGCCCGGGCGCTCGCCACGGCCCTACCGGAAGGTGTCGAGCTGGTCGTCCAGCCCGAGTCCAACGGCACCGGTGGAGCGGTGATCGCGGCGGCGGGAGCGATCGAGACCCAGGCGCCGGTCATCGTCCTCAGCGGCGACGTGCCCCTCGTCAGCGCCGAGGCGATCGCCGAACTCGTGCGGGTGCACTGCGATGGGCCGGCGCACGCGACGATGCTCACCACCGTGCTCGATGATCCCGCGGGCTACGGCCGGGTGGTGCGCGACGAGCACGGCGCTGTCACAGGGGTGGTGGAGACCAAGACCCCCGGCGACGCCACCGAGTCAGAGCTCCAGATCGCCGAGGTCAACACCGGCATCTACGCCTTCGACGCCGCGGCGCTGCGAGATGTGCTTCCCCGGCTCACCCCCGAGAACGCCCAGGGTGAGCTGTATCTGCCCCAAGCGCTCGATCTGATCCGTGCCCAAGCGGGGCAGGTCGACGCCCACCAGCTCGAGGACGAACGGCTCGTGCTCGGAGTCAACGATCGCGTAGCGCTGGCGCGGGTGCGCGCCCTGGCTCAACTCGCGATCAACGAGCGCCACATGCGCGCCGGGGTGAGCATCATCGACCCAGCCAGCACCTACATCGACGTGGACGTTGAGATCGGCCAGGACACCGTGATCGAGCCGCCCACCACGATCAAGGGTCACACACGGATCGGCAGCCGCTGCACCGTGCGCCATTCCTACCTGGTGGACTGCGTGCTCGAGGACGGCGTCAGCATCGGACCGTTCGCCTACCTGCGTCCGGGGAGCGTCCTTCGCGATGGCGCTAAGGTCGGCACGTTCGTGGAGATCAAGAACTCCGACATCGGTCGCGGCTCCAAGGTCCCTCACCTGTCCTACATCGGGGACGCGGATGTAGGCGAGCAGACCAACCTCGGCGCTACGACGATCACCGCCAACTACGACGGTCAGGCAAAGCACCGGACCATCATCGGGCGCGATGTGCGCACCAGCGTGGATACGACGCTGGTCGCGCCGGTGGAGGTGGGCGACGGCGCGCATACCGGCGCCGGGTCGGTCATCACAGAGGATGTGCCACCTGGCGCGCTTGGCATAGCCCGCGAGCGCCAGACCAACATCGAGGACTATGGCAAGCGGCGCAAGCGACCCGAGTGAGGCCCCCGCGGCGGGCCCGCCGCGGGCCCCCGAGCAGCGCGAGGAGCCTTCCGGGGCGCTGTCATCTACACTCACTGCCAAGATGAGCGCGATGGAAACGCGCACGCAGTCCGCTTCGACGAGCCTGCCGATCGACTACAACAAGCGGCTGATGCTGTTCAGCGGGCGCGCCAACCCGCAGCTGGCGGCCGATATCGCCGACAAGCTCGGCGTCGGCCTCGGCCCGGTGACGCTTAAGACTTTCTCCAACGGAGAGGTCTACTGCCGCTACGGGGAGTCGATCCGCGGCGCGGATGTCTTCATCGTGCAGCCAACCTGCGGCAACCCGAGTACGGGCGTGACCGCCAACGACTCGCTGATGGAGCTGCTGTTCATGATCGACGCCGCCGTCGGCGCCTCAGCCCACCGGGTGATCGCTGTGACACCGTGGTTCGGCTACTCCCGCCAGGACAAGAAGTCCGCCCCGCGCGAGCCGATCTCCGCACGGCTGGTGGCACGCATGCTCGAGGCCGCCGGCGCCGACAGAGTGCTGACAATGGATCTGCATGCAGGCCAGATCCAGGGTTTCTTCCAGAAGCCCGTCGATCACATGACGGCGCTGTTCATGCTGACCCAGTACTTCGGTGATCTCAACCTGCCGGACCTCGTCGTCGTGGCCCCAGACGCCGGCCGGGTGAAGCTCAACAAGAAGTTCGCGTCGAAGATCGGCGCCGAGCTGGCGATCCTCGACAAGGAGCGCCCGGCCCAGCAGGTCGCGGAGATCGGGTACGTGATCGGCGAGGTGAAGGATCGCACGGCGGTGATCGTCGACGACATGATCGACACCGCCGGGACGCTCAAGGCGGCAGCCCAGACGGTGCTGGAAGCGGGCGCCTCACGGGTTTACGCGGCAGCCACCCATGCTGTCTTCTCGGGCGACGCGTTTGAGAACCTGCAGAGCGCAGGCCTCGAGGAGATCGTCGTGACCGACACGATCCCGATGCGACCGGGTCATCCGAAAAACATCAGGGTGCTGCCCTGTGCCGAGCTGTTGACCGACTCGATCCGCCGTATCTTTATCGACGATTCGGTCAGCGAGGTCTTCGGCGGCGAGAACCAGCTCTTCTAGATCCCCTAGCGCCGCCGCTGAGACTTCTTGGCTGGCCAGCTGCCCGTGAGCCAGTGAAAAGTCTTCGCTCCCATGCGCTCGGCGGTGGTGCGGGTCACAGAGTTGCTCACCGCCCGCAGAACGCTGGCGCCCAGCACCCTGGACCAGCTCGCCTGCTCAGTTGTGGCGCTCGGAGGCTCGTGGTCGTCCACCGCACCCCAGGCCATCCGGAACACCCGCTTAGAGATGACCCCGGCAATCATCGAGATGATCATCGCGAAGGGCTTGTAGATGAGTCTCACCGCGCGAACTCTATCCACCCGCTCCGCGCTGAGGGGACTGCGACCCTGCAGGCGCGCCCGCGCACCGCAAGCGGTCATGATCTAGAGGTATGTCACGTGCTCTTCGCATCGCCCTGATCAGCGCCGGAGTGATCGTGTTTCTGGCGATCAGCGGTGTACTGGCGCGCTTTCTGTCGGTCGAGAACGCCGAACGGGAAGCCGACCAGGCGCTACTCAGCGCCCAGGCGGCGGGGAACGTGGGGGGCATGCTCGAACGCCTGAGCGGCTGCCGCGAGCGCCCCAAATGCCTGAACCTCGTCCGCACCGACGCCGGCAGGCTGCGCCGCCGAGGGGAGGTGAAGATCCTCGATTTGGGCTCGAACACCGCCTACTCGCTGACCGGTTCGACCGGCTCCACGCGGGTCGCCTGGACGGTGATCGGCAAGCTGCCGATCGTTCAGTGCGTGCTGGTCAAGCGCAGCGGCAACTTCCTGACGGGAATCTCCGTGCACCTGCTCGCCTTGAGCGGCCCGATCCCGAACACGGCAGATTGCTAGAGTCCGTGCCTGTCAATGGCCCAGTCGAGTACCACCAAGCTAGAGGTCGCCGTGCGCATCGCGGGCGGCTCACGTCAAGCCCGGCGTTTGCGCCGCTCCGGTCGTGTGCCGGGCGTGCTTTATGGCGGCGACGGGCAGTCGCTGTGCTTCGACGTCGATGCACGCGAGCTGAGGCTGGCGCTGGCACGCGCCGGTGCGGTGCTCGATCTCAGCGTGGACGGGGACAAATCCACCCCGGTCGTACTCAAGGAAGCCCAGCGCGACCCGGTCCGTGGCGAGACCGTGCACGTGGACCTGCTGCGCGTGCGATTGGATCAGGAGATCCACGCGGTCGTGACACTCGAACTCGCCGGTGTCGAGGAGGCCCCGGGAGTGAAGGAGGGGGGTGTGCTGGAGCAGGTCACGCGCGAGCTGAACATCCAGGCGCTGCCCACCACCATCCCTGAGTCGGTCACACACGACGTCTCGGCGATGCAGATAGGCGAGACGTTCACGCTCGCCGCCGTTCAGATCCCGGACGGAGTGAGCCTCCTGGACGACCCCGAGACGGTGATCGCGACGCTCTCCCCGCCGCGCCTACAGACCGAGACCGCGCAGGAAATCGAAGCCGAGACGGAGCTCGTTGGCGAGGAGGGCGCGCCGTCGGGAGCCGAGGACGCGGCCGCCGAGGGCTCGACCGGCGAGGAGTAGCGGCTCCTGCGACGCCTCTTTGGCGGTGGTGGCGGCGCGGCCATCGACTGGCTGATCGTCGGCCTTGGCAACCCGGGTCGCGAGCACGCTGGCACCCGTCACAACGTGGGATTCATGGTTGGGGATGAGTTGGCCGAGCGCTGGAGCTTTCCGCGCCCCAAGGACCGCTTCCGTGGGCGCATCGGTGAGGGTCGCGCGCACGGGTCGCGCGTGGCGATCCTCTGGCCGCAGACATATATGAACGATGTGGGACGCTCCGTCGGTCCGGCGCGGGGCTCGTTGAAGGTGCCACTCGACCGCGTGCTGGTCGTCCACGACGAGATCGATCTGCCGTTCGGCGATGTGCGCAGCCGCCTCGGTGGCGGGCTAGCCGGCCACAACGGTCTGAAGTCGCTCAAGCGGGAGCTCGGCAGCTCCGACTTCATGCGCGTACGGGTTGGTGTCGGGCGACCCAGCTCCAGCGACCCAGAGATCGTCTCCGCCTATGTACTCGGACGTTTTCGCGAGTCACCCGCGCAGGTCGCGGATCTGATCGATGGCGCCTGCCTCGCGGTCGAGCGCGTCCTGCTCGAGGAGGCGTAGATCGTGGCTCTGCGCTCACTGCTCGGGGCTATCGACCAGGACGCCGGTGCCTGCAAGCTAGCGCGCGAGGGAGGGCATGCCTTCGTGTCATCCTCGCTGCGTCCGTTCACGATCGCCGCGCTTGCCGACCGGGACGCCACGCGCCCGACGCTCGTGGTGGTGGGCGACGATCGCGCCGCCCGCGACCTTGCAAGCGACCTGCGCGCCTGGCTTGCGCCCAGGCGCGTGCGCTTCTACCCCTCTCGTGGCGTGGCCTATGAGTCTCACCTGACGCCGCCCCCGCACCTCGTCGGGCTACGCGTGGCCGCTCTTGACACTCTGCTGGAGTCATCCGGCGAGCAGGTGTCCGGCGCACAGGCTCCCCAGGGCAGTCCACCGGCATCTCCATCTGCCCCGGGCCCCGTTGCTGGCGGCCGGCGAGCCGATGTCGAGGCGCCGGTGGTCGTCGTCTCCGCTGTCGCCCTCTCCGAGAAGGTGCCTGATCCTCAGCTGCGTCCGCGCTCGTTTACGTTGCGCGTCGGCGAGCTGCTCGATCTCGACGAGTGCGCCGCCGATCTGGTCGGGGCCGGCTACGAGCGCGTCGATCAGGTGCAGGAGCGCGGACAGTTCGCGATGCGAGGAGGCCTGCTCGACGTGTTTCCCGCCACCGAGGAGCACGCGGTGCGGGTGGATATGTTCGACATCGAGATCGAATCCCTGCGCTGGTTCTCGACGTTTACACAACGCTCGCTGGGCGACATCGATGAGGTCGAGATCGCGCCCGCCGCCGAGCTCGCTCCCGAGCACCGCGAGCTGGCCGAGATCGCCGCCGCCACGGGCGCCTTCAGCGCACCCTCCGAGGCACAGGCGAGTGAGGGCGATGGCGGCGAAGGACGGCCGGACATCACGGAGCTGTTGCCGGTGGAGCGCTTCGGTGCGCTACTCGACTTGATCGGCCCGGCTACCGAGCTGATCGTTGCGGCCGAGGAGGAGCTCGGGCCGGCGCTCACCGACCATTGGAGCGATGTGTGTGCCGCGTTTGCCGACGAGGATGCCCACCACCTGTACGTCAGCCCAGAGCAGGTGCGCTCCAGCGTGGCTGCCCGCACCCGAATCTGGCTGTCCGCGATGTCCAGCGACCAGGAGATCCAGCTGCGCGCCTCCACCGCCGACACCGCCGCTCGCTCACTCGCGGAGGCCGAGCCTGAGCTCGAGAAGCTCGTGCGCTCCGGCTATCGCACGGTCGTGACCTTTCCCCGCAGAGGCGAAGGCGAGCGCGCTGCCTACAACCTCGGCCGCCTGAAGGCGGATTGGCTGGACGCGGAAGTGGACGTAGCGAGGACCCCCCTCGAGGCCTCTCTGCGCTTCGCGGCGGCTTCCTTGCGCGAGGGCTTCGTCGCTCCTTCCATGAAGCTTGCCGTCTACCCCGAGCATCGTCTCTTGCGCCGTCGTCGCGCCGAGCGCCCCGGCGGGGCGAGTTCCGACGGGCTCGCAGGGCCCACACGGCGGGGTGCCCTGCGCTCCTTCACCGAGCTTCGCACGGGCGACATCGTCGTGCACGAGGACCACGGCGTCGCACGCTTCGCGGGCTTTGAGACGCGCACCGTGGCGGAGGTCACCCGCGATTACCTCTACCTCGAATACCAAGGAGACGACAAGGTGTTCGTCCCCACCGACCAGCTCGCGAAGATCTCGCGCTATGTCGGGGCCGGCGGCGAGCATCCGCCCCTCTCAAAGCTCGGTGGCTCGCGCTGGGAGGCGATGAAGGCGAGGGCGCGCCGTGCCGCCCAAGAGCTTGCGGGCGAGCTGCTCAGCCTGTACGCCGAGCGCCGTCGCCGTGCCGGCTACGCCTTCGAGCCGGACTCCGACTGGCAGCGCGAGTTCGAGGAGCGCTTCCCCTACACCGAGACCGCCGACCAATTGGAGGCGATCGAACTGGTCAAGTCCGACATGGAAGCGCCCCGTCCGATGGACCGGCTGGTGTGCGGAGACGTGGGCTACGGCAAGACCGAGGTCGCCCTGCGCGCCGCCTTCAAGGCCGCAAGCCAGGGCAAGCAAGTCCTGATGCTGGTCCCGACCACGATCCTCGCCCAGCAGCACTACGGCACCTTCTCCGAGCGCCTGGCCGACTATCCGATCACGATCGAGCACGTCTCGCGTTTTCGCTCTCAGGCCGAGCAGAAGGCCGCGCTGGCGGGCTTCGCAAGCGGCACCGCGGACATCCTGATCGGCACCCACCGGGTGCTCTCGCGCGACGTACGGCCCAAGGATCTCGGGCTCTTGATCGTCGATGAGGAGCAGCGCTTCGGGGTCAAGCAGAAGGAGCTGCTGCGCCAGCTCAAGCTCAAGGTGGACGTGATCTCGATGTCCGCCACCCCGATCCCTCGCACCTTGCAGATGTCCTTGGCCGGTTTGCGGGAGATCTCCGTGATCGAGACCCCGCCGGAGGGCCGCCGGCCGGTCAAGACATATGTGGGCGAGTACGAGGAGGAGCTCGTAAAGCGCGCGATCCTGCGCGAGCACGCACGCAACGGCCAAGCGTTCTTCATGCACAACAGAGTCGATTCGATCGAGGAGACCGCGGAGCGGTTGCGCGCGTGCTGTCCCGGTGTGCGCTTCGCGGTGGCCCACGGCCAGATGGGCGAGGGTGAACTGGAGGCCGTCATGATGGACTACCTGCAGGGCGGCGCCGACGTGCTCGTGTGCACCTCGATCATCGAGTCGGGCATCGACATTCCCCAGGCCAACACCTTGATCGTGGAGCACGCCGACACGTTCGGGCTGGCCCAGCTCTACCAGATCCGCGGACGGGTGGGACGCAGCCGCGAGCGCGCCTACGCCTACCTCCTGTATGACTCCGCGGCGGCGCTCACGCCCGAGGCCGCCCAGCGGCTCTCGGCGCTCTCGGACTACACCGAGCTGGGCTCGGGCTTCAAGGTGGCCATGCGTGACTTGGAGATCAGGGGCGCCGGCAATCTGCTCGGCGACGAGCAGTCCGGTCACGTGGCTGCGCTCGGCTTCGAGCTGTACATGCAGATGCTCGACGAGGCCGTTCGCCAGGCCGGCCCGGCCGAGGGCGAGCAGGGGCAGGAGCTGCCCGAGCCGGTGCGCTTGGACGTCAACGTCAACGCCTATGTCCCCACCGACTACGTGCCCTACGAGCAGGCCAAGATCGAGGTCCACCGCCGCGTCGCCTCCGCTGTGGAGGTCGCCGACGTGGAACGTCTGCGCGAGGAGCTGGAGGACCGCTTTGGCCCCGTACCTGAGCCGCTGGGCAACCTGTTGGCCTTGCAACGTGCCCGTATCAAGTTCGGCCAGGCCGGCGCTCAGACGGTGAGCTTCAGGGGCGACCGCCTCGCGGTGACGCCGATCGAGCTCGACTCTGTGCGCGCCAAGCGTCTGCGCGAGGAGTTGCCCGAGGCCCTATATGAGTCCGGGCGCTCACAGGTCTCGGTGCGCATTCCCAAGGAGGGCGAGCAGCGCTTCCCCACAGTTGTACGTGCCGCCGACGTGCTCTTGGCGGTCGTGCGCGAGGCGGCATGAGCGTAGATCGCTGCTCTTGTAGGTGCCGGCGAAGGACTTTTCGCTAGCATGCCCGCCTCGTGTCCAAGCTGATCAGCCGCATCTCGGCGTTCGGTGCCGTCGGTTTTCTAGCCCTGGGATTGTCGGCTTGCGGGGGTATCCCCAGCGACGCGGTCGTGCAGGTGAACGGCAAGCCGATCACCAAGCAGGTCTTCAAACACTGGACGAGGATATATGCGGTGGGGGCCTCCGCTTCCAGCGCGTCCGCCAACCCCGTGATGGCCGAACCGCCGACCTACAGCGCCTGCGTCGCGCATCAGAAAGCGATCGCGTCGAAGCCGGCCAAGGGCTCCGCGCCGCCGACCGAAGCGGCACTCAGGAAAGTCTGCGAACAGCAGTACAAGTCCGCTCAGCAGCAGGCGCTCAAATTTCTGATCACCTCAGAATGGGTTCTGAGCGAAGCCTCCAGCCGCGGCGTGAGGGTCACTGACAATGAAGTCAAGAAGCAGTTCAACACGATCCGCCAGCAACAGTTCCCAAAGGAAGCGGATTTCCGGAAGCTGCTCAACAAGACTCAGGAGACCGTCTCGGATGTGCTGCTGCGGGTAAAGCTCCAAGTCGTGGCCGCAAAGCTACAGACGAAGGTGACCGAAAAGGCAAAGGCCGTGAGTACCGCCGCCGCCAGCGGTTACTACAACCAGCACCGCGCCAACTACGGCTCTCCGGAAAAGCGCAACCTGCTGATCGTCCTCACCAAGACTCAGGCCCAGGCGAAGGCCGCCAAGCGCGAAATAGCCTCCGGTAAGAGCTTTAAGAGCGTCGCCAAGCGCGTCTCGATCGACCCTGTCAGCAAGACCGCCGGCGGGGTGCTCAACGGGATCGGTAAGGGAGAAGAGGAGAAGGCGCTGGACACGGCCGTGTTCGCCGCCAAGGTGGGTGTGCTGAGCGGCCCGATCAACACTCCCTTCGGCTACTACATATTCGAAGTCAAGAAGGTCATGCCCGCCACCCAGCAGACGTTCGCCGAAACGCAGACTCAGATCAAGCAGACGCTGGCCTCCGAAGGGGAAAAGAACGCGATGAGTAACTTCGTCAAAGAATTCAAACAACGGTGGAAGAAGCGCACGCAATGCCGGCCACAGTTCATGGTGGGCGTTTGCAACGGCGCCCCCAAGGCCACCTCGACCAGCCAGCCCTCGACGGCGCAGACCACGGCACCCACAACGACGACGGTGCCCACCAAGACCTCCACGGCGTCCAAGCGCGCCAAGAAGAAATAGGGACGCAGGCGGCGGGCGATGCCCGAGGGCGGCAATTCAGAGGCGCTCATACGTCTGGATGCGCTCACGCGCAGACTGCGCAGCGAGTGTCCATGGGATCGCGAACAGGACGAGCGCTCGATCGTGGCGCACACCGTCGAGGAGGCCTACGAGCTGGCGGACGCCGCGCACGAGCGCCAGGACGCAAAGCTCCTGGACGAGCTCGGCGACGTGCTCTTCCAGGTCCACTTCCTGGCGCTGCTGTTGGAGGAGCGTGGCGCCGGAGACCTCGCACAGGTAGCTGAGCACTGCTCACAGAAGCTCATCCGTCGTCATCCGCACGTCTTCGCCGAGGTCGAGGTGGCCGACGCCGATGAGGTGCTGCGCAACTGGGATCAGATCAAGCGCCGGGAGCCCGGACGTGAGCGGGGTGTCTTCGGGGAGGTGCCGGAGAACCTGCCCGCGCTGTTGTACGCGCGCAAGATCCAGCGGCGTGCGGCCTGCGCGGGTGAGTGTGCCGAGGATGCGCCAGAGCTTTCGCTGGCGGCGCTCAGGGGCAAGCTCGATCAGCTCTGTGCGGTGCTCGATGAGGAGTCCCCCGAAGGGCCTTCGGCCGGTGAGAGCGCGCGGCCAGAGGCGTTTCACCAGTTGGGGGAGTTGCTGTTTGTCGTTGTGGCGCTAGCCCGCGGGCTGAAGCTCGACCCCGAGCTTGCTCTGCGGGCGGCGGCACACAGATTCCGCGAAAAGATCGGAGAAGGATGAGCCAGATACAGAGAGTCCACGCCCGCCAGATCCTCGACAGCCGCGGCAACCCCACCGTCGAGGTGGAGGTCGCCCTGCGCTCGGGCGCTCACGGTCACGCCGCGGTGCCCTCAGGGGCTTCGACGGGGGAGTTCGAGGCGACCGAGCTGCGCGACGGCGGCGAGGCCTGGGGCGGCAAGGGCGTGACACGGGCGGTGGCGGGCGTCAACGGTGAGATCGCAGACGCCGTCGCAGGCCTCGACGCTGGCGACCAGAAGGGCCTCGACGGGGCGCTGATCTCCCTCGACGGCACACCCAACAAGTCACGGCTTGGCGCCAACGCGATCCTCGGCGTGTCGCTGGCGGCCGCGCACGCCCAGGCCGCGGAGGAGGGCATGGCGCTGTGGCGCTACCTGGGAGGCGAAGCCGCACGGGTGCTGCCGGTGCCGATGATGAACGTCCTAAACGGCGGCGCGCACGCTGATAACAAAGTCGACTTCCAGGAGTTCATGGTCGTCCCGTGCGGGGCGCAGAGCTTCTCGGAGTGCCTGCGGATGGGGGTCGAGGTGTTCCATGCGCTGAAACGGACGCTGCACGAGCGCGGCCTCTCAACGGCGGTCGGCGACGAGGGCGGCTTCGCGCCGGACCTTCACTCCAACGAGGAGGCCCTGGAGATGCTCGTGGCGGGGATCGAGGCGGCCGGCTTCCAGCCGGGCGAGGACGTGGCAATCGCGCTGGACCCAGCGACCAGCGAGATCTACCGGAATGGGGCCTATGTGCTCGAGCACGAGGGCCGCAGCCTGAGCGCGAGCGAGCTGGCCGACTACTGGGCTGATCTGGCCGCGCGCTACCCGATCGTCTCGATCGAGGACGGCATGGACGAGCAGGACTGGGAGGGCTGGAAGGCGCTCACCGACGGTATCGGAGAGCGCGTGCAGCTGGTCGGCGACGACCTGTTCGTGACCAACACCGAGCGCTTGAGTCGCGGCATCGAGCTGGGCGTGGCCAACTCGATCCTCGTCAAGGTCAACCAGATCGGCACGCTGAGCGAGACGCTGGCCGCGATCGCGATGGCGCGTGAAGCGGGCTACACCGCGGTGATGAGCCATCGCTCCGGTGAGACCGAGGACGTGACGATCGCCGATTTGGCCGTGGCGACAGGCTGCGGGCAGATCAAGACCGGCGCGCCGTCGCGCTCTGATCGGGTGGCGAAGTACAACCAGCTGCTGCGCATCGAGGAGCAACTCGGCGCCGATGCCGAGTTCCCCGGTCGCTCTGTCTTTCGCGGCTGAGCGGCCCGCTTGCAGGAGTGCGTACGCGCAGCGCGAATCGACTGACATGCCAGCTGCCTCACTGCCGAATGCCCGTGCCGGGCGAGGCGCGAGCGCGGCCCCGCGGCGCCAGCGAGCGCCGGCGCGGGGGCGTGTGCGATGGGATCGTCTGGGGCGCATGGCGATGCTGTGCGTGATGGCGGCCCTGCTGTACCTGTACCTGAGCGCCGGACTGTCGTTGTTCTCCACCTGGCGGGAAGCCAGGCGCACCGACGCGCAGGTGCACACGCTCGAGCGCCAATACCGCCAGCTGAAGGCCGAGCATGCGACGCTCAGCGCCGGTGGCACCGTGGAAGCCGAGGCCCGTCAGCTCGGCATGATGTTTCCCGGAGAGCACACCTTTATCGTGCGGGGACTACCCAACGACTGACTGCTAGCCTCGGCGATCGTGCCGGGCTTCGAGAACGCGATCTACCAGTGGCGCCAAGGCGAGCGGCGCCTGAGCCAGGCTTCGCCGGAGCGCGGCGGGCTGCTGGAGCGTGTGATCGCGGCTCTGGTGGCCGAGCTGCGCCGGCGCCTGGGGGGCCGTTTCTCCTCCCAGGAGCTCGTGGAACTCTACGAACGGGACAGCGCCTGGTGCCTGCAGATGGCGATGAACATCGCCCCCGAGGACCCGTGGGCATGGGATGCGGCGGTGGTCGTGGACGCGGCCTTTGGGCGCTACCTGCGCGAGGCCTCAGACTACGCCGGTGGGCGCAGGGAGATCGGAACCTCCTAGGAGGGCGTCTCCTGATCCGCCTCGGCGTCCTCGCCGACGCGGCGGATGACGATGCGGTCCTCCTCGATCGTGACCTCCACCGGGCGGTGTCCCGCCCAGTGCTCGGCGTAGATCGCGTTGTCCTGTACCGCTGGATCCAACCACAGCCCGTAGCCCTCCTCGCCGTGGTCGAAGGTGCCTTCCAGCGGCGAAGAGTTGCGTCCCGGGCGCCGTGTGCGTCCCCCGCGCCGTCCACGCCGGCGGGTGCGCGAAGCGCCCTCCTCCTCGCTTTGATCCTCTGACTCGAGGGTCTGTCCGCTCTCGCTGGCGACGGCTTCCGCGCGCTCGGCCTCCAGGGCGGCCGCCTCGAGCTCTGCCGCGATCAGCGCGTCGTCCTCGGCGCGCAGGTCGATCTCATCGGGGTAGTCGCTGGAGTGCTGATCACCGCCGGTGTCCTCCTCGCCGGCGAGCTCGTTCTGGCGCTTGAACTGCTCGATCTCTTGCACGGTGACTTCCAGCTGGTGGGCGACCCACGCGTCGGTCCGACCTTGACGGACCCAGGCACGAATCTGGTTGAGATGAGGACGTAGTGATTTCCTAGCCATGAACGGTCCGGGAGACTAGCATCGTCAAGGGTCGACGGGTGCTCTCAGGTAAACGATCGCTTCAGGAAAGTGCCGACACACGGGCTTCTGGGCACCCGGGGGTCGCTTTCGCCCCCTCCTGAGACTATGCTTGCCGCTTCAGGCGAGGCAGGGGCCGATCGCGCCGACTGCCTGCGGGCGAATAGGAAGGCACCGAATGCTGGTTTTGACGCGCAAGTCCAATCAGAGCATCATGATTGGCGACGACATCAAGGTGTCGGTGCTCTCAGTCGTGGGGGAGAAGGTGCGCATCGGCATTCAAGCTCCCGCCGATGTGCCGGTGTTTCGCACAGAGATCTATCTGGAGATCCAGAGCCAGCAGCAGCAGGGGGATGCCCCCGAGGACGCCGTGGGCAGCGAGGTCGATGACGCCTTGCGCGAAATGGGGGAGTCAGGCTAGTCCTGTAAGACGCTGGCTCAGCCGAGCAGCAGATACAGCGTGCGGAACATGACCGCCGCGACGATCACAGCGGTCAGTATCAGAGTAAACACGAGCAGTACGAAGCGAATCGAGCCATGCTTGTGGCGGCGCTCCACCTCGCGTTTGAGTGTCCGGCGCTCAGCTGTATGCCTCAGCCAGGCGCGCCGGTGACGCTCCAGAGAGATCTCATGCGCGAAGGCCTCCTCGATTTCAGCGGGGCTGCGTCGCAGCTTAGAGGCGCTCATCGGGGCTACCCAACCGGCGTCTTGCCCTCGGCGCGCTCATAAACATCGATGAAGCGCAAGTAGTTCTTCGCGACCTGCGCCGCCGCCACGCTGCGTTCGGTCTTCCCATCGACGTAGGCCTTCAGCGGATCCCACCAGATCGAGCGGCCGATCGCGAAGCCGATAAAGCCCTCCACGGGGGCGGCCTGCGCCAGCCAGTGGTCGACCTTCTCGTCGTCGGCGCCGCGGCCGAGCACCACGCAGGTGACGCCCTCGCGACCTTCGCCCGAACGGGCCTGGGCTACCAGCATTTCACAGTCGGCGCGCTCGTCGACGCCCTCGATCTTCCAGATGTCCACCTCGATGCCAGCGCCTTGGACCTCGGCGATCGTGCGGCGCATCAGCTCGGGGCGCAGCTCCGCGTCGTAGCGGTTGTTATCGCCCCCGACGGACTCGAGCTGGGCTGGCTCAGCGGGAACGAGCAACTCGAACAGGAACTTGCGCTCGTTCGAATGCAGCCAGTCGCTCAGACGCTTGAGCTTGTGAAGCTGCTCGGCGTTCTCAGCGCCGTCTCCGTCTGGGTTGTAGCGAACGAGCACCTTGGTGAAGTCCGGGTCGAAGCTGAGGATGTGCTCACCGAAGTCCTCTCCATACTGGAAGTCGAACGTGTTCTGGCCCGAGCGCTCGGCCGGCATCGAGAGCTTCAGCCCCCCGGCGCGTGCCTCCTCGGGCACGGTTGAGCCGAACTGCTCATCGACTAGCACTCCGGCGCTGTCCGCGTCGGTGCCCGCCGCGATCGCCTGGAGCATGCCCTCGAAAATGAGGTGCTTGGCGTCGGCGATCATCGCCGTCTGCTCGGAATCTGGTTCGCCCTCGATCCCGAAGAACTTCTTCTGGAAGGAGCCGCGGTGATCGAAGGCCAGGATGTAGAGCTTTTTCTGGTAACCGAGTTGCATCAATTTCCTTTAGAAGTTGTCGGTGGCGACGCAGGCGACGCCCGCTCTCTTGGTGTGAGCTTCAAAGGCGCATTCAGACTCTACCGATCACAGCTATCCCGGCGAGGTCAAAGCGCGCTTAGAATGAACCTGAGATGACCTCGGGTGCCGATCTGTTCGTGGTGTGCAAGCAGTGCGGCTCAGAGGTGAGCCCTTACATCACCGAGTGTCCCTACTGCGGCAACCGCCTGCGCCGGCGTGCCCCCAAGCTGCCTCGCGGCGGCGAGCGTCGCGGCGGACGCACAAAGGACGCGATCCCCTCCCTGGGGCGGCTGCGCAGAGGCGAGATCCCGGGGATAAGAGCCGAGTCCCACCCCTATGTGATGGCCGCGTTGGTGCTGGCCAGCGCGGTGGCCTGGGTCGCCTGGAAGGGCGCTTACGTGAATCTTGGGGATCTTCTGATCATCGGTCCTCTGCACGGGGATTGGTGGCGGCTGTTCACCAGCCAGTTCGCTTACGTGAGTGGCCTCTACGAGTTCGCCGTCGTTTTGGCGATAGCGATCTTCGGATGGCTGCTCGAGCGCCGGCACGGCCCGCTGGTGGTGGCGGCGCTGTTCTTCGGCGCCGGCGCGGCCGGCGCGCTGGCGGCACTGAGTCTGTATCCAGCCGCGATCGTCAGCGGCGCCAACGGCCCGGCGCTCGCTCTGATAGCCGCCTGGGCGATGCCCGACCTGTTGGCCGCGGCACGAAAGGAGGACTACGAGGGCGACCTGCTGGGGGCGGCCGCGATGGCCGCGATCGTCTTGGCGATGCCACTGGCACGCACCGAGGCCAGCTGGGTGGCTGGGATCGCCGGTCTTCTGATCGGTTCCCTGGCCGGATTCGGCCTCGCTCGTGGCCAACTTCTCAGTCGTTGACAGATCCTTCGCGCGCTCAGAGGACGGCCCCGCAGAAACAGCGCGCTGCAATGATTCGGTTGTGCCCGAGCAACCGTATAGCGCTGCCGAGGTGGACGCCGCGGTCCAGATGCTCGCAGACCCGGCTCGCCTGGCCCACGCCCAGGAGATAGTCACTCACGCGGCCCCGAGTCTGCACGGGGTGTTGGCCCAGGCGCTACAGGCGGGCGGGTGGTTCTCCCAAGCACACGAGCAGCAACTCGCCGAGGCGGTGGGGCACGACAGCGAGCAGGACCGATCCCGCGCCGTGGCGAACCTGGTGGACGAGGAGACACGTCTAGGTATGCTCGTAGGGGTGGCGGTCGGCTTCGAGCTGGCGAACGAGCTGCGCCGCGGACGCGAGAGCGATCAGGCCCCGCGCGGCGGCGAGTGAGCCGCGGTCCGACCTAACGTCCAAAAAGGAGAGTCAAGATGGAAATTCGCTTCCTGGGTCATGCGGCTTTCGAGCTCACCGACGGCGACACCTCAGTGCTGATCGACCCGTTCTTGACCGGCAATCCGAAGGCGGCTGTGTCCGCCGATGAGCTCGATCCCACGGCGATCCTGCTAACCCACGGTCACGCCGATCACATCGGCGACACGGTGTCGATCGCCAAGCGCACCGGCGCGCACGTCGTCGCGATAGTGGAGATCGCAGGCGAGCTCTCAGAAGAAGGGCTCTCCAATGTGCACGACCCCAACATCGGTGGCACGGTGAAGCTCGATTGGGGCTCGGTCAAGCTGGTGCCGGCGTGGCACACCTCCACGACCCCGAAGGGCACCGTCAACACCCCCGCGGGGCTGATCGTGAAGTTCGCGGGCAAGACGATCTACCACCTCGGCGACACCGGCCTGTTCTCCGACCTGGCGCTGAACGCCAAGCAGGCGGGTCCGATCGACGTGGCGCTGGTGTGCATCGGCGGGCACTACACGATGGATCGTCACGACGCCGTGGCGGCCGCCGGGCTCCTCGAGGCCAGGCAGGTGATCCCTTGCCACTACGACACTTTCCCGCCGATCCAGACCGACGCACAGGCGTTCAAGGCCGATGTCGAGGCCGGTAGCTCATCGCAGGTCATCGTGCTGGCGCCGGGTGAGAGCCACAGCCCATGACCATGACCCACGCGGTCGTACTGATCGAGGCCGAACGCGACGAGCTGTCCAAGCTCGGTGGCGCCCTGGCTGACATCGAGGGCGTGGCGGAGGCTTACTCGGTGACCGGCGAGTGGGACTTCGTGGCGATCGTACGGGTGCCCGATCACGAGCAGCTGGCGGAGGTCGTCACCTCCCAAATCGGGGCGCTGGCGGGTGTCGCGCGCACCCAGACGATGGTGGCGTTCGCTGCCTTCTCACGCCACGATCTGGAGGCGCTGTTCTCGATCGGGCAGTAGCGCTCAGGTCTAGGGCTGGTGGCCGTGACCGGGCTCAAACCACAGCGAGTGGTCTTTCCAGTCGTGAGCCATCAACAGGGCGCCGCTGGCTGCCAGCGCGGCGCCGGACTTCGGTTTGAGCGCCCCGGCCCTCGCGCCGATCACCGCCGCGCAGGTCAAGAGCATTCCGCTGGCACCGTGATGACAACGCTGTCCAGCGATCCACAGACGACGATGCAACGCGTCGTACTCGATCGGTCGAATATCTGTGAAGTGAAGCGCTGGTTGTCGCATGATGTGCCTCTTTTCGGGTTTCTATATCCCCTAAATCGACCCAGCCGACGCACAAGGACATACGTAGAAAGCCGCAATAAAACGGCAACGCGAAATCTCTTTGCCAGACAGCCAGGTTAGATACACCTAGGCAGGCGAGTGAGGGTGCGGTGCTGGCTCCTCACAGCGTTACGTTCGCCGAGATGGCACCGCTCGCGGAGGCTGCTTTGAAGCCGCGCTCGCGCCCGGGGCAGAGGCAGATGGCGCGGAGCTGCTCGGCCTCGCCAGCTTGCGCAAACACACAAATCCGGGTCACTGGCCGCTCTGGCGGGCGCTGAGGTGATTGGGCTGGCCTAGACTTCCCGCCGATGGCCTCGATCCCGCTCAAGCCCCAGTATCGACCGACGCTGGCCCAGATGCTTTCGCCGCGCTGGCACGGTCTGCCGCGAGTCTCGCGTGCGCTCGTGATTCTCGCCGGCCTGGGCGTGCTTGCACTGGCGATCGGCCTGGCTCTGACACTCCAGCGCGCCAGCGTCTCACACGGGTCCCCGGTGCCGTTCAGCTTCGAATACAGAGGCCTGTATCGAACCCCGCCCCCCGCCGGGCAGTACACGCGTGTGGCGCGCAGCACAGACGGACGGCTCGAGGAATCGTTCACCGTCGGGCCGCTCCTGCTCCCAGCCTATGAAGGCTCGCTCTCGGCCGAGCTTCCGCTGTACGCGGCCAGCTACATCCGGGCTCTCGCCGGACGCTACCAGCGCTTCGATCTATTGGGTGAGGGCAAGACTCGGGTGAGCACCGTACCCGGCTACCAGGTGCTCTACAGCGCGACCATCGAAGGCAGGCGCATGTACGGGCGCGACGTGCTGCTGGCACCCGAACGAATGGGGGCGCGCCGGGGAGTGGACATAGTGATGCTGGCCTCACCGGAAGGCGATCGGCGCCTCGAATCAGCCGCGGAAGTCGCCGGCGAAGGACCGCTGAACACGGCCCTTCACACGTTCAGCTTCGGCTAGCCGCCGCTGGTCTGCGGAGCGGGAGTGCCGCCACTCTGTTCAGGGTTCGGCGGCGGCGGCGGAGTGGTGGCGGTGTCCTGTTCGGGGGTGACCACGGGCGCTTGGGTTGGCGGCGGTGGCACTTCGCTGGTGGTGACAGTGGTGGGTTCGGGTGCGCCGGTCGGCGGCTGGGATTCTGATGTGGCCGTTGTCGGTGGGGACGGTGGCGGAACTGGCTGGGAGTCTGAGGGCAGGACGGTAGTCTCGGTAGTCACCTCGGTGACCGCCGGCTTGACGGGTACCACCGGTTTGACCTCTGTCACCGCTGTTGTGGTACTGGTCGGGCTCGCGAGGGCCGGCGTGGGCGGCTTAGCCACTGGCTTGCTCTTCTTTCTCGGCTTGAGACGCAGCGGCTTACCGGCGGAGGCTATGCGGGCGCTCCGTGGGCTTACGGCTGTCACCGGCTGTGGCTGAGATCTGATCACAACCGGCGCCGCGTCCGCATGGAAGCGCGAGGAAGAGGAACTAGAAGCAACAGCTGCCGCGGAATGGTGATGGCGGTGTGTGCTCGCCGCGTGGTCGGCCTCCACGGCGCCGGCGGTGACCAGTGCGGCGGCCGCGAGTCCCGCTACCGCCTTAGTGGCGAGCGCACCGGCGCCAAGTCCCGCCAGGCCACCCATCGTGCTGCCCGCGCCAGCGACGCTCGCACCGGCGCCAGCGGCGGCGGTCGCGCCGCCGCCGGCGGCCACGTGTCCGGCACTGGCGGTCGATCCCAGCTTGGCGAGTACGAGCTTCTTGATCAAAAGCAGTGGCCCGACGGGGAAGACCGCGGCCAGGGCGTGGTTGTTCTCCTTGAGCTGCTTGCGGAAGAATCGGCAGCGTTCGCACTCGCGTACGTGGCGGCGCACCGGAGCGGAGATCTTCATCAGGCCCTCGGCTACTTCGCCGAGCTCCAGGCGGACTTCATCGCAGCTGAGCTTGCGCGCCTCGGCCGCCTCCGCCAGAGATATGCGCGCCCGTACCAACAGCGACTTGACGCTCGGCACTGTCGTCTGCATCGTCTCGGAGATCTGCTCGTAGGAGAGAGCATCGATCTCACGCAGCAACAGCGCGGTGCGTTGCGTCTCCGGCAGCTGTTGGACGTCTGAGATCAACTGACGGAAGCTCTCGCGCCGGAGGATCTTCTCGCCCGTGGACTGGCCGTTCTCGGCGTAGTAGACATCCATCGAATCCACACCCACCGGGGTTGTCCGGCGCAGGTGGTTCAGGGAGCGGTTGCGTGCGATGCGATACAGCCACGGGCGTACGTTGATCGAGCGCTCGTCGGCGAGAATCGCGTTGAAGGCGGCTGCAAAGACCTCCTGCAGAACGTCTTCGGCGTCCTCCTTGGAGCCGAGCATATGCCGGCAGAAGGAGAGCAGGCGTGCCTGATAGCGGGCGACCAGAGCCTCAAACGCGGAGTGGTGACCGCGACGAATCAGGGCGATCAGGCGCTCGTCCGACTGCAAGCGCAGCAGCGGGACTGACCCGGGCAGTCCCGGCAAGCCTGATTGTCTGAGTGCGGAGACCTCCATGGATGGTCCAGTCGCTGCTTGTCCCTAATGACACCCTAGCAGTGGGGTAGTTGCGCAGAATGAGAGTACCAGCGCAAGTGGCATTTGTTACATTATAGGGGGATTTGCCTGTTTTCGCGGGCTGAAGACCAGCTCGGCGCCGGGGCGATCGCTCGCCTGGCAATCTGGCGTGTGGCATCGCAGGGCGTAGAGCGGGCCGGTCGATCCTCGCCCCGCCGCACAGCAACTCCAAGCTGCCCGCAGCCGATCTCTTTGAGGGCCATGCCGCGGCACGATTCGTCCGGCCCGTCGGGTGTTTGGGGGTAGCAATCGGTCGATACGATCTCTGCGCCCGGGTAGACAAATTGGCAAAGTCAGCGGACTTAAAATCCGCCGCTCGAAAGGGCTTGCGGGTTCGAATCCCGCCCCGGGTATTCCCGAGCGCTTCGGTAACTGTGTCTGTAGAGTCGCGTCTATGTCTGCACAGAGCACTGAGATAGAGACCTATCACGGAGGACGGCTGATCGCCCGCCGCCTGAAGGCGCACGGCGTCAGCAAGCTGTTCACGCTCTCCGGGGGGCATCTCTTCTCGATATATGACGGCTGCCGGGCTGAGGGCATAGACATCGTGGACGTCCGTCACGAGCAGACGGCAGCATTCGCCGCCGAGGGTTGGGCCAAGGTCACGCGCGAGGTTGGTGTGTGCGCACTCACCGCCGGTCCCGGGGTCACAAACGGAATGAGCGCGATGGCCTCCGCCCAGGCCAACCACTCACCTGTTCTGGTCCTCGGTGGGCGGGCGCCGGCGATGCGCTGGGGCCAGGGCTCGCTGCAAGAGATCGACCACGTCCCGTTCGTGGGTCCGGTGACGAAGTTTGCGGCGACTCCCCAGAGCACCGAAGAGATCCCCGGCCTCATCGACCAGGCGGTTGCGCTGGCGCTGGCTGCTCACGGCGGTCCGAGTTTCGTGGACTTCCCGCTCGACTACGTATTCATGGAGGCCGCCGAGTCGCCAGCAGATCTCGCCCCGGACACCGCTGCTGTCGTGGGTGGGGGCGACTCGATCGAAGATGTCGCAAAGCTGCTCAGCCAAGCCGAGCGTCCGGTGATCATGGCCGGCACCGACCTCTACTGGGACCACGGTGAGCAGGCGCTGCTCGAGCTCTCCCAGACACTGGGGATCCCGGTGTTTTTGAACGGCTTGGCGCGCGGCTGCGTCCCTGCCGATCACGAGCTGTTCTTCTCGCGCACACGCGGGCAGGCGCTCAAGGGCGCCGATGTCGCGCTCGTGATCGGGGTGCCGATGGATTTCCGCCTGGGCTTCGGGGGATCCTTCGGCGAGAGCACCAAGGTTGTCGTGATCGACTCCACGGAACCTGCACGCCCGCATCCCCGTGCTGTTGAGGCGCAGCTCTACGGGTCTCTGGCAGGAACGCTTGCCGAGCTGTGTGCGGCGCTCGGCACACCGTTGTCAAGCCAGCAGTGGATATCGCAGTTGCGTGCGCAGGAGCTAGAGCGGCGCGAGGCCGAGCGCGCTGAGTTGGAGGACGAACGGGCCCCTCTGCATCCGATGCGCATCTACAGTGAGTTGGCCAAGGTGCTCGACCGTAACGCGATAGTGATCGGCGATGGTGGCGACTTTGTCTCCTATGCGGGCCGTGTCATAGACAGCTACCAGCCGGGATGCTGGCTCGACCCCGGACCGTATGGATGTCTCGGCAGCGGTCCCGGGTATGCGCTGGCGGCCAAGCTGGCGCACCCCGAGCGCCAGGTTGTGCTGCTACTCGGCGACGGTGCGTTCGGCTTTGCCGGAATGGAGTTCGACACCCTCGCCCGGCACGGTGTAAATGTCGTCGGCGTAATGGGCAACAACGGGATCTGGGGGCTTGAGAAGCATCCGATGGAGTTCCTGTATGGGTACTCGGTGGCCGCGGAGCTGCGTCCGGAAACGCGCTACGACCAGGTAGTCGAGGCTCTGGGTGGCCACGGCGAGTTGGTCGAGCGTCCAGCGGAGCTGCGAGCAGCACTCGAGCGGGCTCTGCAGGCGAACAGACCGGCGCTCGTGAACGTGTTGACCGATCCAGCGATCGCCTACCCCCGCAAGTCAAACCTGGCATAGAGGCGCAAAAAGTGAGGAGGCCGCCCAGAGCGGGCGACCTCCTCATGGGCCTTTAGGACAGGCAGGGGACGTACCTAAAGGCTCGGGGGATAGGTTGGCTCGGAGCAGCGGGAGTACCGCCGAAGCGGCGTCGCCCGAACCTATGACCGGTTCAAGGAGGCGCGTGAATACTCCGGTCCTCCTTGCCCAGCGAGAGCACTTCGGCTCCACAGGAGCACTTCTTTATCCCCAGAGGCAAACCTGGACGCTTGTTAGGTATCCATCCGCTCGGCTCGTTTTTGCCATCAGAGGGGGCCCTCTAACCCAAGCCGGCCAGGCGCAGAGCGCCTCCCCGGAGGATGTCGTGCTCTGAGACCTCGACCTCCTCGAGCTCGAAGGCGCGCATTGCCTCGCTGAGCAGAATCATGCCGGCGACGATCGTGGGGGCACGGTCGGGATGCAAGCCGGCGACGCTGCGACGCTGATCTTCGGTCATCTCCGCCAGGCGAGCCAACAGCAGCTCCACTGTGGCCAGCAGCAGCTTGTAGCCATGCACACGATCGGGGTCATAGGGCTCGAGCTCCAGGTCGATGCCGGCGGCAGCCGTGGCCGTCCCAGCTACGGCGATCCCGCGAGCCACGGGGGCACGCTCCTCAGGAGGAAGCCCCTCGAGAAATATCGTACGTGTGTCGAGCGCCAACTGTTGAAGCTCCTCGGGCGCCGGAGGATCGGTGTGGATGTGGCGCTCGCTCATGCGCACCACACCCGCCTGCAAGGAGGTGTGAAAGCCAGCGAGGTGGCCATGGCCAACGACGAACTCGGTCGAACCGCCGCCAATGTCGATGACCACTGTGGGTGTGGCTGAGTGCCCATCGCGATCGCTCATTGCTCCCAAGAATGTGAGCTGGGCCTCCTCCTCGCCCGAGAGTGTGCGGGCGTCCAACCCGTAGTCACGCCGCACGTGCTCGGTAAATGCCGCTCCGTTTGAAGCGTCACGAACCGCCGAGGTGAGGACCGCGAGGTTGGCCTGACAGTCGTATTGGTCAATCAACTGGCGGTAGTCGGTGAGCACCGTGCAGGTGCGCTTGATTGCCTCCTCGGCCAGACCGTGGCCCAAGTCCACCCTTTCTCCCAGTCGTGTGACACGCGATTGCCTGACCAGCACTGCAACGGCACCCGAGCTCTCGACATCGGCGATGAGCAGGCGGGTCGAGTTGGTCCCGATGTCGACGACTGCCACGCGCACGCCGGCGGATCGTAGAGGTTTCCAGACCCGTGCGATAGGTTGCACACCATGAACGACAGGGCCGGCTTGGTACTCATAACGGGAGCGAATCGCGGAATCGGACTAGAGGTGGCCCGTCAGCTAGCGGGGCGCAACTACGAGGTGATCCTGGGTGCTCGTGACCCCGAGAACGGACAGATGGTGGCGGATCAGCTCGCACGGGAGACCTCTAGCACCGTGACCGCGCTGGAGCTGGACGTGGCAGATGCGGCAAGCATCGGGCAGGCCGCGGATAGGGTGCACTCGGAGTGGGGAAGGCTGGATGTGCTGGTCAACAACGCCGGTGTGGGCAGCGACTTCGGTGTGTCTGGGACCGAGCCGGACTTCGAAAAGATTCAGGCCGCGCTGGAAACAAACTTCTATGGTGCCTACCGTGTCACGGTCGCACTGCTCGATCTGCTCCGCACCAGTCAGCACCCCAGGGTCGTCAACGTCTCCAGTGGGATGGGCGGCGTAGCGGAAATGGGCGGCTGGTCTCCCGGCTACCGAGTTTCCAAGGCCTCCATGAACGCTATGACGCGTATCCTCTCCACCGAGCTCGCTGGTGACGGCGTCCTGGTCAACTCGGCCTGTCCCGGCTTCGTGAATACCGACATGGGTGGCCCGATGGGAGCGCAGAAGCCTGTCGAGGACGGAGCGGCGGGGATCGTGTGGCTGGCCACCCTTCCAGACGACGGCCCAACCGGCGGGTTTTTCCGGGACGGTGCGCCGATCGCGTTCTGAGAGTCAGCTTGGTAAACGCCGATCGTGGGTTTCGGTTTAGGCTGGGGTTTGCTACAACATGTCCTACGCCGCGGGGTGGAGCAGTCTGGTAGCTCGTCGGGCTCATAACCCGAAGGTCGCAGGTTCGAATCCTGCCCCCGCTATACAAGAAAGCCCTGCAAATGCGGGGCTTTTTTGTTGGCGGAGAAGGGCTCGACGACTGGTGCGCGTCACAAACGCGTCACAATTTCTAAAAAAAGTGAGGGGGTTCCGAGGGCGAGTTTGGCGTCGCTGCGACCTAGAGCGCGATCCGGATCCGGTGTGAGATACGGCCATCACATCGCTTACGGTGAGTCGACGGCTTGCGTACACGTGCTCAATCGCTCCGATGTTTGGCTGTAGCATTGGCCGATGGCTCGAGGGCTCGGGGTCGTTTGTACGAAGGAAGAGGTCCTACTGGCTGTCGCCTCCGAGGGATCGCTGGTGCATAACGACCACGAAAAGTTGATGACCGCTGCAGTGCTCGAGGAGACTGAGCGCCTACAGGCAATGCAGGCGGACATAGAGCGAACGCTTGTTGAGGTGCGGCCGGATCAGGTGCGGATCCTCATGCCAGAGCAGACTTACAAGGACTCCTATGCGCGCATAGCGCCTCGAGTTACTCTCGAGACACTTGTGCGTCTCGCATGTGTGCGTGCCGGCATTCCAGTTGAGATGCTAAATCGGACATCCGCGCGATCGCGACTAGGCGTGCCTCGCAAAGGCAAGCTAGAGGATCTCATGTCGGCCGTGACCGAGCCCGTGGGCAAGTACTGGAAAGCCGGACGTAGTCTCGCAGCGGCAGCGGCGCTCGCCGAGGAGCAAACATGATGGCTCTACGTGGTGAGCGCCTAGATAAGCCGAGCTATTCGATACTGCGATCAATCAAGGGTGGATCGAGCGGGTACGTGTACGAAGCCGACCACTTGGTGTTCGGACGAAAGTGTGTCCAGAAGACCTACTCGACCCTTGGATTGGAAGACGCCGCCGCTCATCAGGAGCCCCGCCTACTTCATCGCATCAAGCACGACCACGTGGCGGAGGTCCTGGAGGCCCAGTACGACAACGAGGTCGAGGACACGATCACCTTCGTCTCGGTGTATTACGAGGGACGTTGCGTCGCCAAGGCGTTCGACGAGGGCTACCGCTTCTCGGTCCACCAGGCCATCCGCCTCGCCATGCAGGTTCTCGATGCACTTGCGTTTGTGCACAACGAGCCAGATCTTCTGGTGATCCACCGCGACGTGAAGCCCGGCAACATATTTCTAGACGCCACCAGGACGTATGCCCGACTCGGCGACTGGGGCTCCGCCGCGAGGATCGAGCCTGACGGTCAGGTCGCGGGCATCGAGGGCTCGCCGCTCTACACGCCACCCGAGGCCGGCCCGGCCGATGGACGCATGGCCGTGACCGGAGACCTCTATGGCGTGGGCATGGCGCTGTTCGAGATGCTCAACGGGCCGTTTGGCTATTCGAGCATTGACCCGGAACGCGTTGATGCACGCCTGACCAGGGGTCAGCGAGCCCTGCCGGAGTCGGCGTTCCAGTTTGCCCCGCATGTGCCTGACCAGCTCCGGGTCGTCGTCCGCAAGGCGATGCGATCAAATGCGAGAGAGCGCTACACGACAGCGTCGGAGTTCATCGCGCGGTTGCAATGCATCCGCTGCATCGACTGGACGCTCACCGAAGGAGCAGACTTGAACGGCAGGTGGTTGGGAAGCTGGCCGCCCAACCAGATCAACAACCGTCGTCGCCGCTACATGGTCACCTCTCGAATCCTCGGAGGCGGCGCTGGCCGCGGCCAACGACGCCTCGAAGCCCGTCAGGCGATGCCGGCGAGCGAGCATTTTGCCCGCTTCGGGGTGGCAGACATAACCGTGGATGCCGCCGACCGAGCAGCAGTAGAGCGGTTTTTCGCAGCAGTTGAGGCAAGAGCCGCCCAGCGCTCGCCCGCTCGCTGAAGCAGTCGCACCTGCTCCGCGGGCAACGTCATCAACTCGCGGCGAATTGCGACAGCGGCGGCGTCGTCGATCACAAGAACGGTGCCTCGCATATGACCGCGAGGGATAAGGACGCCTGCGTGAATCAGTTGATCGAGCGCAGCGTCGGCACCGATAGCTGCAGTTCCGACGTCTGGCGAGGACCGGAAGGTAATTGGATAGCCAAGCATCTGAAGCTCCCCACGGTGACCGGCACGCTCATACATCTCGCACAGAGCGACATGCAAAGGCCACCGAACACGAACTAGTTGCTCGCGAGGGCCACCCGCTGCCAACATATATGCCAGAAGCTTACTTAGTCCAGTCATAAAGAAAGATCAAAGCTAGCTTTAGCTGCGGAT
>DATBPE010000166.1:0-30149 GCA_036561505.1 Solirubrobacteraceae bacterium
CTGGACGGCATGGACGATCTCCCGTGCGTGTCCCTCGCGGCGCAACTCCTCGTCGATCGCCAGGTCCAGGGCGACGGCATGGGCGCCCTCGCGCTCGACGCTGTAGCCCTCGGGGGCTCTCATGCTCAGCAGCAGATCATCCGCGGTGAGCGTGTGGTGGCGTCCGGCCACCGAGATGCCAACCTGGCCGCCGTCGCGCAGCGCCGCTGCCACGTGCGCGGGGTCCAGAGCCGCGATCGCCGCAGCGGCCAGCGGCATCTCCTTGCCGAACGTCGGTCCAAGCGTGCGGTAGTTGGCCTTCACCTCATAACTGCCGAGCTCCTCGGCCGCCGCCACGAAGCGCACGCGCTTGACGTTCAGCTCCTTACGCACAATGTCGGCGAGCCGTTCGATCGCTTCGCGCTCGCGCCCGTCGGCCACCACCACCGCCTCACCCAGCGGCTGGCGCACCTTGATCTTCGCCTTGCCGCGCGCGCCCAGACCGAGCCTGACGGTCTCACGGGCGAGCGCCATCGCCTGCTCGAGGTCCTGCTCGCGCGGCCCCACCTCATCACCCGAGGGGAAATCGCACAGGTGGACGCTCTGAAGCTCCCCGTCGAGGTTGTCATAGATCTCATCGGCGATGAACGGGCACAGCGGGGCCAGCAGCTTGGACACCGTCAGCAGGCACGTGCGCAAAGTCTGGAACGCGGCACGGTCGCCGTCCCAGAAGCGCCGTCGCGAACGGCGCACATACCAGTTGGAGAGCTCGTCCACCAGCGCCGCGATCGCCCGCCCGGCCGAGGTCGCGTCGTAGGCGTCCAGGCGCTCGGCCACCAGCTCGGCCGTTCCCGCCGTCCGCGAGAGCGCCCAGCGATCCAGGCTCTCCTCGGCGCCGGCCTCGGTTGCGCTCTGCGTCAGCTCGCTCGCCGAAGCGTTTGCGTAGAGCGTGTAGAAGTAATAGGTCGACCACAGCTGCTTGAGGAACAGGCGCACGCCCTCGCCGATCGTCTCCGCCGAGAAGCGGTAGCCATCCCACGGTTGCTTGGAGGTGAAGAAGTACCAGCGCAAGGCATCGGCGCCGTAGGAGTCCAGCACCTGCCATGGCTCCACCGTGTTGCCTTTGGACTTGGACATCTTCTGCCCGTCCTCGTCGAGGATCAGCCCGAGGCAAACCACGTTGCGGTAGGGCGCTCCCTTGCCCAGCAGCGTGGCTACCGCCAGCAGCGAGTAGAACCAGCCGCGCGTCTGGTCCTGGGCCTCGCAGATGAAGTCCGCCGGGAAGCTCTGCTCGAAGACCGTCTCGTTCTCGAACGGGAAGTGGTACTGGGCGAACGGCATCGCGCCCGAGTCAAACCACACGTCGATCACCTCCGGGACGCGTTTCATCGGCTCGTTACAGGCCTGGCTGTGCTCTATGTGGGGGCAGGGGAATGTCACCTCGTCGACGTACGGGCGGTGGTGGTCCTCGAGGCTCGCGCCCGAGCGCTCGGCCAGCTCGCCGAAGGAGCCGATCACGTGGACGTGCCCGCCCGGACAGCGCCACACAGGCAGCGGCGTACCCCAGTAGCGCTCGCGTGAGAGCGCCCAGTCGACGTTGTTCTGTAGCCAGTCCCCGAAGCGCCCGTGCTTGACGTGGGGGGGGTGCCAGGAGACCGTCTCGTTGCCCGCCAGCAGCTCCTCGCGCAGCTTCGACGTGGCGATGTACCACGACGGTTTGGCGTAGTACAAGAGCGGCGTGCCGCAGCGCCAGCAGTGTGGGTAGGAGTGCTCGTAGTCGGCCACCTTCAGCAGCAGCCCGCGCTCGCGCAGGTCCTCGATCAGCTCCCTGGTCAGCTCGGGGTCCTTGACGAAGCGGCCTTCGTAGGGGGTGCCGTCGCGGCTGAGCGCACGCTCGTCATAGGTGCCATCCGGCTTGACCGGGTTGTACAGCGTGCCGCGCAGCGTCGGGTCGAAAGGTACCTCCGGCGCGGCCGCCGCCACGCGGTAATCCTCCTCACCGAACGCCGGGGCCAGGTGCACGATGCCGGTGCCATCCTCGGTCGTCACGAACTCGTCCGCCAAGATCGGCAGAGCACCCGGCTCGCGGTCGCGTGCCGCGAACACAGGCCCCTTGTATGAGCCATATCGCTTCACAAGCTCGGCTCCCGCGAAGCGCTCGAGCACCTCGCAATCCTCGCCGAGTACCGCCACCACGCGTGCATCTGCCAGTACGAATGTCTCATCGCCCACGCGCACCCTCGCGTAGGAGGCGCTCGGCGAAACCGCCACCGCGACGTTTCCCGGCAGCGTCCACGGGGTGGTCGTCCACACCAGCAGCCGATCATCGCCGCCGCTCACCGCCAGCTTCAGAAAGACGCTCGGATCGACTATGTCGCGGTAGCCGAGGGCCACCTCGTGCGAGGAGAGCGTCGTCTCACAGCGCGGGCAGTAGGGGCCGACCTTGTTGCCCTCGTACAACAGCCCGCGCTCGGCGATCTGTGACAGCGCCCACCACACCGACTCGATGTAGGGCTCATCAAGTGTGCGGTAGGCGTGCTCGAGGTCGATCCAGAAGCCGATCCGTTCGGTCAGCCGGTTCCACTCCTCGAGGAATGTGAATACCGAAGCCCGGCACTCGGCGTTGAAGCGCTCGATCCCGATGCGTTGCTCGATCTCGGACTTGTGCTCGATGCCGAGCTTCTGTTCGACGGCGATCTCCACCGGCAGCCCATGACAGTCCCAGCCGCCCTTGCGCTCCACGCGGTAACCGCGCATCGTCTGAAAGCGCGGATAGATGTCCTTGAACACGCGCGAGAGCACGTGGTGAGAGCCGGGCGGGCCGTTGGCGGTCGGTGGGCCCTCATAGAAGACCCATCGTTGCGCGTCCTCACGCAACTGCAGCGACTGCGCGAACACGTCGCGCTCGCGCCAGCGCTCGAGAACCTGAAGCTCGAGCTCGGGCAGGTCCTGCTGAGGATCTACCTTGCGGCGGGGAATCAACGGATTGCGTGGTCCGGGCGTCACTCGGCGGACCATTGTAGGTGGGGGCCGTGGTGGTGGCTCAGGCGGCCAGCTTGCGACAGAGGCTCATCAGCGAGCGCTTCTCCTGCTCGTCGAGTACCGAGAAGACCTCCTGCACCCGCCCGGTGTGGTCGGGGAACAGCTCGTCCACCAGGTCAGCCCCGGCACTGGTCAAAGCGATAGCGCTCGTCCGGCGGTCGCTGAGGAGCCGTCGGCGGGTCACAAGCCCGCGAGCTTGCAGGGTCGTGACCACGTCGGTGAGGTTGGCCTTGGAGGTGCGCAGCCGCTGGCGGATCGCGCGCAGTTCAAGCTCCCCGCCCGCGCTCGTGAGCAGCACCAGCACGGAGAACCCCGACGCCGAGACGCCTTCACGTTGCAGGTCCGCCCAGAGCGCTCTGCGCAGCGAAGCCTCGGCGCGCAGGAGTGCCTCGAGGGTTCGGTGGGCGAGCGGATCGGAGGGAGAGAGGGTCACCTACACGGCGACGGTAGCGCCGGGTGCGGACGCCCGAGCGCCGCTGGGTCCGGTGTGATTTGCGCTCAGCAGGCGCTGAGCGCGACCGTGCCGCGTCGCTCGGCGGTGCCCGGGGCACGCCCGGTTAGGCACTCCCGCAGCTGTTCGCTGGCGGCGATCGGCGCCGGCTCGAGCAGTCCCACGGTGCTTGCGCCCGTCTCCCCGAGCGCTCCCCGGAAGTCAAATACGGCCACCGCCGCGTTGCCTCGCCGTGTCGCGTACACCAGCTTGCCGATCTTCTCAAGCTCGCAGCGGCCGGCGAGCACCATCGCCTTGGGTTCCAGGGCGCGCAGCGCGTTGCCGATCCGCTCGACGCAGAGATCGACCGGCAGGGTCAGGACCCGCAGCCCGGCTCGACGCAGGAACAGCTCCAGCGCCTGTGTGTAGAGGGAGTCGATTTCGTTCGTGCGGCTGGCGTCGAAGATCAACACACCCTCCTCGCGAGTGGCTGGCGGTGCCACCCGCTGGGCGGCGGCCAGCCATCCGGCGGCATAGCGGCGGGCAAAGCAATACTCCGAGGACCCCTCGGTCAACGCTTGCACGCCGGGGATGAGCACCGTCTCGACCGTGCGCTCGACCGAGCGAACAGCCAGGCTCTCCTCCAGCAGGCGGTCCGCGAGCTGCTCCTGGAATTCAGCCAGCGCGGACTGCAGACGCGCCGGGGAGGATGGCCCCTCGCCGCGCTCGCGGGCGAGTGATATCGCCGAGGAGATGTTCTGGGTCTCCGCCAGTGCCTGGCGTAGAGCGTGAATCTCAGAGAGTTCGAACTGGCGGTGGCCGCCGTCGGTGCGCAGCGGAGCCGGGTAGCCAAAGCGCCGCTCCCAGCTGCGCAGGGTGTTGGGGCTGACGTCGAGCATCGCCGCAGCGGCGTTGGTGCGAATGAAACTCACGCCGAGCAATGTTCAGGATTGATCACGATTGCGCAATTACCGCAAGCGCCGGTGCAGCGCGGGCGATCTCGTGCAGGCGCAGGATCGACCGGCGCGGCCGCGACGCTCTTAGGATGGGTGGATGCCCGGCTCGGCCAGGTCTCTGAAGCTTCGCCTCTACCACCATCGCGATGGCGCGCGTGTGGCCTATAGGGAAATGGGCTCCGGTCCGCCGCTGGCGCTGCTGCACTCGGCGATGCTCTCGCATAAGGAGTGGGAGCCGGTGGTGGATCATCTCGCCGACCGTTTCCGCGTCGTATTGCCCGACCTTCCGCTGCACGGCGACTCCGAGGATCGTCCGCGTCACCCCTACACGCTGGACTGGTTCGCCGAGGTCATCTCAGCGTTCGCCACCGACGTGCTCGGACCCCGGCCGCTGATCGGCGGTCACGACGCCGGCGCCGAGATACTGCTTCACGCGGTGGCCAACGCCAAGCTGCGCCCACGGCGGCTGGTGATCATGGGAAACCGCATGCATGGGCCAGCCGAGCGTCCACTGGCGCGCGCTCTCTGGCGGGCCAGTGCTCGCGCCGGTGTGGTGCCCGGTTTGGACCGCATGCTCTCCCATGCCGCGAAGATCGTGTTCACACCCGAGCGGGCCCTCGTGCTGTCCGCCCGCTCGGATCCCAAGGCGGGCGACTTGGTGCGTCACGCGTTCGCCGACGTGGGGGGAAACTCCTCGCTGGCGCGTTCCTGGGCAAGGTGTGCCAAGCAGTGGCCAAGAGGCCCGCAGACACAGTTGCTGGATCTCTACCCAAAGCTCCAGATGCCCGTCCTGCTGCTGTGGGCCGATCGAGATTCCCTGAACCCGATCCGCTGCGCCGAAGAGGCGCTGGATCTACTTCCCCAAGGGCAGCTGCGGGTGCTGCAGAGCACCGGTTTTCTGATCGCCTACGACGACCCGGTGGGATTGGCTCGGGAGCTGAGCGCTTTCTGCGGATGAGCGCGACCCGCGCTACCCGACGTCCGGCCGGTTTGGCTGCCCACGCCGGCGGTGGCGGCGGTGCTCGCGCGCGGCGGTTAGGATGGCCGATCCTTGAGGACTCGGCGAGTACGCCTCGGAAAAAGGAGAACCGATGACCGACACACAGCAGCTCTGGGGCGGAGAGACCGCCAAGGCCGTTGAAAACTTTCCGATCTCCGGCGAGATGGTGCCCGTGTCCGTCGTGCGCTGGCTCGCCCGCCTCAAGGGCGCAGCCGCGACCGTCAATGCCGAGCTGGGCCTGCTCGACAAGCGTCGCGCGGGACGCATCGCCAAGGCTGCCGCCGAGATCGCGGCCGGCAAGCACGACGCCCAGTTCCCGATCGACGTCTTTCAGACCGGCTCGGGCACCTCCACCAACACCAACGCCAACGAGGTCATTGCCAAGCTCGCCGGCGAGAACGTCCACCCCAACGACCACGTGAACATGGGACAGTCATCAAACGATGTCTTCCCCTCCGCCGTGCATCTCGCCGCGCTCGACGTCGCCCAGAACGAGCTGCTACCCGCCCTCAAGCAGCTGGAGCGCGCCTTCGCCAAGAAGGCCAAGAGTTTCCAGAACGTCGTCAAGTCCGGGCGCACGCACCTGATGGACGCCGTGCCCGTCACTCTCGGGCAGGAGTTCGCCGGCTATAGCGCCCAGATCGCCCTCGGCCAGGAGCGCATCGACGCTGCGCTCGTCCACGTTGGGCAGATCCCGCTCGGTGGCACCGCCACCGGGACGGGCCTCAACACTCACCCCAAATTCGCCGAGAAGGTGCGCGCCAAACTCAAGCGTGAGTCCGGCCTGAAACAGATCGCCGGCCCGCTGGATGCCTTCGAGGCGCAGGCCAGCCGCGACGCCCTGGTCGAGCTCTCCGGGGCGCTGAAGGTCGTTGCGGTCTCGCTCACCAAGATCGCCGGGGATCTCGCGCTGATGGGCTCGGGACCGCGCGCCGGCATCGGCGAGCTGTACCTGCCCGAGCTTCAGAAGGGCTCCTCGATCATGCCCGGCAAGGTCAACCCTGTGATTCCCGAGGTCGTGCTGCAGGTCTGCGCCCAGGTGATCGGCAACGACACCGCGATCACCGTCGGCGGCATGCAGGGCCAGTTCGAGCTCAACGTCCGTATCCCCCTGATCGCCCGCAACCTGCTGCAGTCGCTACGGCTGCTCACCTCCACGTCCAAGGTATTCGCCGAGAAGTGCGTCGAGGGCATCCAGGCCAACAAGGCCGGCACCGACGCTTCCGCCGGCGCCACGCTCGCGGTGGCCACAGCGCTGAACGGCGTGATCGGCTACGACAAGGGCACCGCGATCGTCAAGCAAGCCACCGCATCGGGGCGTCCCTTGCGCGAGGTGGCTCTGGAGCTTGGCGTCGATGCCAAGCTCTATGACGAGACCATCGACCTGCACCGAATCGCGCTCGGCAACAAGGGATGAGGCAAACACCAGGGTCGTTCGTCCTCCACGAGCCAACCGTGCGGGGAGGGAGAGCGCTCCCGGCTGAAGTTGCCCGGGGGATCGAGCGGCCGGTTTTCAGATGAATCGGCCGATCCGCTCCTGGAAACGAGAGAGCTCCCTCTTTTTCATGAGCCACAACAACCGGCACCCGAACCCCCGATAAGCCCAATGGAGCGCTCAACCGTGGCTGCGGGTTCGGCTGGAAGGGCCAGATCGCGCTACCCGGTGGCGCTCGGGATCGTCCTGGCCCTCGCGCTCGGGCTGCGTCTGTGGGGGATCAAGCAGGGCCTGCCATACATCTACAACGTAGATGAGTACGGGCACTTCGTACCGGAGGCCGTGAAGATGTTCAGCCACGGCCTGAATCCGCACTACTTCATCAATCCGCCGGCGTTTACCTACCTCCTGCACGTGGTGATCGCCGTCTGCTTCGGCGGCGCCGGCGGCGTCTCGCGCGAGTTTGCCCGGCACCCCGCCGAGGTGTTTCTGGTAGCGAGGGTGACCGTGGCGGTGATCGGCACGATCTCGGTCTGGCTGCTCTACCTGCTCGGGGCTCGGCTGTTCAGCCGCGCCGTCGGCCTGCTGGCGGCCACGCTCATGGCCGTTGCGTTCCTGCCGGTTTTCTACAGCCACCTGGCGCTCAACGACGTCCCCACGCTAGCTCCCTTGACGCTGTCGCTGCTGGGCAGCGCGGGTGTGCTGCGCCGCGGGCGCGCCCTGGACTACTTGATGGCCGGTGCCGGTGGGGGCCTCGCCAGCGCGACCAAGTACACCGCCGGTTTGGTGATCGTGGCGCTGCTCGCCGCGAGCGTCGCCCGCTATCTCGAGCTCGCGCCAGACGCCAGGCGGCGCGCGTTGCTACTCGCGTTGATGGCGCTGCTGGCGGCGTTGGGAGCGTTCGTGATCGCCAACCCCTACGCGCTGCTCGACTTCCACAGCTTCCGCTCGGAACTGGCCCGGCAGTCTGGCTACGCCGAAATGTCCCACGCCTCATGGGTCGGCGCGCCGGCTGAGGGCGGCCCCGTGTATTACCTGTGGTCCTTCACCTGGGGCCTCGGATGGGTGCCGTCGCTGGCGGCGCTTGGTGGAGCGCTGAGCATCTGGCGCAGAGACCGCCGCCTCGGATGGTTGCTGGTACCGGGGATGGTGCTCTATCTGCTGTTCATGAGCCTCCAAGGGCGCTACTTCGGACGCTGGCTGTTGCCGATCCTGCCGATCGCCTGCCTGCTGGCCGCCAACTTTGCGCTCGAAATGATCAGATCGGCCGCGCAACATGTCCCGCGACTGCGTGTTGCATTGCTCATCGTGACCTACATCGGTCTATCCGCCCAAAGTGTGCTCTACAGCGTCCATTCGGGGCTTGTGCTGGCGCGTGCCGATACGCGCAACATCACCCGCAAGTGGATGCTCGCCAACGTGCCGGCGGGATCACGCGTGGTGATCGAGCCGGTCCTTCCCAACGTGTGGCTGACGGACCACACCGCTCACGGACAGCCCGCGGGAGCACACTGGCGCAAGTACCCGGCTCTGAGGCTGGTACTGAACCCGAGCACCGGCAGACCCGAACCCGCCGGGCGTACGGTCCTACTTGAAAATTACGAGCTCACGCTGGGCCCGGCGCTCGTCGGTTACTACGAGCAGCACGGCTACTGCTGGGTGGTCAGCGGCTTTACGCAGTCCGGACGGGCCTCAGTCGATCCCGCCGCGCTGCCGAACGCCATCGCCTACTACCGTGCGCTGGGCGAGCAGTCCCAGGTTGTCTACCACCTCTCCCCCTACGGGCACGGCGAAGGGTCTGTCTCCTTCGGCTTTGACTGGACGTTTGACTACTACCCGCTGGCGTATGAGCGTCCGGGTCCGGAAATGACGGTCTACCACCTGCGCGGCGGAGCGTGCGCGGGGTCTGAAGCGAGCAGCGCCCCAGCGTCCCCGAGTGCCTACCGGCTCAAGAGGTCGTGAAGCGTGGTTAACCTGTTCGCCCTCATGCGCAGAAATCTCGTGATCCCCATCGGCTTGCTCTTGGCCTGCGTTGCGATGCTCGCGCCAACAGGCGCGGCGAGCGCCAGCAACGCCAAATCACGCGGGCATGCTCACGTGGCATCCAGCTTTCTGACGGGCATCGGAGACGAGCAGAGCGAGATGTTCTCCGACTCCAATTGGCGGCGGCTGCACACCCGCATCGTCCGTTACATCGCGCCTTACGACACGGCCGTTCATCCGTACTCGCGCCAGCTCGCCGAAGCCTGGATCCACGCCGCCGAAGAACAGCACCAGGAGGTTCTGGTGGCTTTCTATCACTCCGAGTACATACCGCTGCACATGCCAAGCCCGGCCGAGTACCAGCAGGATGTCAGGAAGTTTCTGAAGCTCTTCCCGCACGTGCACGACTACCAGCCCTGGAACGAGGCCAACCGTGGTCCTGTCAGGTATCACTACGAGTCCTACAACAGTCCCTCGGCACTCGCCGCGGCGAAGTACTACAAGGCGCTGAAGGGCATCTGTCACGGATGCACCGTGCTCGGCTTGGACATCCTGGATCAGCCCGATGTCTATCCCAGCTTGAACTACATCGCGGAATTCCAGAGCGAGATTCATCACCTCCACACCACGATGCCGCGCGTGTGGGGCCTGCACGATTACTCCGACACCAACCGCTTCGAAAGCAGCCGCACACGCGCGATTCTGAACGCGGTACCGGGCCAGGTATGGCTCACCGAGACCGGTGGCATCGTGAAATTCGGCGGCGCGTTCCCCAACCACCACGGCTCGGGGCTTCAGCGGGCCGCCCGTGCGCTGTCCTACATGTTCACGCTCGCCTCCTCCAATCCGAGGATCACCCGCCTGTACATCTACGAGTGGTCAGGCGACCCGGAATCGGCGATCTTCGACGCTGGTCTGACCGACGCCCACCACAAGCCGCGTCCCGGTTACGTGGTGGTGTGCGAGCACCTGCAGGGCGCGCACTGCAAGGTGAAAGTCAGCCAGCACTAGGGTGCGAACAGCAGCCCTGCTTGCAACCGCCGGAGCACCTGCAAAGATCCCGGCGCGACCGCAACCTGCACTGCGCTACGGTGTCTAATCTCACACGCGCACACAGCGTGCCCGTCCCAGTCAAGGCGGCATGTGCTGCTCCGCGAGCGCGTTCGCGCGTACCGTCCGTCCACCACAGAAAGAGCCACTGAATGCTGCGTATCCGCATACTCCTCTGTGCACTGCTGTGCTGCTCGGCGCTCGCCGCCACCGCCACGGAGGCATCCGCCTCGCACGGTCAGATGCTGTTCTTCGAGGCTTCGACCGATCTGCTGAACCCGCAGACGCGTGAACACGTCGTCTCACAACTGCAGTCGCTGGGGGTGCGTGCTCTGCGCGTGGAGCTCAGCTGGTACAGCGTGGCACCGGACCCCACCAGTGTTACCAAGCCAAACTTCGAAGCGACCAACCCCTCCAGCTATGGTTGGGAACCGTACGACTGGATTCTCAACCGCGCCAGAGAACTGCACTGGCACGTGCTTCTGACCGTGTCCTCGCCGGTTCCCCGCTGGGCCACCTCCAACCACCAGGCCCCCTACATCACGCGTCCTGACCCTCAGGACTTCAAGGAATTCATGACCGCCGTGGGGCGTCACTACAACTCTCAGGTATCGCTGTATGCGATCTGGAACGAGCCCAACCAACCGGCCTTTCTGCTGCCACAGTTCAACTCCAACCGCACCGCGGCGTCCCCGCGCATCTACCGTGCCCTGTTCCAGGAAGGCTACGCCGGACTTCAAGCCGCCGGCATCACTCACCCAAAGGTGCTGATGGGCGAAACGGCGCCCACCGGCTATGACACCGTGCCCGCGCACGAAGGGCTGCTTCACAACGTCGCGCCGCTGGCCTTCCTGCGCGGCGCGCTGTGCCTGAACTCCCACTACAAGCGCTCCTCCTCGTGCAGCTCGCTGCCGGCGTATGGCTACTCCCATCACGCCTACACCAAGGCCGCCGGTCCCTTCTACGACCCCCCGGGTGCCGACAACGTGACGATCGGGGTGCTGGGACGGCTCACCCACGCCCTTGATCTGGCCGCCAAGGCCCATGCGATCAAAGCGCACATCCCGGTCTATCTGACCGAGTTCGGGATTCAGAGCTACCCGAACAGGGAATTGGGCGTACCGGTCTCAAAGCAGGCGCAATTCGACGCGATCGCCGAAAAGATCGCATATGAAAACCCACGCATGGCGGCCTTCTCGCAATACCTCATGAGCGACGACAATCTCGGCGGCCCGTCCAGCTCCAGCGCCGACGGGGGCTTCGTCGGCTTCCAGACGGGCCTGGAGTACGTCAACTACACACCCAAGCCGCTCTACTACGCTTTCCCGGTGCCGCTGGTGATCCACAAGACACACTCGGGCTACGCGCTGTGGGGATTGGTGCGTCTCGCCGGCAAAAGCACAAAAGTGACGGTGCTGGTGAAGAAGAAGGGTGCCAGGAGCTTCACCACCCTGAAGACCCTCACGACCAACAGCGCCGGCTACTGGACGCTGAGCTCCAAGGTCAAGGGACTTTCATGGAGCGTACGCTGGAAGAGCCCCGGCGGCACCACCTACAACGGGCCGCCGATAGCGGCCTACTGAAGGGGCCGCCGTGGGCTTGAGCGGGGGCGACAGCATGGGCTCGCCGCAGCTGAGTGTGCTGATCGCGGCCTACAACGAGGCGGCCACGATCCGTGGTGTGCTGGACGCGCTGCGAGAGCTCTCCTATGAGATGGAGATAATCGTCGTGGACGACGGCTCACGCGACGACACCGCCAAGATAGTCGCGCAGCTGGCCCAGTCCGATCCGCGTATCACGCTGCTCTCGCATGAGCGCAACCGGGGTAAGGGAGCGGCGATCCGTACCGCGCTCGGGCACTGCTCGGGTGCGGTGGCGATCATCCAGGACGCCGACGCCGAGTACGACCCGGCCGATATCCCGCGGCTTGTGGACCTGATCCTGGACGGCACCGCCGACGTCGTGTACGGCAGCCGACTGCGTGGCGGCCAGCCCCAGCGAGCCCATCTGTTCTGGCACTACGCCGGCAACCGCTTCCTCAGCCTGATCACCTGCGTGCTGTTCAACACGACGCTCTCGGACATGGAGGTCGGCTACAAGGCGATCCGTGGCGACATCGCCCGTGGCCTAAAGCTCGTCTCCGATGACTTCCGGATTGAGCCCGAGATCACCGCACGGATCCTCGTCATCCCACAGCTGCGCATCTACGAGGTGCCGATCTCCTACTACGGCCGCACGTTCGCCGAAGGCAAGAAGATCACCTGGCGCGACGGGCTGTGGGCGGCACTGGCGCTGGCGCGCTTCAGGGTCACGACATGGTGGGAGTCGAGCCGTTAGGAGCCGGGTCCGGCAGCGCCAGCTCTGGTGCGGTGTCCAGCATCCTTCCCAGCAAAAGGCTCGCGCCGGGCTTTGACAGCGGCTCGTTGAGGTTGCCGCACTTGGGTGACTGCACGCACGAGGGGCAACCTCCGACGCATGGGCACTCGGCGATCAGCCGCAGAGCGTCGTCGCAGAGCTCCTCGAAGCGAGCGTAGGCGATGCGGGTGATCCCAACCCCGCCCGGATGAGCGTCATAGATGAAGATCGTCGGCCCGCCGGTCTGGGAGTGAACGCTCGTCGAGAGCCCCCCGATGTCCCAGCGGTCGCACATCGCGATCAGCGGCAGGACCGCGATCTGGGCGTGCTCGGTGGCGTGCAGCGCCCCCAGCAGCACATCCATCGGCAGGATCCTGCCGAGCTCCTCGGGGCTCATCTCAAACCACAGCGCCTGTGTGGAGAAGCTCGTCTCGGGAAGGTCGAGCGCGATCAGGTCGATCCGTGCGTGATCGGCGCTACGCAGGCGCTGATAGGCCAGCACCGTCTCGGTCACGCTCACACGCCCGAAGGAGAGCTTCACCCCGAACGCTTCACGCTGGTCGAGCAGGTGCTCGATGGT
Organism: Solirubrobacteraceae bacterium; assembly: GCA_036561505.1. Lineage (GTDB taxonomy): Bacteria > Actinomycetota > Thermoleophilia > Solirubrobacterales > Solirubrobacteraceae > Palsa-744. Next base: position 12,811 of record DATBPE010000166.1, read on the forward strand.
CGTGTCGGTCTCTCGCTTGGGCTGGGTGTACCAGTCACCGTCAAACGGGCTGACCAGCGCCCGGCGATTGCGCAGATCGAGCTCGCGAACCTCATAAGAGCGCCCCATGTGCAGATAGATCGCGCCTTCGTGGACGGTCGAGTGCGCCCTGGCGGCCTCGGTCGACCCGAGCACCTCCCCGGAGGAGACGTCGATGATCGCGAAGCTGTCAGAGGAGGCCGAGCGCAGCGACACGCCCGCCGCCGGATAGACGCTGGCGTTACGCGGCACGTAGCTCTGCTGGCTATCGCCCACCGAACCGGCCGCTCGCTGGCGGCGCAGATGCCCGGCGCTGAGCAGAAGCTCCGCGTGAGCCTCCCAGCGCGGACCCAAAAATTCCGCGTCGGGGGGAGAGAGGGGGGCCTCGTGGGCGGCGCAGAGCAGATGCGACGAGTAGATCTCCGGGCTCTCGTGGTCGAGGATCGCCGACTCCACCGCCCGGTCCAGGAAGTCGTCTGGATGGCGGCAGAAGAACTGATCCAAAGCGTCATCGCCGGCCACATACAGCGCCAGACCGTGTCCGCGGCGCCCCGCCCGCCCCCACATCTGACGCAGCGAGGCGACGGTGCCGGGGAAAGTGACGACGATCGCGGCGTCCAGCTCGCCGATGTCGATCCCCAGTTCCAGGGCGTCGGTGGTGATCACCCCGCGCAGTTCGCCGCGCATCAACCGGCTCTCCAAATCACGCCGCTGCTGGGCGGTGTAGCCGGCGCGGTAGGGCACGACCAGATCCGCCAGATCGGGATCTGTTTCGGCCAGGTCGGCGGTCGCCATCTGGCTGAGCAGCTCGACGCCCTTACGCGACTTCATGAAGCAGATCACCCGGGCACCGTCACGGACCAGCCGCGCCAGCAGTTCCGCGGACTCCGCCACGGCCGAGCGCCGTCTGCTCAGCCGTTCGTCGATCAGCGGCGGGTTCCAGATGGCTATCTGACGTGTCGGCGCCGGCGCGCCGTCGTGATCGATCAGGCTCACTTCCTCGAGTCCCGTTAGACGCTCGGCGAGCTCGACGGGGTTTGAGATCGTGGCCGAAGTCAGCAGAAAGCGGGGTTCGGTCCCGTAGGCTGCCGCGATCCGTCGCAGACGCCGCAGCACGTTGGCCACGTGCGAGCCGAACACCCCGCGGTAGACGTGCGCCTCGTCGATTACCACGATCGCCAGGTTGGTGAACAGATCCTCCCAGGCCGGGTGGTTGGGCAGGATGCCCACATGCATCATGTCCGGGTTTGTGAGCACGATGTTGGCGCGGCGACGGATATCGGCCCTGGCCTGCCGTGGCGTATCCCCGTCGTAGATCGCTGGGCGCACCTGCTTGCTGAGGCCGAAGCTGGCCAGTGCCCGGGCTTGATCCTGGGCGAGGGCCTTGGTGGGGTAGAGGTAGATGGCGCGCGCCTTGGCGTCGCGGCAGAGGGTGTCGATGGTCGGCAGGTTGAAGCACATCGACTTTCCCGAGGCGGTGCCGGTCGTCACAATCATCGGTCCCTCCCAGGCCGCGTAGACGGCCTGCGCCTGATGGGAATACAGGCGCTCCACCCCGAGTCCCCCGAGCGCGGCGATCAGCTCCGGGTGAAGCTCAGGCGGCGTGTCCACCAGCTCGGCCTGGCCCGGTCCTTCGCGCGCCTCGCGCACCAGCCGCGAGTCCTCACGTCCCAGATCCAGCAGATCGCTCCATGGCAGACCGGTATTCGCCATAGATTGCGATAGTAGAGGGATAATGCGCGGCTCCCCTCGCTGCCTGTATTTGGACCTCGACGGCACGCTGCTCGGCCGGGGCGCCTCGCTGCTGCACGACGGCGACGGCGGGATCTCGATAGACGGTGTCAGGGCCGTGCAGGCCTGTCTGCGCGCCGGGGTGGAGGTGGTGCTGATGTCAGGTCGCCGGCGCGTCCAGGTCGCCGAGGATGCCCGCCTGCTGGGGCAGAGCGCGTTTATCTTTGAGGCCGGGGCGTGCCTGGTGGCGGGAGAGGAGGAGCACTGGCTGACTGGAGAGATGCGCCCCGGCGAGCTGACGATCTTCCAGCAGATCGAACGCTCGGGCGCCCCGGCGCTGCTCCTAGAGCACTACGCCGGGCGTCTTGAGTATCACGAGCCGTGGCACACAGAGCGTGAGGTCTCACATCTGTTTCGGGGTCTGCTGGACGCTTCGCAGGCGCAGAGGCTGCTTGCGCAAAGCGGCCACGAGAACCTACGGCTCGTGGATAACGGTGTGGTCTTCAGGCGCTCGCAGGCCCTGTCCGGGCTTGCTCACGTGCGCTGTTATCACCTGGTGCCGGCGCTCGCCTCCAAGGCCAGGGCCCTCGCTTTTCACCGCCAGCTGCGCGGCTATGCCCGGCAGGAGTGCTTCGCCATCGGGGATTCCCGCGAGGATCTCACCTGCGCTGAGCACGTGCAGAGCTTCTGGCTGGTCGCCAACGCTCTGGAGCGCGATCCCAGTCTGCGCGAGTCGATCGCCGCCGAGGAGAACGTAAGCGTGAGCAAGGCCGGCCACGGCAGCGGCGTGTATGAGGCGGTGCTCGCCGCGCTCATGAGCGACCGCTGAGTCGCCGCCACACCCGTCGCCAAAACCCCGGTTGGGGCCGGCGCCAGCGGGCCGGCGGCGGCACCGTCGCACGCACCAGCGCCACCCATTCGTCCAACGGCAGCTCACCGGAGATCAGCCTCCCCAACGCGCTCGTCACGGGAGCCTTCACCCCCGCGCGCTCCAGTGCCTGGGCCAGCAGCGGCACCGACTCGAGCGCCTCCACGGCCTGTCCGATGCGCTGCGGGATCTCCGCCGCCGGCACCCCGGCGGCGAGCAGCTCCCCGGCGCGACGGTTGCGGCTCTCGCGGGCCAGGGCCGTGGCCACCAGATCCCCGGCTCCAGCGAGGCCGATCAGCGACTCGGGTCTGGCCCCCAGGCCCTCCCCGTAGCGCCACACCTCGGCGAAGATGTGCCCGGCGGCCGCGCCCGCGGCGTTCAGGCCCTGTGCCTCGGTCGCGCCAGCCGCCAACGCCGCCGCGTTCTTGGCGGCGCCGGCGAGCTCCACACCGACCGGGTCGTTGGACTGCTCACACACGACCCTGGCACGCGTGAACACCTGAGCCAGCGAGCGGGCCAGCTCCTCCTCACTCGAGGCGGCCACCAGCCCGGCGCCGAAGTGCACCATCTCCTGGGCGTGCGCCGGCCCCCCCACACACGCCACCCGATGGGCTCCGAAGATTTCGCTCAGCACCACCGTTGGAGGCATCCCCAGCGGCGGCACGAGTCCCTTGGCGAGCGATATCACCGCGGCGCGGGAGTGAAGGCCGGCGCCGCGCAACTCGGCGATTACATCCTCCATGGCGCGTGAAGGCACGGCCAAGAAGACGTAGTCGGCGCGTGCCACCCCGGCGCTGACCGAGTCGATCCGCAGCTGCTGGGGAAGCTTCACCCCGGGCAGGTAGGGGCGGTTTTCGCGCTCTGACTCGAGCGCGTGCGCCTGATCCTCGGTGCGCGCCTGAAGGGTCGTTCGCAGCCCACCGCGCGCGAGCAGCACCGCCAGGGCTGTGCCGAACGATCCGGCGCCGATCACGATCGCCCGCTTCGGTCCCGGCGTTGGCAGCGAACGGGTGCGCGCCCGCTGTGACGGACCATCGCCGGGAGTTGGGTGCGTATCTGGCGTTGGCATGGGCTGATCGAGCCTAGCGTCCAGGTCGCTCGTAGGCGCGCCGCCCATGGCAGCACCGCCGCTTTACATCACGGCGCGGTTGCTCTACGGTCGCGGCTGGTGAATCCTCACGGCCTACAGGTTGACGCCGACGCGGCGCGGTGGCGCAACTGGGCTGGCGATCAAAGCTTCAAACCGGCGGCGCTCGAGCGCCCCGGATCGATCGCAGAGATAACGGCGGTACTGGAGCGCGCGGGCGATCTCGAGCAGTGCGTACGGGTTGCCGGATCCGGGCACTCCTTCAGTGACATCCTCTGCACCGACGGGCGCCTGGTGGTGTTGGAGCGGATGCGCCGGGTGCTCGACCTGGACCGCTCATCTGGGCTGGTACGCGTGCAGGGCGGGATCACCCTGCACGAGCTCAGCGGCCATCTGGCCCAGCACGGCCTGGCGCTCGAGAACCTCGGCGACATCGACGTGCAGAGCGTCGCCGGCGCGATCTCCACAGCCACCCACGGGACTGGTGCAAAGCTCGGCAACATACCCTCGCAGCTGGCCGCGCTGACGCTCGTACTGGCCGACGGCTCGACGCTGGAGTGCTCGCGCGAGCGCGATCAGGAGGTCTTCCGGGCCGCGTGTGTGGGTCTCGGGGCGCTGGGGGTGGTGGCCGAGGTGACACTGCGGTGCGTCCCGGCGTTTCGCCTGGAGGGCATCGAGGAGCCGATGCCTCTGCAGCGAACCCTGGAGCGCTTTGAGGAGCTCGTCGGCGCCAACGAGCACTTCGAGTTCTTCGCCTTCCCGCACACGCAGGTGGCCCTGACGCGCACCAACAACCGCACGCAGCTACCGAGCCACCCGCGCGGGCGGCTGGCCGCCTACCTCAATGACGTGCTGCTCACCAACCACGCGTTCGGTTTCCTGTGCGGGATGGGGCGTCGTGTGCCCTCCCAGATCCCTCGCATCAACAGGCTGGTTAGCCGGCTGGCGTCCGCAAGTCGGCGCGTCGATCGCTCCGATCGCATCTTCGCCTCACCGCGCCTGGTGAAGTTCACCGAGATGGAGTACTCGCTACCGCGCGAGCGCACCGTGGAGGCGGTGCGGGCGGTGCTCGAGCTCGTGCCCAGCATGGGTTTCGCGGTGCCCTTCCCCCTCGAGGTGCGCACGGTCGCCGCCGATGACGCCCTGATCTCCACCGCCGCCGGTCGCGACAGCGGGTTCGTGGCGGTGCACATGTACCGCGGCATGGAGTGGGAGCCCTACTTCCGGGCGGTGGAGGCGATCATGGACGGGCTCGGTGGACGCCCGCACTGGGGTAAGCGCCACTTCCAGACCGCGGCCACCCTGCGCCCGCGCTATCCCGACTGGGATCGCTTCCAGGCGGTGCGCAACCGGCTGGATCCCGCCGGGCGCTTCGCCAACGCCTACGTGAAACGGGTCCTGGGCCCGCCGGGCGCCCCCAATGAGTGAGCCGCTCGAGCGCCTGGAAGCGGCGAGTGCCGATCTGCAGCCGCCATTTGCCGTGGTCGATCTCGGGGCGCTGTGGTCAAACGCCGCCGACATGGAACGCCGCGCCGCCGCCAAGCGCATCCGCCTGGCCAGCAAGTCGGTCCGCTGCCGCCATCTGCAGGAGCTGGTGCTAGCCCGCGAAGGTTTCCTCGGTACGCTCGCCTACACGTTGGGAGAGGCGCTGTGGCTGGCCGAGCACGGCTTCAGCGACATTCTCGTCGCCTACCCGACCGTCGACCGAGACGCGCTCGCCGCGCTCGGGAAGCTCTCTTTCAATCGAGCTGACACGCGCGTGACGATCATGATCGACAGTATCCGCCAGCTCGAGCTCCTGGACGCGGCCACCGGCCCGCGCCAGGCGCCGGTGCGGGTCTGTCTGGAGCTCGATGCCGGGTTGTGGCTGGCCGGCGGGCGTGTTCGCCTCGGCGCCAAACGCTCGCCCGTGCACACCCCCGAGCAGGCCGAGTCGCTCGCGCGGAGAATCACCGAGCATCCGGGCGTGACGCTGGTGGGGGTCATGGCCTACGAGTCACAGGTCGCGGGCGTGGGCGATGATCCCCCCGGCAACCCGGCCAGGGCGCTGGCGATCCGCCTGGTCCAGCGCGCGTCGGTTCGCGAGCTGGCTGCCCGCCGTGGCGCCGCGGTCGCGCGCGTGAGCGCCCTGACCGATCTGGAGTTCGTCAACGGCGGCGGAACCGGAAGTCTTCACAGCAGTACCCGCGAGGATGCCGTCACTGAGATCGCCGCTGGCTCCGGGTTGTATGGGCCGGTGCTCTTCGACTCCTACAGCTCCTTTCGCCCGCTGCCAGCGGCGATGTTCGCCCTGCCGGTCGTACGCCGTCCAGGATCAGGGGTGGCGACCGCGCTCGGCGGCGGCTACCTGGCCTCCGGGCCGGGAGACCGTGCGCGCCTGCCGCGTCCTCATCTGCCCAGCGGGCTGCGGCTCGATCCTCGGGAGGGCGCCGGTGAGGTGCAGACGCCGTTGCTCGGCCCGGGTGCCGATGCACTGGAGATCGGTGATCGTGTGTGGATGCGGCACGCCAAGGCCGGGGAGCTGTGCGAGCGCTTCGACCGTCTGTATCTGATCGAGGGCGACCGGATCGTGGATGAGGTCCCCACCTATCGCGGCGAGGGCAGGTGCTTTCTGTGAGCGGGCGGGCCGCGGGGGAGCCGGGTGCGCCAGCCGAAACCAGCGGACAGGTCCAAAGAACGCTGCACGAAGTCATCGAGCACCTGGCCGCGATCGATCGTCCTCCATGCTCGCCCGGCGAGCGCCAAGCGGCGCAGTGGCTCGCGCGACGTCTGGAGTTACTCGACGGGGTCGAGGTGTCCCTGGAGGACGAGCCCTCGTGGGGCACGTTCCCTCCCACCGCGACCGGGCTCGGCCTGCTCGGGGTGGCAGGTGCACTGCTTACGCTGAGCGGCCGGGGGAGGTTCGGTGCGCTGCTCGCGGCGGGAGCGTTTGCGGGCATCGTCGATGAGGCGCAGAACGGGCCACGCATCCTGCGACGCATCGTGCGCCGTCGTCGCAGGACCGTCAACCTGATCGCCCGCGTCGGTGAGCACGACCCTGAGGCCCACAGCGGCAAGGATGCGATCGACACGCTCGTGGTGCTCGCCCACCACGACGCACCCCAAACCGGTCTGATCTTCGACCAGACCCTGCAGCGCCGCATCCACGAGCTGGCGCCGCGGCTGCTCGAGCGGACAAAGACGCCTTTGCCGCAGTGGTGGATCGGACTCGCCGGGCCGTTGTGCACGATCGCCGGAGCGGTTGGTCGTCGTGCGGCGCCGGCCAAGGCCGGCCTGGCGATCGGGGCGCTTGGCAGTGCCCTGGTGGCGGACGTGTGGCGCAGCCAGACCGTTCAGGGTGCCAACGACAACCTCTCTGGCGTGGCGGCGCTGGTGGTCCTCGCGCAGCGACTCAACGAGCAGCCGATAGCAGGCCTGAGAGTGCTGCTGGTCTCCTGCGGTGCCGAGGAGACCCTCCAGGACGGTGTGCGCGCGTTCCTGGCCCGCCACCGCCACGAGCTCGATCCCAAGCGCACATGCTTCGTAAACCTCGACACCGTCGGCTCGCCGCAGCTGGTGATGCTCGAGGCCGAGGGTCCGGTGTGGATGGAGGAGTATGCGGGCTCGTGGCTGCGCGAGCAGCTCAGCGACTGTGCGCGGCGACTGTCGATTTCACTGGAGCGCGGCTTTCGTGCGCGCGCGTCGACCGACAGCATCATTCCCAGTCGCGCCGGCTATCCGATCGCGACGCTCGTGTCGATCAACCAGTGGCGCAGTCCCTCCAACTACCACCTGCCCAGCGACGTGCCCTCAAACCTGAATTACGGCACGGTCGCCGATGCGACCCGTCTGGTGTACGAGCTGGCCCGAACGCTCGCCGGCGGGGCCACTACAGCAGCCGTGTGAGCTTGCGCCCGGCCGCCGTGAGCGCTCGCTCGTCGCCCGCCTCGAGGATGACCTGCAGGTCCATGATGCGCGCCTGGAAAGGATCGAGCGCGTTGGTGGCCACCACGGCATAGGCCGGCACCCCGGCCTGGCGCGCGCGAGTGGCGCTCTCAAACACCGCCTTGCCCTCCAGCGTGCCGTGGTCGATGCGTCCCTCGCCGAGCACGACAGCCCGCGCTTGGCGCATGCGTCTGTCGAAGTCCACCGCGTCCAGCAGATATGGTGCCCCCGCGCTCAGCTGAGCTCCGAAGGCGGCCCACAGACCTCCCGCCAGTCCCCCGGCGGCGCCGCCCATCGGGACTCCGCGCGGGTCCCGGGGCAGACGCGCGGCCAGACGCCCCAGGCGTCTTTGCAGACGCACGACGGTGCTCTCATCGGCGCCCTTTTGTGGCCCATACAATGCGGCCGCGGACTCGAAGGTGCTGCGCACGTCGCAGAGGACCACAAGCGAAGCGCCGCCTAGTCCGCCGCCGCGCTCGATTGCCTTGATCGCGCCCGCGCCACCGTCGGTGCTGGCGCTGCCGCCGGCGGCCACCAGGACAGTGTTCGCGCCAGCGGACAGCGCCGCCAGGATCAGTTCGCCGGTGCCGGTGGATGAGGCGGAGAACGCGTCGCGCTTGGCCTCTGGCACCCGGCTGAGACCGCTCGCCTCGGCCACGTCCAGAACCGCGGTGTCGCCGTTGCCGAGCAGAGCGAAGCGGGCGTTCACGCGGCGGGCGAGCGGGTCATCGACCGTGGCGGTGTGGACGGTTCCCCCGAGCTGATCGAGCAGCACCCGCATCGTTCCTTCGCCGCCGTCGGCTATCGGGCACAGATCTGTGCGCCATCGCTTGCCCGAGCGCAGCCCACGTCCGATCGCCGCTGCCACCCGGGGTGCGCAAAGTGTGCCCTTGAAGGCGTCGGGTGCTACCAGCACGGTGTCTGAGATCACGGTCAGTCATCCTTTCAGAGGATGGCCGACGACAAGCAGCGCATCACGCTCTCCTCGAGCGGGCGGGAGCTGACGCTCTCAAACCCCGAAAAGATGTTCTTTCCCGCCAGAGGCATCACCAAGCTCGATCTGGCCAACTACTACATCGAGTGCGAGCAGCAGGTCGTCGCTCATTTGCGCGAGCGCCCGACGGTACTCAAGCGCTGGGTCGACGGGGTGGCGGGCGAGCCGTTCTTTCAAAAGCGTGTCCCGGACTCCGCGCCGGAGTGGCTGCAGACGACCACCGTGACCTTCCCCAGCGGACGCCACGCGCGCGAGCTGGTGGCAAACGACGCGGCGCACCTGCTCTGGGGTGTCAACCTCGGTGTGATCGACTGGAACCCCTGGGCGGTACGCCGCTCTGACCTGGATCACCCCGACGAGCTGCGCGTCGACCTCGATCCCGGTCCCGAGGTCCCGTTCTCGGAGGTGCGCGAGGTCGCTCTGTGTGTGCGCGATGTGCTCAGCGGGCACGGTCTGCTGGGCTTTCCCAAGACCTCGGGCTCTCGGGGGATGCACGTGCTCGTACGGATCGAGCCGGCTCACGACTTCCGCGAGGTCCGTCGCGCCGCGCTGGCGCTCGCGCGCGAGGTCGAGCGACGCATGCCCGGCCGGGCGACCAGCCGCTGGTGGAAGGAGGAACGCGAGGGCGTCTTCGTGGACTACAACCAGAATGCCCGCGACCGCACGGTCGCCTCGGCCTACTCCGTTCGTGCGGTACCCGACGCGCTCGTCTCCACACCGCTTCGGTGGGAGGAGGTGGCCGACGTCGACCCTCGTGAGCTGCGCCTTGACACCGTTCCCGGTCGCCTGCGTGAGCGCGGCGATCCCTCGGCGGAGATCGACGAGCACCCCGGTTCGCTCGGTGATCTGCTGGAGCTCGCCGACCGCGACGAGCACGACGGTCTCGGCGACGCTCCCTGGCCGCCGCACTTCGCCAAGCAGAAGGGCGAGCCAAAACGAGTGCAGCCGAGCCGCTCGCGCGAGAGTCCGACGGACAGCAAGACGCCAGCGCGTAGCGCCGGCAAGCAGCGCCGAGGCAAGCAGAGCAAGTCGCGATGACGTTGGCGCTCGCACCTCCGCTTGCGCCCCAGCTCGCGCTGTCACGCAAGACGCTCCCCACAGGAGCGCAGTGGATATACGAGGTGAAGCTCGATGGCTTTCGCTGCCTGGCGTTCCAGGACGGCGAGGATCTCTTCCTGCAGTCGCGAAACGGTAAGCCGCTGGGACGCTACTTCCCCGAGCTGGTCCTGCCCCCCGGCCGCTATGTGCTCGACGGCGAGATCGTGGTGCGCCGCGACGGGGCGGAGGACTTCGACGCGCTCGGGCAGAGAATCCACCCTGCGGCCTCACGCATAGAGCTCCTGGCAAGCGAAACTCCGGCTGTGTATGTCGTCTTCGACCTGCTCGGGGAAGGAGACCAGTCGCTGCTTCAGGTCTCCTTCAGCGAGCGTCGCGGGCAGCTCGAGCGCCTGCTCGCAGACGAGCGTTTTGCCGCCGCGCCGCTCGAGCTGATGCAGACGGTCGAGACTCCCGCTCAGGCCGAGTATTGGCTCCAGAACGCCGAGGGAACGATCGCCAAGGAGCGCTCCGCGCCATATCTTCCCGGGGAGCGCAAGGGGATGGTCAAGGTCAAGCGTGTTCGTACGATCGACACCGTTGTGGTGGGCTGGCGTCCGGGCAAGGAGCCCGACACCGTCGGCGCGCTGATACTCGGCCTCTACGACGGAGACGATCTGCGTGTCGTGGGCCACTGTTCGGGGCTCTCCGCCTCCGAGAAGCGCCGGCTGGTTGGCTTTCTGGGCAAATATGAGACGGGTGAGCGCGGCTCTGCCGACCCCAGCCGCTGGAGCTCCGGGCGGTCGCTCGAGTGGGTTGCACTGCGCCCCGAGCTCGTGATCGAGATCGACTTCGACCACGTCTCCGCCGGGCGTATCCGCCACGGCGCCAAGCTCAGACGCTGGCGCGATGACAAGAACCCGCGCGATTGTGCCTTTGATCAGCTGCGCACGTGATCCACGGGCACGTGGCGCTTGATCCTTGTATTAGCATCATCCTCAGATGACCAGCGAGAGCGCGACCGTCGCCGAGGAGGAGTACCTGCAAATCCTGTTCTGGCTGGCCGAGGCCGGGTTGGGGATGACCGCCGCGAACGTGGCCCGCGCGATGCAGCTCTCGCCGCCCACCGTGCACGAGATGATCGGGCGCCTGGAGCGTGACGGCTACGTCGAGCGCGCGGCGGACAAGACGATTCACTTCACCGACGCCGGCCGTGTCCAGGCCGAAGGGATCGTTCGTCGTCACCGCTTGATCGAGCGCTTCCTGACCGATGTGCTGGGCGTCCCATGGGACGAGGTGCACGAGGAGGCAGAGCGCCTGGAGCACGCGATGTCACCAGTGCTCGAGGAGCGCATGATGGCGGCGATCGGCCAGGCCAACACCTGCCCGCACGGCCATCCGATCACGCTCGGCACACGCGAGGAGGGAGTGCCCCTATCGGATGTGGCACCGGGTGCCTCGGTGCGCGTGCTGCGCTTCGAGAACGAGGCTGAGGACCTATTGCACTACCTGAAGGACTCAGGTCTTCATCCGGGCCTCGAGGGCACGCTTGCCAGCGGTGATGAAACCGAGGTCGTTCTACTGAGCGCCGACGGGCAAGCCTGCACGGTGACGCGCAGCGTCGCCGAGACGGTCTCAGTCGTCGCCGACCCCTCGCCGCCGCCGCGCACGGCGTTGCCTGAGCAGCTGGTGCTCGGGCAGCGCTACGGGCGGTAATTCTTCACCTGCACGTTGCTTCGGTGTATGTTTGGGCCCACCGAAGCAGAGGAGGCCGGCCATGTATGTGCGTGTTGTGAGGTTCACCGATGTGAGCGTTGAGCGGATCGAGGCATTGCTCGCGCGCATCAAGGAGTCCGACGGACCGCCTCCGGGCGTGCGCGCCACCGGATTGACGGTCCTATCCGACGAGGCTCAAGGCACAGCGGTGATTCTTCAGTACTTCGCAACGGCGGCGGACATGGACGCCGGCGCCGAGGTGATGGCGGCGATGGACGCCGCCGAGACTCCGGGAGTCCGCGGCTCCGTGGACATGTGTGAGCTGAAGCTCGAGCTCGACGCCTGACGGTCGCTACAGCGAGCGGTAAGCCTCTGCCAGCTTGGTCACGCCCTCGTCGATCTGCTCGGGTGTAACGCCAGAGTAGGCCAGACGCAACGTGTTCTCGCCACCCTCGAGCAGGAAATCGGTGCCCTTCACGAACGACACGCCGAGCTCGGCTGCCGCTCCGAAGAGAGCGTGCACGTCTGTCCCCTCGGGCAGCGTCACCCACATGAAGTAGCCGCCCTGCGGTTCGACGAAGGAAGCGTCCGGCAGCTCGCGGCGCAGGGCCTGGGCCAGCGTGCCCGCCCGCTCGGCCAAAGCCGCCTTGACGGTCTCGATCGAACGCTCGATCGCGCCGGAGGCGCAGAACTCATAGACGATCGACTGCGAGACCATGCTGGGGGAGATGTAGGTGTTGGTCGCCAGCTGCGCCACGGAGACGATCAGCTCGGCCGGACCGACGAGATAGCCGACGCGGATCCCCGGGCAGACGGTCTTTGAGAAGGACGACGCGTAGACGACCCGCTCGGGGTCGAGCGAGAGCATGCTCGGCAGCGTCTCCCCGCTGAAGCGCAGCTCCACGTAGGGGTCGTCCTCGAAGATCACGAAGCCGTGCTCGGCGGCGAGCTCGAGTAGGCGCTGGCGCTTGTGGGCGCTGAGTGTGTAGCCGGCCGGGTTCTGGAAGTTGGGGATGATGTGCGCCAGCGTTGGCTGGGCACCGCCGTCGGTCAGCAGACGCTCGAGGGCGTCGGTGTCGATCCCGTCGGGATCCAGCTGCACAGGGTGCACCCGCGCGCCGCGCTGGCGCAGCGAGAGCAGCGTGCGGTCATACGTGGGTCGCTCGACGATCACCTCGTCGCCCGATCGCACCAGCTGCTCGAACAGGAAGGCGTCGGCCTGCATCGAGCCGTTCGTGACGAGCACCCGCTCGGGCTCAACGCCGTGACGGTCGGCGATCCAGCTGCGCAGCCGGGGGTAGCCGACCGAGGTGCCGTAGGCGGTCGTCCCGGCCGGGTCGCTCTCGAAGGCGCGTACGGCGGCGTCGCGCAGGCCGTCCACGTCGACTATGTCAAGCGACGGCGCTCCGCGTGCGAAGGAGATCGTGGAGTAGGGCATGGCAGGGAAGCTTACGCGCTGCGCGTAAGGGGTAGCGTTGGGATCACGCCGCTCCCGCGCGGGGCACAGACACCGAACCGGGCCACCGTCAGGATTCGTCGAAGGTCAGGGCCAGGCGGCTGCCGGAAGCCTGGCGTACCGTGAAACCGGCCCCTAGCACTAGGCGCAGCTCGCGCACCAGCGCCACCGGGGCGGCCAGATGCAGATCCAGTACGGCATGGCTCGCCTCGAACCGGCGGACCGCGGTTTCGAGCACGTTGGGCAAGCTCGCGACCTGGCTCTCGAACAAGCTCAGAGAGGCGATGTCATAGAACGGCCCGACGCCGAGCTCGACGTGGCCGTCGAATCGCACCAGCTCCTCGGGCGACTCGCTCACGGGCGCCTGGAATTGGCCTCCGTTGGTGTTTGAATGCGCGCTCTGCGGCGCCGGGGAGAACTCAAAGTCGGGTGGCTGGGGGGCGTAGGGCTCGGGGTCTGGGTCTGGGTCTGGGTCCGGATCGCCAGCCGTGCTCGGCGGCTCGACGGGACCGTGCTCGGCGGCCGGTGCCGGGGAGCCCGAGGACTGCGCGCGCTCCTGCAGGTAGCCGCCCAACAGCTGGTTGTAGTCCTCGATCAGCTCGCGACTGGAGCGCTCCAGTCGCTCGCGGAAGCTCAAAAGCTCGACGATCAGCGACGGCGCGAGCCGCTCCTCGCCGCGAGGGTCATCCGGCTGTGTCGGCTGGTCGATCGGTTCGCTCTGCTGGCTGTCCTCGGCGGCCTGCTCGTCGGGGAGCTCGGGTGGGATCGCTGACTGTTCATCGATCAACCTCGCCCCGGACTCGGCGGGCTCTGGGTCTTCGAAGGACGGCGGCGCATCCACGAGTGATGGCTGGGGCTCTTCGACGGGCTGCTGTGCGGCAAACGCCTGCGCCGAACTCGGCGGCTCGGTGGCGTGCTCCTGCCCAAACGCGCTCAGCTCCTGTTTGAGCTCCTGAAGCTTGCCTTCTAGATCGGCGAGCGTGCTCGTGAGTTGGGCCGGCTGGCTGGGAGCAGGGGACTGCGCGGCGGACGCCTGCACCGGCTCGGTGCTTTGGGAAGCTTGGCGTGGTGGACTGCCGAAGTCGGGCTCGGCGCCACTGGAAGGGGTGTCGGTCATTGACATCGAAGTGGGATTGAGCACCATAATGCTACTCGCGCCGGCAGCGCCAATAAACAAATGAACTCATCCGCGGCGGACATATGTTGCCGATCGCCGGGGCGCTGCGTCAAAGCGGCCCTCGAGGAATCGCCGCTATCGAGTTGCTCAGGAGCTGTGAGCCGGGGCGCCGCCCAGGATCCCGATCGCTATCTCGGCGACCTCGGTCGGGGTGCGCCCGACGGGTACGCCGCGCTCTTCCAGGGCCTTGGCCTTGGCCTGAGCGGTACCCGATGATCCAGAGACGATCGCGCCCGCGTGCCCCATCTGCTTGCCCGCTGGAGCGGTGAAGCCAGCGATGTAGGCCACAACCGGCTTGCTCACCGACTCGGCTATGAACTCGGCGGCCTCTTCCTCGGCGGAGCCGCCGATCTCGCCCGAGAGCACGATCAGCTCGGTCTGATCATCGGATTGGAAGAGCTCGATGATGTCCACGAAGGAGGATCCAGGCACGGGATCGCCGCCGATGCCGACGATCGAGCTGCAGCCGAATCCGGCCTGGGCGATCTCGTTGCCGATCTGGTAGGTCAGCGTGCCCGAGCGCGAGACCACGCCGACGTTTCCCTGCTTGAAGAAGGACGCCGGGATGATCCCGACATTCGCCTTACCGGGGGAGAGAATCCCGGGACAGTTGGGGCCGATCAGTCGTGTCCCCGGGTGGTCTTGAGCCAGCGTGTTGTAGACCCGCAGCTCGTCGTGCGCGGGGATCCCCTCGGTGATCGCGATCACGAGCTCCACGCCGGCGCGCGCCGCCTCGAGGATCGCGTCTGCGGCAAAGCGCGGCGGCACGAAGATCATCGCCGTGTTCGGCTGCGAGGAGGCCATCGCCTGTGCCCAGTCGTCGAAGACGGGGATGCCCTCCACGTCCTGCCCGCCCTTGCCCGGAGTGACGCCGCCCACCACATTGGTGCCGTAGGAGCGGTTGTTCAGCGTGTGAAAGGAACCCTCGCGACCGGTGATGCCGGCGACCGCCAGGCGCGTGTTTTCATCGATCAGTACCGACATCAGCTGTGACCTTTCGCGAGCGCCACGACCTTCTCCGCGGCTTCGTTCATCGTTCGTGCGCTGTGCACGTTGGGCAGCGCGGCCTGCTGCAATATCTCTCGTCCCTGCACGTCGTTGGTTCCGTCCAGGCGCACGACGAACGGCACCGACGGTTTGATCTCTTCAAACGCGGCGATCAGGCCGTTGGCGACCTCGTCGCAGCGCGTGATCCCGCCGAAGATGTTGAACAGCACCGCTTTGACCGCCTCGTTGGACAGGATCAGCGCCACCGCCTGCTTGACCTTGGCCGCGTCTGAGCCGCCGCCGGCGTCCAGGAAGTTGGCGGGTGAGCCGCCCGCCTGGGCTACCACGTCGAGTGTCGACATCACCAGACCCGCGCCGTTGCCAAGGATGCCTATGTCGCCGTCGAGTGCCACATACTGCACACCCTGTTCCTTGGCGCGGCGCTCGATCGGGTCTTCGTTCTCCCGATCGGAGAGATCCTGGTTCTCGGGGTGGCGGTAGAGCGCGTTGTCATCGAGGGATATCTTGGAGTCCAGTGCCTTGACCTTGCGCTCTGGGGTGACGATCAGCGGGTTGATCTCCGCCAGCGAGGCGTCCTCGGCCAGCCACACCTCATACAGCGCCACGAGCGCGTCGGCGACACCCTCGACCACGTCGGCGTCGGCTCCGCCGTCGGTGGCGATCTGTATGGCCTCTGCGCGCGACAGGCCCGCGAGCGGGTCGACGTGGTGACGGATCAGCTTCTCGGGCGTCTGCTCGGCGACCTCTTCGATGTCCACGCCGCCCTCGACGCTGAACATCACAAGCGGCGCCTTGGCCTGGCGGTCGAGCAGCACTGAGGCGTAATACTCGCTGGCGATATCGCTCGCGTGCTCGATCCAGACGGTGCGCACGAGATGTCCCTTGATGTCCAGGCCAAGAATGTCGCTGGCGTGCTGGCGCGCTTGCGCCTCGTCGGCCGCCAGCTTCACGCCTCCGGCCTTGCCGCGCCCCCCGATCAGCACCTGGGCCTTGACCACGACCGGATAGCCGATCTCGTTTGCGGCGGCGACAGCGTCCTCGACATTAGTGACCGCCTTGCCAGGCGAGACCTCCAGGCCGTGACGGGCGAACAGCTGCTTGCCTTGATACTCGAGCAGGTCCATTGACGGCGCGGGACTCTAACCGAAACGAGCCGCAGAGCGCGCAACGCCATCGGCAGGGCATAATGCCTGCCCGATGCCGATCCCAAAGAACGTCACCTTTGTCACATTTGATGTCTACGGAACCCTGATCGATTGGGAGGAGGGCATCTACGACGCCTTCGTCAAAGAGGCGGCTCGCGATGGGTTTCAGTTGGTCGAGCGCGGGGAGCTGATCGCTCTCTTCCACGAGATCTCACGCGAAGTCGAGGCCGGCTCCTACGAGCTCTATGCCGAGGTTCTCAGACGAACGGTCGTGGAGATCGCAAAACGGCTGGAGTGGCCCCTTGAACCTTCTCGCTCGGGCTTTCTGCCCGACTCGATCCAGCGCTGGAAGCCCTTCAAGGAAACCAACACCCAGCTGCAGAAGCTAGCCAAGAAATACAAGCTTGGTCTGCTTTCGAACATCGACGACAAGCTGCTCGGTCAGACCCGCCGGCATATCGCGATCGACTTCGACCTGGTCGTGACAGCCCAGCAGGTCCGCTCATACAAGCCAGACCCCGCTCACTTCACCGAGTGCGCGCGGCGTGTCGGAGGCAAGAAGGGCTGGGTGCACGTTGCCTCCAGTCACCATCACGACGTCGCCCCGTGCGTGAAGGCCCGCGTGCCGGTGATCTGGGTCAACCGCAACAAGGAGACACTCGACTCCTCCCAGAAGAAGCCGACCGCTGAAGTGAGCAGCCTCAAAGAGGCCGCCAAACTCCTCGGCGTCACCTGAGTCGGTGCGGGCGCTAGCCCTGCATCCTGACGTGCTGCTCGCCACCAGCGCCATCTGGCAGAGCAACTGTGTGGCGGTCCGCCACGGTCAGGAGTGCCTGGTGATCGACTCACCGGTCCTACCGGAAGAGCTGGAGGCGCTACCCGCCCTCTTGGAGCGCGCGGGGTTCGCCTTCAGCGGGCTGCTGGCCACACACGCCGACTGGGACCACCTGCTCGGCCGCCTGGCTTTCCCGCAGGCCGCGCTTGGCTGCTCGCCGAGCACAGTGGCGCGGATGCGCGCCACCCCCGGCGCTCCACAGCGCCAGCTGCGAGCCTTCGATGAAGAGCACTACCTGCACCCGCCGCGAGCGCTGGCACTCGGCTCCGTACAGGCGCTGGAGGTTCCCGGCTTCTGCGAGATCGGCTCGCAGGAGATAGAGCTTCACCCCACCGAAGGTCACAC
>DATBPE010000167.1:0-9597 GCA_036561505.1 Solirubrobacteraceae bacterium
CGCAGCCGCCCCATTCACAACAACGGGCGCATTCGCGGCCGCGCCCGCAGATGCCGAAGCGCTGGGTTGCGCCACGGCGCTTTTAGCCGCGTGGATCGCGCCTGCCGGTGGGACGCTTTCAGCCTGGCCAAACGCTGGGCCAAGATGATCCGCGCGCGCAGAAGCGGAAGACGATTTTGCGGAGCTCCCGGCCGTATGACCGGCTTCTCGCCAGGGTGCCGCGATCAGCACCGCCGCGATCACCATGCACGCTACCGACATGGCAGCGAACGCTGGAACAGTTGGACGCAACCTGCCCAATCGACGATGCGGCTGTTTGGGGGCAGAGCGTTCCTCCCGCTCGACGATTCGCTCGCTGAGCTGGCGCTCGAACTCGACGGTCATCGGCGCTGCCAGCGCGCGCACGTCTTCGCGTAGCTGGGACCACTTCTGGCCATTCGGGCCGTCGCCGTGCAACGCCGTCTCCAGGTCACTCAGCCAGGCCCGCTGGAGATCTCTCTCGCGCTGGTTGGGGAACGGAATGATCCTCATGCGATCTCCTGTAGGTCGTACTCAGCGAGCGCGTCGCGCAGCCGGGCTAGCGCACGGTGAAGGCGGGTACCGGCGTTGGACTGGCTGATGTCGAGCGCCTGCGCAAGCTCAGCGTTTGAGAGCTGACCGTGGAACTTCAGCAGCACGACCTCTCGCTCACGCGGCGGTAGGCCAGCGAGCGCGTCGCGGATAGCGGCGCGGCGCTCGATCTGGTCGATTGTGCCGGCGGCTCCCGGCGCTTCGGGAGGGCTCGTGGGCGACTCTGGGCTGAACTGCCCTTGTGGCTGGCGGCGAAGGCGGCGCAGCTCGTCGAGCGCCGCGTTGCGTGCGATCGCAAACAGCCAAGCCCTGGGGGTTCCTCGGCCACTGTCGAATCGAGACCGGGTGCGATATAGCCGCTCGAACGCCAATGCCGTCACGTCTTCGGCCGAGGCTCTGCTGCCCAGCAGCGAGATTGCGTATCCGTGCAGGTCAGCAGCGCAGTCGCGGAAAAGCGCGTCGAAGGCAGTGTCGTCCAGACAACCGCGAAGTGCTGCTCGTGTGGCCGGTCCGGCGGTGGCTGGGCTCGAAGTCCTTCTCATCACACTAACTACGTACCAGAGCGACCGGTTCGTCACACGTGCTGTGAGCCGGTCGCCTCGGCGCTTTGACGCTCCTAAGCGCCGAGCCAAGGCCGCCGCCGTCGCAATTGCGACTTTCTGCCGCCGCGCGTGTCGCTTTAGGGAGATGGACGCAATGACTATCGCGCCGATTTCGGATTCTGAAAATGTTCTCCTACACTGACCCAGGCTGATTGCGCCGCGGATAGCCGGCATACGGTCAGGCGCCAGATCGCCCCTGATCCTCCGCGCCGCCGGCCCGAGTCCGATCCTTTGGGTCAGCCAGGCCGATGACCGTCTATCGGGGGTCTCTTTAGCCGTGGTTGATCAGCGGGCGTTAGGGTCACGCAAAACGCGCAATAAGCCTGGTTTTTGAGGCTGCTTTTTGTCTCGCCAGCGGCTATATTGCACGTCAGGGTAAGTACGTCAGATGTGTGCGCTTGCACACGCGAGGGGGATGGTTTGTCGAGGTTCGTGATTGCTTAGCTACGAAAAGGACTGGGGGTCGTCTGCTTTGGCCCAGGGTCCGATCCAACGCTTGGGCGCTGCTCACAACCTCTCCGGTGGCGCCTGAGGGAGGGCTGGGTGCCATCAACGGGTGTCCCACCCTTCGAGGGTGCCGCGGCGAGCGGCCTGCCCCGCGGCACCCTCATATGTATCGACATCTGGCGCCGGCGTTGCTTTCGTGCGCTGTCGCCCGCGAGCGGGGTTGGCTGCCTTGGGTCCTAACGGCACCTAGCTCCAGCCAGCACCCCCATTGAAGATCTCGCCGAAATCCGCTGCCCTAGAGCAACCGAGTGGATCGAGGGCACTCGACAGGCCTCTCGGTCCCACCCAGGTCTCATCAAGGCAAGCCACCACCTCGTCTCACCGGGATCTGAAGCACCGACGCGCATTGGCGCACGACCGTGACAGGTGTTAGCGCAATGTGCCCAAATCGTAATCCGGTGGTGTTAACTTCACGGAATAACCCCAAATTTGGACCAAGCAGTGACAGGACTGTGACGGATCAGTGATAAAGCTGTGAGGCCATTGGACACCACGCTTTCAGCCTTGAGAAAGTGTGGTTCGCTAGCATGCTTCTCTGATCAGATGACTTCGTGTGAGAGGACAATTGGGCGGCCGGGTCGGTTGTGAGGGTTCGCAACTTCATGCTCGCCGAGGCGATCGGCGGTGCGGATGGCTATCACTACATCCACGGAGCCGGGTTCACCGGGCTGAACGTCCAGCGCTTCCCCTATACCCACCCGACTATCAGTGTGTATCTGACGCTGGTTCGCGAGCAGCAGGATCCCGACGGCGCCCACGACCTTCAGGTCGAGCTGCGAGACTCCAGTGGCCAAGCGCGGGGGATGCTCGTGCAAAGCAGCATCGAGCTCCCGAAGCAACCCGGCGGCAGCGATCCGCTGGTTCTTACCTACGTCGGCAATTGCGCCGGTCTTCATTTTCCTCAGCCCGGGGTGTATTGGGTGACTCTTTCATTCGACGATAGAGAACTGGATCGTCTTGCCATCAATGTCGCTGCCCACAACCCGCCACAGTGATGGCTGTGGCGATAGTTTCCCGATGGCGCCGGTGGTGATCTCGAGGTGAGGGTGCGCAACTTCATACTCGCCGACGCGGTCGGCGGCGAGGGGATCTACTTTCTGCACGGGGCGGGACTCGAGCGCATCCAAGCGCACCAGTTTCCCCACATCCACCCGACTATCGGCGTGCTCGTGACGCTTGTGCTCGAGCCCGGCGACAAGGCCACCGAGTCGCAGCTGACGATCGCTCTCGTACAGGAGGACGGTGTGGCCGTCGATGTGCTGATGCAGGGCAAGCTGGCGCTACCGGAGATACCCGAGGACCCCGACCAGGGAGTTTCGGTGATCAACCTCGTCGCCCAGAAGATCGGGTTGACGGTGCCCCGCGGCGGGCGTCACTGGGTGACCCTCGAAGTGGGTGAAATGGAGCTAGATCGGACTGCGCTAGCTGTCGGGGCGCTGGCGCCGGAGCAACCCGTCGGGTAGCACGCTAAGGCGTGAGCCCGCGCCTAGCCCGCGCGCTCGGCGGAGGCGAGTCCGCGGCGAGCCCACAGCGCGGTGAGCAGCGCGCCGGCGGCGAGCAGGGCGAAGGACAGCGCGACCTTCGTCGGCGAGCCGGCGATCAGCCCGCGCGCCGCTTCGAGGGTAGCGGTGGCCGGGTTCAGACGCGCGACGGCGTGGATCCACCCGGTCAACAGCCGCAGCGGAACGTAGACGGGTGCGAGGAAGAGGACGATGAACACCGGCATTTGGATCAGCGCTCCGGCTTGTTCGGTGCGCAGGAACATCGCCACGCCGCATGCCCACAGCGCCGAGCCGAGGTTCATCATGATGCCGAGGCCGACCAGCCCGGCCAGTTCGATGCCGCCGCCGGAGAGGTTCATCCCCGCGAGCAGCGCGGCGAGGGTGATCACCACGGCCGTAATCACCCAGCGCCCGAGTGCCCCGAGTGCGTAGCCGGCGATGATTCCGCTTCGCCGCGGCGCGGTCAGCAGCAGCCGCCTGGCAAAGCCCGAATCGAAGTCGCGGGCAATGGCGAAGCCGGTGAAGACTCCGCCGAATGCCGCCGACTGCAGGAAGACGAAGGCGAACTGGAAGGCGGTGTAGCCGGGCTTGTAGTTGAAGTTTGGGATGTCAGAGATCCGCGACAGGCCTCCGGCGAACGCCGCCAGGAAGAACAGCGGGAAGATCAACGAGGGCAGCAGGATCGCCGGGTTGACGAGCGTGTTGTGGACCGAGCGCCAGGCGACGCCTTTGGCAACGTATGCAAAGCGCCTCATGTGCGCACCAGCCGGTTCTTCATCGTGGCCCCGGCGAAGCCGAGCGTCAGGACGCTGAGCAGCAGGGCGAAGCCGAAGCCGAGCGCCAGCGCCTGGCCATCCCAGCCGGTGATGATCAGGCTGCGGACACCCTCGATCAGGTAGGAGACGGGGTTGTAGGTCGCGACTTCGTGAAACCAGGAGACCTTGATCAGATTGCGCGGAAGGCTCGACGAGCTCAGGAACACCGTCACGAACATCAGCGGAAAGAAGCCCTGCACCGCTTCGCCGGTGCCGAAGCGCAGCGCTAGCAGCGCGCCTAGCCCGGCGAAGCCGAAGGCGATCAGGATCGACAGCGCGAGCAGCACGAGCGCGCCGCCGAAGCCGCTGGCGATCCCGACGCCGCTGGCAACGCCGACGGCGAGGTAGACGAGCGACTGGATGCAGGCGACGAGGACCGAGCCGCCGAGCTGCCCGGCAAGCAGGGCGCTGCCGCGCAGCGGCGTCAGTGCGAGGCGATCGAAGAAGCCGGACTCGATGTCGCGCGCAAGATCGGTGCCGGTGCTGACGGCGACGAACAGCGCGCCCTGGATGAACGGCACCGCCAGCGCGAAGTCACGGTAGCTGACCGGCGGGAAGCCGCGGATCCGCGTCGCGGCGCCGAGCGCGCTGCCGTTGATCGCGAACAGGATCAGCGGGAACAGCAACGGGAACACGAGCAGGGCGCGCTGTCGCACCGTGCGCATGACCGAGCGCCGGGCGACCGCGCCGATCTGTTCGAACAGGTTCGGAGCCGACAGCGAGAAGGCGTTAGGGGTGGCGCTCATCGGGATCCTCGCCGGCGCCCTCGAGCTTACGCCCGGTCTTGGCCAGGAAAACGTCATCGAGCGAGGGCTGGTGCAGCGCCAGCGAGGCTACCTTCAGCTGGGCTTGGTCGAGCGCGCGCACGATCTCAGCCAGCTGCGACTCGCCTCCGGGTAGCTGCACGGTCACGGCGCCGCGGCCGTTGCGCGCTAGGCTGCCGAAGCTCGCGAGCTTCTCGACGAGCGCCTCGCCGGCGCCCGGATCGGCGGGCACGACTTCCACGGTCGGGCTGCCGATCTCTTCCTTGAGCTGTGTCGGCGTGCCCTCGGCGACGATCTTGCCGTGGTCGATGATGCCGACGCGGTCGGCCAGCGCGTCCGCCTCCTCGAGGTACTGCGTCGTCAGGAACACGGTCATGCCCTCGTCGCGGGCCAGGCGGGCGACCTCCTCCCACAGGGCGCTGCGGCTCTGCAGGTCAAGTCCGGTCGTGGGCTCGTCTAGGAACAGGATGTGGGGGCTATGGACGAGCGCGAGCGCGAGGTCCAGCCGGCGCTTCATGCCGCCGGAATAGCCACCGACGCGCCGGTCGGCGGCTTCGGTAAGGCCGACGCGCTCGAGCAGTTCACCGGCGCGGCGCGTGCGCTGCGCCTTGGGCATCCCCTGCAGCGTCGCCTGCAGCATCAGGTGCTCGCGGCCTGTGAGGATCGCGTCGAGCGCGGCCTCCTGCAGTGCGGCACCGATCGACGCGCGCACCTGCGGGCCCTGGCGCACGATGTCAAAGCCACCGACGCTAGCGCGGCCGCTGGTGGGCGGCAGCAGCGTCGTGAGCATCAGCACCGTCGTGGACTTGCCCGCGCCATTGGGGCCCAGAAAGCCGTAGATCTCCCCCGGCGCGACCCGCAGGTCGATGCCGTCGACCGCTCGCACTCCGCCCTTGAAATCTCTAACGAGGCCCTCGACCTCGATCCCGTTCTGCTCGTCCCTGGGGCTCTGGGCTTGCGGACTGGTCACGATCCGGCCCTGCTTCGGTCGAGGCGGCTGTGGCAGGCACGAGCGCTGAGAGCCTCAGAAATGCGGGCGATTTGCCCGCCCAGATAGATTTTCGCCGTCGGTAGGAGGAAGGCGCGAGTGCTCTGAGAAATGTTCGCCATGGCCAGCATAGTAATTGGTGATCAAAATGATTTCAACCAGAACATTTCATATCATAAATCGTTATTGTCGGCTATGATTCTGCTGTGACGGCATCTGAAGAAAATGGGTCTGCCGTCGAAATCTCAGGCGGTGCACCGACTCCAGAGGGCTCAGCAAAGGAGGAATCCTCGCTGAACGTGGCCCCGACGCCCGCCTCGAGCGTCCCATTTCACTCGGTCGGCTTCAACCTCTCGACGATCGGCTACACGGTCGCGCGCAGGTTCCGAGAGATACTCGCTCCGATCGATCTCGAGCCACGTGAGTTCGCGCTCTTGCGTGCTGTTGCTGGCGCCGAAGGACAGTCCCAGCAGGCCATCGGTGAGCGACTGCAGATTCCCGCCAGTCGCATGGTCGCGTTCGTCGACGCGCTCGAGAGGCGGGAGCTACTCCAGCGCAGGCACAACCCGGAGGATCGGCGTACACGGGCGCTGCACCTCACCGACACCGGACGCCAACTGCTCGAGCGCGCATTCGTGCTGGCGGTCGCTCACGAGCGTGACCTGTGCGCGGATCTCGATGAGAGCGAGCGTGAGCATCTGCTCGCGCTACTGCAGCGAGTCGGTGCACGACTGGGCCTGGAGCCCGGGGTTCACGCCGCGCACGGTCACTCTGTGCTGACCCAAGAGTAGTCCTAGCCGCGCAGTCTTTTATCTCCGCCGACACCGTCTTGGCGCATTTCTTAACGTTCCCGCGCGTGTCTGGCCAGGTGAAAGTCAAAGTGGTCCACAAATCGACCCACAGCAGGGAAATCGTGATCCCTCCTGGGCATATCATTTTGTCGATTATCAGTGTTTGAGAGGGCCCCGGATAGTTTTGGGATGGTGACGGTGCATCCGCGGGACTAAGCCGTCACAAGCGGGTCGTAGTTTGGGCGCATGATCAACGTAAAGTCCAAGCCCCAGGGCACACTTAAGACTCAACGGGTACAAACGAGAACCACCTTTCAGGTTCTCAATCGGGTGGGTCGTGGCGTAACGGGAATCATCACGGTAGATCTTCCATCACCGGGTAAAATCACCGCGAGCGGGAGCGAGATCAAGACCGTGAAAGTGACCGCCAGCAAGGCCGGTCGCACCACGCTGGAACTGAGCCTCAAGGGCAGGGCAGCGACCGCTGTGCGTCGCCACGGCCGTATCCGTGCGCACATCCGGTTGAGCTACACCCCGCGTGGAGGACTGGCGGTCACCAAGACCGTGCCGCTCATCTTCGGGTACAAGTGAGCCGAGGAATGCAAGATCCAAACGAGTGCACCCACGTGCAACTGGCGTTGGTACGGGTGGCTGGCCGGGCACCCACCACGTATCCGCGCCGGCAAATCCGAGCGTCACTGCGGCGACGCTTCAAGAGAAAGACGACGCACCTTCGTTTCCAGGTGCAGCCGCTGACAAAACCCTGCGGGCCACGCAATCCAAAGCAAAACGACGGCTTTGAATGCGCGGCCCGCACCTCACCCCACAGGGCACGGACAGCACCAACCTGTCTACGCGCCCGACGAACCCCTCAGGACAAAGACCCCGAAGGTGGGTCCGCGGTGACGACCGGCGACCTTCCAATAAAGCCGCCACCGCCCAGTGGCCTTGGAGTTCATCTCGGTAGGACTAGGCATCTCGACCAGGCTAGCGCTCGCTTGGGACAGTCTGCTATGGCGACGTAAAGCTTGCCGCCACATGGCGTGAAGCGAAACGTTCCAGGCAAGCAGTGGTTTGGGCACGGATGCCCTTGCCACCGCAAAGCCGGCGCTTAGCTACATATTAGATGCGCTTTAGCCGGCCTCAATAGCCTCGCGCGGTCGTTCGGTGAGAGGTTCGAGAGGAGGCGCGGGTGGGTCAGACGGGTAGCGAAAATAGCCGACGCGGCTTGCCGGGCCTGCGGGTTCTGTGTGCCGTCGGTGCTCTCGGTGTACTTGTGCTCGCCGGCTGCGGTGGTTTGCACGAAACAGCGAGCAGCACCACTACGAGTACTAGCACCACCTCGAGTACTTCTAGCTCTAGCGAAGTCGCTCATGTGAGCCCCCCACGCTCACCGGGCTCGAGCGCCACCAGGGAGCAGGCCTCACCGAGCGTCCAAAGCGCTTCCACTACTCCCACCGCGGCGGTTCATGTATGCGTCGAGCGTGCCATGCGCGAAATTCGGCGGCGACTTCCCCCGGCGGTGCATGGCATACCGCGTCAGCCAGCCAGCGAAAGACTCGCCGACAGGGAAGCGGCGCTCACCAAGTGCAAGGAACAGAACGCCAGCTCGGGGAAATAACCGGAGATGAGCGCAGTCAATAAGCAAACAATTTCGATCAGTAGAGCCCAGAGGAGAGTGCCCATGCACAACACGATCAACGCGTCTAGGACCAATACCCGTTTTGCCGGAGCGAGTGCCCTTTCATCGATCGCGCTGGTGGTGCTGCTTGCCGGCTGCGGCAGCTCTAGCAAACCATCGACCGTCTCGGTGACGCTTCCGGCGAACCAAACGAGCGCCACCACATCGCAGTCCACGCTCACCTCTAGCGCCTCGACCCCCTCCGCCACGGCGTCGACCCCCACCGCGGGTACGCCCTCGAGCACCACCCCCAAAACCTCGAGTGTGACTCCCGTTCATCCTCCCGTTCATCCGAGTGTCGTCAAACCCGCCCAGAACGCACGCTTTCGCCAGCTGCTGACTGTATATGCCAACTGCCTGCGCCAGAACGGGATAAAAATACCCCCACCGAACACGTCTGGAAAAGGCCCCCTGTTGAGCCTCAAAGGTGTAGACACCAAAGGCTCTCAGTACAAAGCTGCGATAACGAAGTGCCATCCCGTCGTGGTGAAATTCCTGCAGGAAAGCGCCAAAAAGACGGGCTCCTCGGCGGCCGGATCCACCACCAAATGAGCGCCGTCCGTCCGCCCGCGCGCAGTCGCTGAGGCCCGGAGGTATGTCAACGCATCGAGTTCTCGCGGGGCGGATGGCGGTGAGCTCGCGGAGGGCAAAGGGCGAGGTCAGCCGCGCCGACATGGCGCGGTCGGTTTCACGGACGGCTCTTGCCGGTGCGGGCTCTCTACTGCTGGCGGCGGCCCTCGCCGGATGCGGGGGCTCGAGTGCCAGTTCGAGCAACGAACTGCTGGGAGCACCCCGGGCAGGGAGCCCGACCTCGACCGGCCAGCCGATAGCGGTTGTCGCCGGCACCCCGATCGCCATGGCAAGCTTCGAACACTGGCTGTCGGTGACATCGAACCTGAGCGCCTCCACCGGTAGTCACGCGGCGCCAAAGCCGCCCGAATACACGGCTTGTGTCTCGTCGCTCCAGCACGGCAAGACCAAGCAGACGGCCGCCCAGCTGAAGGCCAAGTGCGAAGCCCAGTACGTGCAGATGGAGCGCCAGGCGCTCGGCTATTTGATCTCTTCAGACTGGGTGCGCGCGGAAGCGGCCGACCTGCACCTGGCCGTCTCTGGAGAAGAAGCGCACGAACGGCTAGACGAACTGAAGGAAAAGGACTTCCCCAAGTCTTCTGAGTTTCATAAGTTCCTGGCCTCCTCGGGGGAGACGATGAGCGACCTGCTGGGACGGGTCAAGGGCGAACTGCTCGACTCCAAGATCTCCGAATCGCTGACCAAGGGCAAGACCCAGACCACCGAAGCCGATGTCCTGGTACGCGACTTCGACAAGGCCTTCGAAGCCCGCTGGCGCAGCCGTACGACCTGTGCTCAGGGATTCGT
>DATBPE010000168.1:0-5102 GCA_036561505.1 Solirubrobacteraceae bacterium
CAGCGTCAGTTCGAAGCTGCCGACGGGGACATCGGGAACCTGCTTGAACGTGGAGCTCGTGATGCCGTGCTTGGAGATGAACGTGTCGCCTACGAGGTCCAGGCGGATGCCCTGCCCCTGTAGTACGAGGACGAGGGCTCGGAACGCTTCCCCGCCACTTCAATCGCAAGCGCCCTCGATGAGCGGTTCGCTCGGCACCGGCGTAACCGCCTTGGTGCTGCCGGCGACGGACGCCGCGGGGCACTGCGCCGGATTCTGCGCAAAGGTCGCTTCGGTGCAGACCTACTGGATGGCGATGAAGTGTACGGGAGCGCTTGGGCAGTTCGACTCTGACGCTGTGGATCCCGGCCCGGGAGGTCGCCTGGCCGATCCCTAAGGGGTCGCGGGGTAGGACAGCGTCGCGCTGAGGCTCGCTCCGTCCTTGCGGCTGCTCTCGCCCTCGGCGACGCCGTAGATTTGGGAGCGAACTTCAAGCCCGCGCAGTCGGTTACCTGGAAGGGAGTGGTGAACGGCGAGCTCGCCCCGGCCACCGTCGCGTATCCCACCGCTCCGACCAGGCGCCGCGGCGCTCCGGGCGGCGAGCCCGCGATCTCACCTGCGAAGGACTCCTTGGGCAGCTCGCCGGGACAACGCAATCTCAGGACGGCGTAAACACTCGGCGCCGCCGCCGCGCAACCCGCTCGGGAGACCCGGAGGATCCTCATCAGCCGCCTCGAGCGCTCCGACGAACTGGCCGGCGACACTGCCGCTAGGCGAAAACGGTGAGCGTGACCGTGGCGGTGGTTGGGCTGGCGCTGGTCGGCGTGTAGGTGATGTGCAGCTCGAGTTTGAGCTTGTGTTTGCGGTGCAGCGCGCGCGCCCGGCGCGGTGAGCGCGACCTTCAGCTGATAGGTCCCCGCTGTGTACTAGCGAGCTCTTTTTGCGTTGGGGTAGCGCTTGTGAGCGCGCTTTTCGCAGGCAACGCGCTGGTGTTTGTTGTGTTTGGCGCGGCATGCTTTCAGTGCCTGGGCGAGCTTCTGCGCAGTGGTTGGTTTGGGAGGGGTGGGTGGTGGGGGTGGGAGGTTGCCAGGCCCTTTGAATGTGATGCTGGCGGGAGTGGCGAAGATGGGTGGCGGGTATAGAGGTCCCTGGCAGGCGTCGCCTTCGCATACGCTGGGAGATGGGGGTGTTGGGAATCCGCCGTTTATGCGGGCGTCGTAGTAGTCACGGCTCGTGTCTGTGTCTTGTGGGACGAGCCGGTCGTCGGTAGCGAAGAAGACGCTCTCGCCGGATGGTGTCGCACCGATGAGCTGTACGGCAGAGGCACGCTCGAGGACGGCGTGGTGTCTTTACCGTCGGAGAGTAGGTATACGTGGCCGTTCTCATACTCGTAGACGTTTTGCGCGAACAGGCCGGTGTTCGCAATCGGAACATCATCCAGAGCATGAGGAGCCAATCCCTACGGGCCTTTCGAAGAATACGTAGCTCCCGTCGTGTGACATGGTTGGGTCCGCCCTCCCGAACCAAACCCAGCCTGAAGCGCGAAGACTGCACGAGTAGCCGTCGCATCCCCGGTTGTGGTGTTCCCGTTGTTGTTATATCCATCCTCTCCGATCGAGATCTAGACGAGTGCCCTGCTCTGGGAGTCATAGCGATATACCTGTGCTGGACCTTCCGACCGCGTGTCATCCGCAGTCAACACACGATGACTCGTGAACACCAAAAACCTACCTTCAGGCGTCACATTCGCTTCATTGAGTCCCACTTCCCAATCTTTGATATCTGATTTCGCTAGCCTGGCGATGAGTGTGATGGTGCCCTCGTGTGAGAGGTAGAGGTTGCAGCCCGCTGGTAGCACTCTTGAGTTCGCAGTTCTGGGTGTTGCTGTGGGTGCGAGTACACCGCCGGCGATGAAGTAGACGTAGCTACCGTCTTCGCGCACCAGATCACGTGAGCCGGACAAACACATATACGCACCGCGTGAGCGAGGGGCGTCTCATTACCGCTGACGGTCATAGAACGCGGATCGTGGTGTCGTCGTCTGTCAGCTCGATGTCGGCGTAGCTTCCGCGAGCCTCGCCGCCCGCGGAGGCGCAGGTCACGATCAGCCACACGCGGAGGACCTCGCTTGGTGTGGCGCCCGCGATCGCTGCCACGCGGTCTCGCGCGAGCGCTCGCTCCTCGGTGTGCCACTCCCCAAGCCCGGTGCTGCCGCTGCGCACCACCAGATGCCACTCGCGCTCGCGCCAGTGCGGCAGTGGGCAGCGGTAGCTCGTCTCGTTCGGGAGCGCGACACTCCAGTAGTAGGAGAGATCGCGGCCGTCGTCGAACTCGACCGCGATCGACATATAGTCGTGCGTGAGGAGGGTGTCCTCGGCGCGCTTGGCCGGGAGTTGATCCATGCGCCAGCGCCATCGCAGCCTGAGCGTCTGCGTCAATGGCATTCGCGCTTCCCGACAGACGATCTCGACGCGCCCATGACTGTGAACGTCTACCTCGCCGTCACGCTCACGGTGAAGTCCCGCGAGCGGGACATGACCGTGCGCCCGCCACCCCGAAGGCGGCATAATCGGGGCACGGATCCGCTGCAGCTCGCGACGGCAGAGCCCAGTCGGATCGTGCGCGGCCGCCTGCGCCAGCCGCGCGTCAACATCGCTGCCGCTGGGCCAGACCGCGAGCACTACATCGAAGCCGCCGCGGAAGAGCGCCCGCGGCATCGTGCGGTCGTAGCTAACGCGCTCACCATCGTCGCGCAACTCGCCGGGGAACAGCGAGCACAGCTCGATCGGACCGTCGTGCGGCGCGACCGCGGTGAACGTTGGACCGGTCCCATCAAGAGCGGGTGCACACCCACCGGTTCGCACCCGCAGCTGTAGCGCTGCGTCGAGGTGTGGACCGCGCCGCGTAGCGATCCACGAGTCGCCAGTGGCGAGCCAGGTCATCGCAGCGCCCTGCTCCACCAAGAGCCCTGTCGGCGTCCACGGATCGCTGCGCGCATCGATATGCACCTGCGCGACGTCAGCCCCTGCCTGCCGGAGTACCGCTGCAACTAAAGCGAGGCCTACGCCTGCAACCGGAGTGGGTGCCGGCGAGCGCAGCTGGTCTGCGATCGCGCCGACGAGCGTCCCGCCACGACGGAGCGACACACGCGCGTCCATGCACACATCTTGCACCAAACACGCCAATGCGCGCTCGCCTGCCGACACACCTGAGGAGACACTCACACACGCAGCTGCCGATGAGACTCCCTTCGCTGGCTCCCAGGAGCTCAAGGTATGGGTCAGGCAGCCTCTCAACGAGCTCGCGTGAGCTGCTCTTGAGTCTTGGCGGTTGCTCCTTGGTCAGTTGAGTGGGCGCCCCGCCGTGGTCACGCGCCTGAACGGGCGGAAGCACTCGAGCCCGCGGGTCGGTGGCTGTAACGATGTAGGCATCTTCTCCTGCCACCAAAAACACTCGGGCTCGCCACACTCACAACCGACCATGCACCACTCGCGCTTTTATCTGGAGTCCCAAGCGCAGCCGTGGCGGCGCCGAGCCTAGAGGCAAGCACCAGGATTGTTACTGTTAGAGTAACAACGCCGCGCTTGATTGTTTCTTTTACGGAGACGTCCTTGAGTCCTTATCTCTTCGCGGTTGCAACTTCCTCTCTTTGTCGTCTCACACAGGGTGTTCGCTAGAAGCCTCGGCGGTGTTGCTCGGACTATTACCGTGGCGAGCAGGTAGATCGAGGCTCGGGCCTCGATAGGTTCGGGGCCCGCCTGGGGGGCTCATCTCCTGTCTCCCGCAGGAGCAGACAGGAGAGCTTTGTGGCGAATCGTTTATGGCCCTTGCTTCACAGTCGCGGCGCTCGTGGCGTCTTGCGCTGCAAGCCAGGAGCGCCTTGGCGAGCCTCCGCGCCGTGGCGGAAGGCTTCTTCTTCGCCTTCGGTTTCACCGGGGCGGTTTTCACGGGCGCCGGGGAAGTCACCTGCGCCCGTAAATGTCACGCTGGCCGGTGCTCGCCGATCGCACAGGCCAGCGATTCACACCTTGGGCGGGGAGCTCATCCCTGGGCCCGATCGGTCGTTCAGGTGCAAACTCGATTCGGCGCGCTGGCGCCGAGTCTCGAGCCTGCTCGAGCTGTTCGCTAATCGCGAGCTGGCACTAAACCCAAACCGCTTTCAGTACTTGGACGAACCGGGCCCCGTCGACTGGATCATCTCGAGATCCCAAAGCTGGTAGCGCCGCGCGCCCCAGCTCGCGCTACGCGGCAAGCGTGGGGAATTGCGGCGAGGACGGCCGGAAGATTTCGATGATCGTTGACACGCGGTCGCTATCTTTGCTGTGCGCGGCGCACCGCTCGTGCCTGGCCTTCGTCCATCCACATCTCCCAGCGCCCCGAGGCCGATTGGCGAGTGTCCTTGAAGCGGTAGGGACGGCGTCCTTGAAACTCGGTGTGACGCAGGTGGAAGACCCCGCCGAGTACTGAGGCGATCCGTCGCGATGGCCATCCGATCGAGTCCTCGATCTCGGGGAAGGGCCGCGGTCGTTCCGGGGCCGCGGCAAGTGCGTCGAGCAGTTCGCGCATGAAATCGCTGCAGCGGTCGTAGAAGCGGGCGATCTCGCCGGGATCCTCCATCGCGCCCTGGGAGGCGTATTGGCCAAGCACAGCCGGGCTCAGACGGTGCGACACCGAGGCCACGATAGCGCCAGCCGACAGAACGGCGTTGGGCATCGCCGCCGGCTGGCCCTAGAGCGAGTTGGAATGAGGGCCGAAGCGAGCCGACGGCGGCGGGTCGCTGGCACTCAGCGTCATGTCAACAGGGTGATTTGGTGCTGTTGCGAGGGCACAGTGAGTGCCTGGAGCGCTCTATGGACAATGGGATTTTCATCAGATCCCTCTCTATTTGCCGTGTGTGTCCGCTCTTTTTTTGACCTCGTGGGTCCTCTTCGTTCTTGTAAGCCGGGCCGTGTCACTGTATCTCTGACTTTATTTGTTCCGTGAATTGTATTTCCTGACCTCTTTCATCCCCATCCATTCGAGGTTCTCCCCGGCGGCTTTTGCCGCTTTTCACTTTTACCACAAACTCACAACCTTCTACTTCTATGTGGGTGTTCTGGGAGAGGGTTGCTCCATTCTGGGCC
>DATBPE010000169.1:0-17864 GCA_036561505.1 Solirubrobacteraceae bacterium
CTCAACGCTCACCACGATCCAGAGGCAGCTGAACACCAAGCCTCCCTCCAGTCCGCAGAGCTCCGGTGAATTCGGGACTGGAACGCTGTTTGGTGATCCCGACCTGTTCAGCCTGCTCAACGGTATGCGCCAGAGCATGTACGAACCGGTCGCGGGTCTCCCGGCGGGGATGTCGAGCCTGGCCGACATCGGCATCACCACAGGCTCGCCGTCGGGGGAAGCGGGTGCTTCCCAGTCCTCGATCGAAGGACAGCTCAAGCTCAACTCCACCACCCTGGAAAACGCCATGAAGTCCAACCCCGCCGGCGTTCAGCAGCTGCTTCAGAAGTGGTCACAGAACCTGCAGACGCTGGTCAACGGCGAGGCGCAGGCGGGCGGGACGCTGGAAGCGAGAATCAACGGCGACACCGCCCAGATCAGCGGCCTGGGCAACCAGATCAGCTCGCTCAACGAAATGCTGGCGGTGCGCCAGAAGGCCTTGCAGAACACGTTTGCCCAGCTGGAAGGCGTGATGTCACAGAACCAGTCGCAGATCACCTGGTTGGCGGGCCAGGTCACTTCCCTCAACGCCAACGGTCTCTAGTGCCGGCTAGAGCTCTCTCAACTTTGGCGCTTCGCGGCCGATCACCCAAAGGGCGATGAGTAACCTCGCCGCATCACCGGAGGCCTATCTCCAGAACGCGGTGCTCACGGCCACTCCTGGAGAGCTGATCGTGATGCTCTATGACGGGGCGCGGCGCTTTTTGCGCCAGGCGAGCGTGGCTATGCGCGAGGGCGAGATCGAGCGCGCCCACAACACGCTGCGCCGCGGAGAGATGATCATCGTCCACCTCGACGGAACGCTCGACTTCCAGCAGGGACAGCTGCCCGAACGGCTGCACTCCATTTATCAGTTCTGCCTGGAGCACCTCAACGGCGGACGCCTGGAGCAGGACCCCACAAAGCTGGAGGAGGTCAGCCAGCTACTCGGCGAGCTCAGAGAAGCTTGGGCAGAGGTGGCGCGCGGGTGAGCGATCACACGCTCGCAAGCGCGCCCCAGACGTCGATAGATCCATACCTTGCGATCCTCCAATTCGCCGAGCTCGAACTCGAACTCGCCGGACGGGGTGAGATCGAGCACTTGGCTTCGCTGGCTGCGCGCTGGGATTCGCTGACCGCGGGGATCCCGCCGGCAGCGCCGGCCGGGGCCGCGGCGCTGCTAGAGCGCGCGATGCTCGTGCACGAGCGTGCGCAGATCGAGTTGATTCGGCTGCGTGAGGCGCTGCTCGCGGACTTGAACACGACAGTGCGAGCCCGTCGCGCCGCCCGCGGATACTCGCCCTCTGCACCTCAGGGCGCCGTTTTGGATCAAACGGTCTAGCGAACCTGGCACTAAAGATTCGCCCGCGCCAGCCGATGACGCGGGCGACCCTCGATGGTCATGAGCGAGCGACCCTCATGGAATGAGCGTCGGGTTTTCAGCCCAGGTAGGGCGGAAAGGCAGCTTTACGATGTCTCTCATCGATTCCACCCAGCAGGTGCTGGAGGCGGCGATGCGTGGCGCCTGGCAGCGCCAGACCGCTCTCACCAACAACGTGACCAATGCCGACACACCCGGCTATGCGCGCGAGGAAGTCAACTTTGAGTCGAGGCTTCAGAGCGCCATGAACGGCGGCGAAGCGCTCGGCCAGGTCCAGTTCCCGACCGAAGCCCAACCGCTCGGCGCCGGGCCCAACGGCAACGGGGTGAGCGTCGATCAGGAATCGGCGCTGTTGGCCGAGAATGGGCTGGACTACCAGGCCCTCACCCAGGTCATGAATGTACGCAACGGGATCCTGCACACGGCGATCGGGATCGCCTGATGGGTCTCTTCGACGCTATCGGCATCGCGGCGAGCGGTCTCTCGGCCGAGCGCATTCGAATGGACGTGACCTCCGAGAACTTGGCCAACGCCGATACCACCAAAGCAGCCAACGGACAGCCTTACCAGCGCCAAGACGTCGTCCTTGCGCAGTCGGGCACCTCCGCCTTTGGCGGTGTGCTCGCGGGCGCGATGCAACAGGAACCCGCCGGTGGTGTGAAGGTCTCGGGGATCGTCGCTGACAACACGCCCGGCCAGCAGATCTACGACCCGGGTAACCCTGAAGCAAACGCCAAGGGCTATGTGACGATGCCGAATGTCAGCACCGTCACCGAAATGACCGATCTGATCTCCGAGTCGCAGTCATATCAGTCGGATGTGACCGCGATGCAAACGGCCAAGTCGATGTTCACCGCGACGCTCGGTGTTCTCAAATGATCTTGCCAGCGATCGGCGCCGTTGGCCACGCGGCATCGATCCCCGGGCTCTACCCGCCCACGGCCACAACTCAGAGCGGCCCCGCCAGTGCGGTCGCGCCAGCCCTGGAAGGCACTGCCGGCGCCGGACCGAGCGGTGGCTTTGAGCAAACGCTGATGGGCGCTATCTCATCGCTTGAAGCCACCCAGCAGAACGCCGCCAGCGCGGCGCAGGGACTGGCAACCGGCAAGGTCTCAGATCCCGAGAGTGCGGTCGTGACCGTGGAGGACGCCCAACTGGCCATGGATCTCGCCTCGCAAATCCGCAACAAGGCGACCGAAGTGGCCCAGAGCATCTTTCAAATACAGGTCTAGTAGATGCCCTTCGCCCAGATCGCTTCGAGGCTCACACCACGTGGATGGATCATCCTCGGCGGCTCGGCGGCCGCCGGGATCATGTTCATATACCTGTTTTTGCACTTGGTCTCCCAGCCCAGTTACTCCACCCTGGTGAGCGGTGTGGACCCTTCTCAGACTGGGAAGATGACCAGCACCCTCAGCCAGGACGGGATCAACTACCAGCTTCAGAACAACGGCACGGCGTTGGCCGTTCAGTCAAACCAGACCGCCAAGGCGCGGGTGGCACTGGCCGGTGCGGGTCTGCTCGGCAGCAGCCAGCCGGGCTTCCAGCTGTTCGAAAAACAGAAACTCGGCGAAAGCAACTTCCAGCAGCAGATCACCTATCAGCGCGCCCTGCAGGGCCAGCTCGATGAAACGATCAATAGCATCCAGGGCGTCTCCGGAGCACAGGTCGAGCTCGTGCTCCCGAGCTCCCAGAGCCAGATCTTCGGCGAAAACCAGTCCTCCTCTGCGGCGGTTCTACTGAGCGGCACCACGTCTGTTGACCCGAGCTCGATACAGGGCATCGCCAAGCTGGTCACCTCGAGCGTGCCGGGGCTGGCACTCGACAAGGTGACGATCACCGGCGGCGCCGGGGAACTGCTGTGGCCGACCCCCACCTCCGGGGGCTCCGCGGGGAACAACAAGCAGGGTGCCGAGAACCGTTACGACCAGACGATGGAGGCGACGCTGGACGCGACGCTTGCGCAAACACTCGGCCCTGGCAAGGCCGAGGTCCTCGTGAACGCCAACGTCAACGCCAATCAGAGCACCCAGGAATCGCTCACCTACGGCAAGGCCGGGGTTCCCCTGACCCAGAGCAAGGACACCGAGACCCTGGTCGGCAATGGCAGTGGCGCCGGCGCGACGGGTACCGCCAACATTCCCGCCGCAGCCCAGACCGCCGGCGGCAAATCGAACTACAAGCACGAAGTGACCAACTCCTCACTGGCCGTGGACAAGACCGTGGTCCACTCGACGATCGCGCCGGGCGCGGTGGAAAGCCAGCAGGTGTCGGTACTGCTCGATAAATCGGTCCCGGCGGCATCGCTGCCGGCGATCAAGGAAGCGGTCACAAACGCCGCTGGCATCCAGGCAAAGCGCGGAGACACCATCTCGATCGGCCAGATCTCCTTCGCCAAGCCGGTGGCAGCGACCGCGGCGGCCAGCAGCCCGCTCGGCTACGCCAAGTACGCCCTTGTGGGCATCGCGTCCCTGCTGTTCCTGTTCTTCACCACACGCGCGCTGCGCAGACGCGAGTCCGAGACGATCGATCACGAACCGGTGTGGCTGCGCGAGCTACAGGCCCCTGTACGCCTGTCCGAACTCGAGCGTGAGGGCTCCAGGCCCACCGAGGTGATGGCCGCGGTCAACGGCAGCAACGGCACCAA
Source organism: Solirubrobacteraceae bacterium (assembly GCA_036561505.1). Classification (GTDB taxonomy): domain Bacteria; phylum Actinomycetota; class Thermoleophilia; order Solirubrobacterales; family Solirubrobacteraceae; genus Palsa-744. Next base: position 4,047 of record DATBPE010000169.1, read on the forward strand.
CGGCTCAAACGGCGGTAACCCGATCCGCCGTCAGGTCGAGCAGCTCGCCGACAACGATCCCGACGTGGTCGCCCAGCAGCTGCGCAACTGGATGCAGGAGGGCTAGCCGGGTGACCGACGATGTCCAGCTCGCCCACGGCGCGCCCGCGCTTGGCATGCGATCTGGAGAGCGCCTGCCCGGTGCTCGCAAGGCGGCGGTGCTGATGGCGGCACTCGGCTCAGAGCGGGCGGCCAGCGTGATGGCACGCATGCGCGATGACGAGATCGAGAGCCTCTCCCTAGAGATGGCCAAGCTCAGCCCGGTGGCCGAGGAGACGACCGAGTCGATCTTCACCGAGCTTGCTTCCGTGACGGGCACCGCAGGACCGACGGCCGGCGGCATCGAGTTTGCGCGCGAGGTGCTCGAGCGGGCGCTCGGAGCCGAGCGGGCCGAGGAGTTCATCGGGCGGCTGTCTACCGTCATGGAGAAGCGCCCGTTTGAGTTTTTGCGCCGCACCTCGCCCGAGCAGATAGCCGGGTTTTTGCGCAGCGAGTCACCACAGACGATGGCACTCGTTCTAGCCAATCTGCACACGAGCCTCGCCGCCCAGGTGCTCGCGAGCCTGCCCGAGCGCCTGCAGCCCGATATTGCGCTGCGAATCGCTCGCATGGGCGAGACCAGCCCTGTGGTGATCCGCCAGGTAGAGGATGTCATACGCCAAAAGCTGAACGCCGTCGTTGAGCAGGAGTATTCGGCTGCCGGCGGCGTCAAGTCGCTAGCGAACATCTTGAATCACGCCGACCGGCCTACTGAGCGCAACGTCCTCGACAATCTCGCCAGCACCGACCAGGAGCTCGCCGAGCAGGTGCGCCGCATGCTGTTCGTGTTCGAGGACATCGTCAAGCTGGAAGAGCGGGCGATCCAGCAGGTGCTCCGCGAGGCCGATCAGAAGGATCTGGTACTAGCCCTGCGAGGCGCACCGGAGGCCGTCATGGAGGTCGTGCTGAGCAACATGTCAGAGCGTGGAGCGGCGATGCTCAAGGAGGAGATGGAGATACAGCAGCCCCAGCGTAAGCGTGACATCGACGAGGCGCAGGGACGAATTGTCGCGGTGGTGCGCAGACTCCAGGAGGCCGGCACAATCGTGATCTCCGGAGCGGAGGAAGAGGAGAGCGAAGCGGTTGTCTGAGACGGCCGTAAGTTACGCGTTTGAGCAGCTCGAGCCGTCCGATCCGCCACCGCGCGACGCACCGGCCCGGCTCATCGCTCAGGCCACAGCGGAGGCGGAGAGCATTCGCGAGCGCGCCCGCAGCGAGGGCTACACCGAGGGTCGCCAAGAGGGCCACAGCGAGGGTCTGGGCGAGATCAGATCGGCTGTCCAATCTTTGGGCGAGGCGCTGGCGGAAGTTCATTCGCTGCGCCAGCAGACGATCGAGACGGTCGAGCGCGACGCCATCGAGTTCGCGCTCGCACTGGCCGAGAAGATCCTCGCCGGCACCCTGCAGAGACGACCGGAGCTCGTGATCGAAGTGGCTGAAGGAGCGCTACGGCAGATCAACGATCGCCACCGCGTGACGGTGCTCGTCAATCCCGCCGACCTCGACTTGGTCAAGGACGCGCTGGGGGAACTAAAGGCTCGCCTCAGCGGGATCGAGCAGTGTGAGGTCCAGTCCGATGACCGTGTCGCCCCTGGCGGGGCGATCGCGCGCACGGCCGAGGGCGAGGTGGACGCCAGCGTGCACACACAGCTCGAGCGCGCTCGCGAGGTGATTTCCGCGCAGCTGCAGACCAGAGAAGGACCGGAGTGAGCGTTTCGCGCGAGCCCGGCGGGCTGCTGGCAAGCGCCGCCGAGAGGACCCGTGAAGCCGATCTCACCAGACGTCACGGCCTGGTGAGCAACCTGATCGGGTTGATCATCGAGGTCACGGGCCTGCATGCCGAGGTAGGCGAGGTGTGCCTGGTGGGAACCGACCGCGACCGCTCGCCGGTGTCCGCTGAGGTGGTCGGATTCCGCGACGGGCGCACACTGCTGATGCCGCTCGGTGAGCTGCATGGAATCGGTCCAGGGACCAGGGTGTTGGCCACCGGTGCGCCATTCCGGGTACACGTGGGCGAGGGCCTGCTCGGACGTGTGCTGAGCGGCCTGGGGGTGCCCGACGACGATGCCCCGGCGCCGCCTGGCATCCCGCGCTCGACCATCGCCGCTCCGCCGAATGCACTCTCGAGGCCCCGCATCAGCGAGCGTGTGGGGCTGGGTGTGCGCGCGCTGGATGGGCTCGTGCCGTGCGGGCGCGGCCAGCGATTGGGGATCTTCTCCGGTTCGGGGGTGGGAAAGTCTTCGCTGCTGGGAATGATCGCTCGCTCGACCACGGCGAGCGTCAACGTGATCGCGTTGGTGGGCGAGCGCGGACGCGAGGTGCGCGAGTTCATAGAGCGCGACCTCGGTGACGCGCTGGAGCGTTCAGTTGTTGTGGTCGCGACCTCCGACCAGCCCGCACTTGTGCGGATCAAGGCGGCTTTTACAGCCACCACGATCGCCGAGTACTTCCGCGATGAGGGCCACGACGTGCTCTTGATGATGGACTCGGTGACACGCTTTGCGATGGCACAGCGCGAGGTCGGCCTGGCGATCGGCGAGCCGCCCGCCACACGTGGCTACACACCGAGCGTGTTCGCGCTGCTGCCGCGCCTTCTCGAGCGCGCCGGCACGAGCCCGAAGGGGTCGATCACCGCTCTCTACAGCGTGCTGGTCGACGGAGATGACATGAACGAGCCGATCGCCGACGCGGCACGATCGATTCTCGACGGACACGTGGTGCTGACACGCTCGCTTGCGCAAGCCGGACACTTTCCCGCCATCGACGTTCTCCAAAGCGTCTCGCGCCTGGTCGGCGAGATCGTGGATCCCGAGGTTGCAGCGGCCGCCCAAAAGCTACGAGCGTCGCTAGCGGTGCTGCGTGAGAAGGAGGACCTGGTCTCGATCGGGGCCTATCAAGCCGGCAGCGATCCTGCACTTGACATCGCGCTTTCTCACCGGCCCGAAATCGAGGCCTTCCTACGACAGCCGGTGGACGAGCACAGCGAACTCGACCAGACAGACACCCGACTGCTCGACCTGGCGCGCATGCTGGCAGGCGATCAGCTCCAGGCGCCGGAGGAGATCCAGGATGCCGAGGAAATCTCAGGAGAGCTGAGCGGCGCGGCCGAGGTCGGCGAGGTACCGGCGATACCGGCCCTCGGTCTGAGTATCTGAGCCGGCGATCCAGTCGCAACGGTCCGCGCCGGACGCTTCCCACCAGACGCTCCTAAAGAACTAACGGACTCGTCCGATAAACCGGTCCGTGACCGGACCCTCGTTCCGTTTTCGTCTCGAGCGCGTGCGCGCTGTGCGCGAGCGCCGAGAAATGCTGGCCAAGCAGGAGCTCGCCGGCGCGATCTCACGCCGTTCAGACAGCCAGGAGAATCTGCGCGTCGCCGACGCCCAGCTGGAACAGACACGTGGTGAGCAGCGATCCGCCACCGCCGCGTCAACGACGATTCCCGCGGCCGAGATGCTGGCCCACCAGGCGTTCCTCGAGCGGGTCGAGGCGCAGCGTAGCTCCAGCGCCCACGATCTAAAGCGACACGAGGCGGAGGTCGCCGACCGCGACGCGACGCTGACCCACGCGGCCGGTGAGCACGAGATGCTCAAGCGCTTGGAGGAGCGTCATCGTGCCGAGCACGAGCGCGAGGTGGCCCGCCGCGAGCAGAGCGCCCTGGACGAGATGGTCGGCGAGCGCTTCCGAGGGAGCGCGGCGTGATCACCCAGGCGCTTGGCGCCCTGGGCGGCTCGATGCCAGCCGACGAGCAGGCGGTCTCCACACGCGTGCAACAGATCCAGTCGCTGATCCAGGCAACCCAGGCCTCCTCCGCCCCGGCCACTGGCTCAGCAGGCAATTTTGCCGCCGCGCTTCAGGCCGCCTCAGCCGGCGGTTCGCCGAGCGGTCAATTCCCGGGCGCAGCCTCCTCTGGCTCGGGCCAATACGACCCGCTGATCGAAGAAGCGGCGCGTCGTTATGGCCTGGAACCGGCGGTTCTGCATGGACTGATCCAGCAGGAGTCGGGCTTTGACCCGAACGCGACCAGCAGCGCGGGCGCCGAGGGCCTGACCCAACTGATGCCAGGCACCGCCGCTTCGCTGGGGGTGAGCGACCCCATGAACCCGGCCCAATCGATCGAAGGTGGAGCGCGCTATCTGAGCCAACTGATGACTCAGTTCGGGGGCAACGTGTCAGACGCGCTGGCTGCCTATAACGCAGGACCGGGGGCGGTCCAGCGCTACGGGGGAGTCCCGCCCTACGCGGAAACCGAAAGTTACGTATCCAAAGTGCTCGGCTACGCACAGGCTTACCAGAGCACAGCCCCGCAACCGTCAACGATCGCAGGCATCGCATGACCGTCGCGCCGTCAATGCCACCCGCCCCGCCGACACCGCTCACCAGCGGTCCGGCGCCACCGGGAGGAGCGCCACCGGGAGCACCGCCCTTTCAGAGCGAGCTCCTTCACCACTGGGCCCGGACCGCACAAGCGGAAGGCCACCAAAACAACCACTCACGTCGAGCTGACGCTGGCACTCAGACGCCCGTGAGCGGTCTCGCCCAAGTCGCGGACGGGCAATCGAGCGGCTCGGGCCTGGGAGCCACGCTGCTCTGCCCAGGGGAGCAGGCGGCAACCGCGGCCGGTGTCACCCAGGCGAGCACAGCGGCCGATGTGACACTCCCCGCTTCCTACACCGCGGCTGGCCAGGGTCAGGCGCCCGCGTCCAGTGTCCTCGCCCAGATCGCCACCGGTACCGGAGTTCGGCCCTCCGTACTCTCTAATGCGCCCACCAGCGAAGCGCAGACGAGCACACAGCACCCAACCGCAACCTCGACCCAGACACCAACCACCGCCGGCCCCGACTTGACGCTCACTCCCAGCGTCTCCGGGCAAACCGCAGGCGAAAACCAGCCCGCGCCAACCGCACCGGGGACTCCTGGCATGCCACCTGCGGGCACTTCATCCGTCTCGGAGCTACTCACCGGCGTGGGCCAGAGCGTCGCTGGCCCAGCCCACGCAACCGCAACCGCAACCGCTGCTCCTTCCACCGCCGCCGAAGCCCAATCCCACGTGCCCGCATCGGTGGGTAGTGGATCCACCGACACACCCAGTAACCCGGACGCGCAGCGAGGTGCGCCGCACCCGAGCGGCTCGGTCCCGACCACAGCCACGAGCGCTACCACACGCACCGACGGCCGGGGCCCACAGGCCACCGACGCCAACACACACACCTCCGGCGGGCTCCCACAGGCCACCGACGCCAACACACACACCGACGGCGGGCTCCCACGGGCCACCGACGCCACGACACACACCTCCGGTGGACTCCCCTCGCCGGCGACGAGTTCGGGTGGCCAGGAACCGATCGGCTCGACGAGCGCCGCCAGTACTTCCAACGCACCCGGCACCCAGCCGCCGCTCGTCCGTTACGGGGTGGGCATGCAGGAAGCAATCGAAGCGATCCACGCAACGATCGAAGTCGCTACCCGCCAAGGACTCGCCCGTGCACGCATCGCGCTTCAGCCACAGGAGCTGGGTGACATACACATCCATCTGAGCCAGACCTCCGAAGGCCTCATGGCCAGAGTCGTGACCCAGACGCAGGCCGCGGCGCAGGCGCTCGCCGAGGGGCACTCCGAGTTGCGCCAGTCACTGAGCTCGCTCGGCGTGTCGCTGCTGCGCCTGGACATCGGCTCCTTTGAACATCCAGATGCCAGAGCCGGCGATCACCGCTCAAGCGAGCGTGATCACACGCCAACGGGCGGGCGATCCGTGCCCGCCGAAGCCCCCGAAACAGTCCTTGCACCCGATCGCGGCGGCGAAGCTTGCGAACCGACCAGCGGCGGGCTAGTGGACGTACTCGCCTGAACTCGTGAAAGGACAGCTGCCATGAGCACCACCCCCATCGCCGCGACACCCATCTCACCCGCTGGTACTGCGAACACAGCGCCCGAAAGTTCCGGCTCGATCCTCGGCAAGGACGACTTCCTCAAGCTGATGATCGCCCAGCTTCAAGCCCAGAATCCGCTGGAACCCGCCAACGGCACCGAATATGTCAGCGAGCTCGCCCAGTTCACGCAGCTCGAGCAGACCACAAATCTGGCGACCGGTACCGAACGGGCCAGCGCGGTTCAGCTGATCGGGCGCACCGTCGCCTACACCAACGCCGCCGGCCAGTCCAACAGCGGCAAGGTCGAAAGCATTCAGTCGGACTCCTCCGGGACGACCCTGACCGTCCAGGGCGTGCCGGGTATCAAGCAGTCCGCCGTAACGGAAGTCCTTTGAGTCAGATCTCAAACCCAGCGCTGGTCCCGCCCGGCGGCCTTGGCGCGCCCGTTGCGCCCAAGCAGGCTCCCGCCGAGGGCCGTGCTCCCGGCCCGAGTGGCGCCCAGGAAGCCTCGTTCGCGGACGCGCTCAAGCAAGCCGATAACCGATCGGAGATCGGCCAGCAGCCGCTTGCGTTCTCGCGCCACGCGCTCGCCCGTGTTCAGCGGCGCGGCATCGACTTGGACGCGGCCACGCTCGGGCGCCTGTCCGAGGGTGTGGGACGCGCCGCGGGCAAGGGCTCGCGTGACTCGGTGATTCTTGTAGACGGCACGGCTTTCGTGGTGTCCGTCGCAAACCGCACCGTCATAACGGCGGTGGGACCCGGACAAATGAAAGACAACGTGTTCACCAACATCGACAGTGCCGTGATCGCATGAGTGAAGCGGCTCCACACAACCACGGCCGGACCTCTCCGAGGGGGCCGCGAAAGGAAGTGCTCCAATCATGATGGCCGGAATGTATGCCGCGATCAGCGGCCTCGACGCAAACCAAACGATGCTCAACAACACCGCCAACGACCTGGCGAACGTCAACACCGTGGGCTACAAGGCCTCCAGTGTGACCTTCGCAGACTCCCTGACCCAGGTGATCCGTGGAGCCTCCGGGGCGACGACCTCAAACGGCGGGACCAATCCGCTGCAGGTGGGACTCGGCGTGCAGGTCAACGCAACCGAGAACCAGATGTCCGAGGGCTCCTTCCAATCGACCAACAACCCGCTAGACATCGCCATCCAGGGAACCGGCTTTCTGCGCGTGGGATCGGGCACACCACCCGCCAAAGAACCATTCACCAGCGGTCTGCCCGCCAGCCTGGAATACACCCGTGCCGGCAACCTGACCACCAACACCAACGGGTTCCTCACCACACAGGCCGGCCGCTACGTGATCGGTCGCGTCGCCGAAAAAGGGGAAGTCGAAGGCACCTTCAAACCCGGCGAAAAAGACACCTACATCATGATTCCCCCTGGGTCCTCGAACATCTCCATCGGCCAGGACGGGAGCGTCTCCTACCAGGACAATAACCCCAAATCCGCCACCTACCAGAAACAGGTCACCGCCGGCTACCTCTCGCTCGCTTCCTTCGCCAACGAAGGAGGACTACAGCGCATAGGAGGATCGCTGTGGGCCCAGAGCGCCAACTCCGGCGCACCGATGGTGGGCACCCCGGACACCGGTGGCTTTGGAGCGACGATCGGTGGCGAGCTCGAGCAATCAAACGTCGATCTGGCGACCGAGATGACGACGATGATCACCGCCGAGCGCGGCTACCAGGCCAACTCCAAGGTGATCACGGCGGCCGATCAGATGCTGCAGACGGTGGTGAACATGATCCAATAAACCACAACCTGCCACACGGGCATCGAGCGGTCCCGCTCGCGCCTACTGGGGGCAGGCAGAAGGGAAGACTCCGAGGAGCGAGGGGTGGGACGAGATATCGTCCCACCCCTCGGCTATTTTCTGGGTGGGGTTCTTCTGATGATCACGCTTCATCGACTCGGACACACCGACGAGTCCTTCCAACTAAATCCGGATTTGATCGTCACGATCGAGTCCACCCCGGATACCGTGATATCGCTCACGACAACCGCCAAGGTTGTGGTGTCAGAGACTCCCGAGGAGGTATCGGCGGCGGTTCACAGCTGGCGCGTGGTTGTTCTCTCAGACGCGATGCGTGCGCGCCGGGACCCGCCCGAGTCAAGCTCACTGCCCGCGCGCAAGAAGAACAAGCGGCTCTCAGCGGTGGAGCCGGAGGGAAGCTAGCGAAAGCCAGCCGCCCTCCTCAGCGCACAAGCGGTTTCTCCGAGGTTTGTGCACCGTTGGTCGCCAAAACTGAAGGATTGTGATCGGCGGCCGATGAACGGGAGCAATGAAGGCTTCGACGGCCATCGGAATTGGGGTGGCGTTCGGCTCCCTGCTCCTGAGCTCGATGATGGACGGCACCAGCCCGGCTGCCTTCCTGAATCTGCCTGCGCTCATCATCATCCTCGGCGGCACGGGCGGCGTGACGCTGGCGAGCGTCGGCATGGCTTCGATGAAGCGGGTGCCAAACCTGTACAAGATGGTTTTCTCGGCCGAACCGCCGGACACGCGCGGACGGCTGGATCTGCTGGTGTCCCTGGCCGATCAGGCTCGGCGCGAAGGGCTCTTGGCGCTGGATGCACAGTTGGGAGAGGTCGAGGATCCCTTTACCCGCAACGCGCTTCAGCTGGTTGTCGACGGAACCGATCCGGAGATGGTGCACACGATCCTCGAGGCCGAGGTCGACGGTATGGCGGCCCGTCACGAGGCGGCCGCGGCTCCATTTGAGAAGGCCGGCGGATTCGCGCCAACGATGGGGATCATCGGCACCGTGCTCGGACTGGTGCACGTGCTGGAGAACCTCGCCGCGCCCTCGACCCTGGGCCCGTCGATCTCCTCAGCTTTCCTGGCGACGCTGATGGGCGTTGGCGCCGCGAACGTGATCTTCCTGCCGATCGCGAACCGCCTGAAGGCTATTTCCGCCGAAGAGATCGAGCTGCGGATGATGACCCTCGAGGGGATCCTCTCGATCCAGGCCGGTGACAATCCACGTCTGGTCGCGGAGAAGTTGATGTCCTACTTGGCCCCGGCGGAGCGATTCTCCGGGGACGAGCAACCGACACCCCAGCTCGGCGTTGCCTCCCAGGCGGCATAGCCATGGCGCGCGGGCACTCTCGACGTCGCGGTCGCGGCGGCAAGCACGAGGAGTCAGAGGAGCGTTGGCTTCTGACCTACGCCGACATGATCACGCTGCTGATGGCGCTGTTCATGGTCCTGTTCTCGATCTCCTCGGTGAACATCTCCAAGTACCAGACCCTGCAGGAGTCGCTGAAGGCGGCCTTCTCGGGCAACATCCTGCCCGGTGGCAAGGCAGTCGCCCAGCAGGGCTCGACCGCCAACGCCAGCCACGTCCCCGCAACCGTCGAACTGCAAGCGCTCGAGCCGGTCGCCACCGAGGGCGCGAGCAGCCTGGAAAACAGCAGCTCGCACGGTGCCCTCGGCGGGACCGCCACAGCCCAGCAGCAGGCCGCCGCTCAGCAGCAGGCAGAGTTCATTCGGATCAAGCGCGAGCTGGACTCCTACGCCTCCTCGCATGGTTTCGGCTCGAGCGTCAAGACCTCGATCGAACGGCGCGGGCTGGTGATTCAGGTACTCACCGATCAGCTGCTGTTCGCATCCGGCCACGCGTCCTTGGAAAGCAAGGCCTACTCGCTGCTGGGCAAGATCGCTCAGCTACTGAACATCGACGAGACCCACCCGATCGACGTCGAGGGCAACACCGACGACGTGCCCATTCACAGCGCCGTATTCCCCAGCAACTGGGAGCTCTCAACAGCACGAGCGAGCACGGTTGTGCGCTTCTTGATCGAACAGGGAGTGAGCGCCAACCGGCTCAGCGCCGCCGGCTACGCCGACCAGCGCCCGGTGGACAGCAACACCACGGCTTCCGGCCGCGCACGCAATCGCCGCGTGGACATCGTCCTGCAGCGCTCTTCCCAGTCAAGTACCGAACCCTGATCGCCGATCACCACTAAAGAGATGCTCAAAAACAAGAAGATTCTGATCCCGCTGGTGCTATTGATCCTGGGCCTGGGCGCCGCCTACACGATGGCCAAGCCAAAGCCGGTCTCCACGGACAAGATCAAGGGAACTATCTATCAGCTGCCACAGAGTTTCCTGCTCAATCTCACCGACGGGCGCTACGGCAAGCTGACGGTCGCGCTCGAGCTCGCGCCCGGGCAGAGTGACGGGGCGGTCGCCGGAGCCAGCTCGTCCGCTTCCAGTGAAGGCGCAGGGACTTTGCCCGAGGAAGCAGTGATTCGGGAAATCGTGACGAACACAATCACCAACCAGAGTGGGGAAACGCTTGTCAGCAGTCAGGGCCGCCGTGGGCTCAAGCATCAGATCCTGGCGGCCATCACAAAGCAGACGGACGTCAAAGTCGAAGCAGTGCTCTTTCCAGACCTAACAGTCCAATAGGAGAAACCGTGACCAAGACAATCGAGTATGAGCAGTTCGATCAGACCGAGCGTTCGGCGGGGGGCCCGGAGTCGCAATTGGACCTGCGCAGGCTCAGCCCGATACCGATGGAGCTCAGTGTCGAGATCGGCCGCACACGTATGACCGTCGGGGAGACGCTCGACCTGCGGGCCGGGTCGATCGTCACGCTCGATCGCCTCGCTGGCGAGCCGGTCGACCTATTGGTAAACGGCACGCCGATCGCACGTGGCGAGGTGATCGTCATCGATGAGCAATTCGGTTTGCGCGTGACCGAGATTCTCGACGGGAACGAGGACCCAGAGGAAGTGTCCGCCGCCCAGCCCGACACGGCGCCCCACGCCGTGACCGAGCAGTGAGCGGAACCTGACTATGACCGAGGAGAGCAACGCCGCCATCACGACCGAGTCCGATACCGCCCCGGACTCAAGCGCACCGGCCGAGCCCGTTCGCGCGCTCGATTTCTCCCAGCCGACGAAGTTCACCCCCGATCTGCGCAGGCGCATCGTACGTGCGCTGGATCCAATCTGCGAGGCGTTGACGACCCGTCTCTCGGCCGAGCTCAGAGCGACCGTGGAGCTCAGTCTGGGCGATTTCAGCCAACTCACATGGGCGGCGGCAAAGGCGCAACTCCCTGTCGACTCGATCGCGGTGGCACTCGAGGCCCAACCGATCGAAAAGCAGATGCTGCTCAGCGTCGAGTTGCCCCTGGTGCTGCAGGCGCTGGAATGCCTGCTCGGCGGCAGCGCGGAGCAGGCACCCGCCGAGCGACGCCTGAGCGAGATCGACTGGGCGCTGAACAGGCGCCTGCTGGAGTCGATCGTCCATCAACTCTCACTGGCCTGGCGTGATTTGTGCGGCCAGGAGCTACTGCTCGGCGAAGTCGACATGGAGGGCGACGCCGGGGTCATCGCCCCGATCGGAGAACCCACCTTCCTGGTGACTTTTCAGAGCAAGATCGACGGTCTTTCATCGGCGATCTGTCTGCTGGTGCCATGGACCGCGATCGCACCGGTCGCCGATGAGATAGTCGGAGGCGGCGGGCGTCCGGACGAAGCCAACCCGCAAGAGGCCCGTGCCGTACAACGCGGACTGGTCGGCGCACAGATCATGCTGCGCGCCCAGATCGGCTCGGTGCGGATGCCCGTCGAGCAAATGCTGGGGCTCTCTCCCGGAAGCGTGTTGACCCTCGAAGACCGCGCGGAGGACGGGGTGCAGCTGTTCGCCGAGGGGATCTCGGTGGGCTGGGGCAAGCCTGGCCGCTCAGGCGCACGGCGTGCCGTCCAGGTGATCTCGACGATCGAGCCTCCGAGCAGGAACAAAACACAGACCCAGCCCACCCGAGCAGAGCTCGAAAAGACAGGCGCCGCCAGGCGTGAGGGCATGGCGGGGCTACGCAGCATCCCGGTGCGGGTGTGGGCGGAGCTCGGACGCACCTACATTCCCCTCGGAGAGACGCTCGAGCTGACACCCGGAAGCGTCGTGGAGCTCGGCGAGAGCGCGGACGCTCCGATCGAGCTGTTCGTCAACGGCCTGTGTTTCGCCCGCGGTGACCTAGTCGTCACCTCTGAGGGCGAGTGGGCCGTGCAGGTCAACGAGATCCTCTGATCACCCCTCAGCCGCGCGGGCTAAAGGCGCCAAGCCCGGCGCCGATAACCAGGGGCGACTCCTCCTCGGGAGTCTCCCTCGATGATCAAATCGATCCTGCTTTCCCATGCCCACAGGCGGGCGGCCATTCTGGTCGCTGCCGGCTGCGTGCTCGTCTGTGACGCCCCCGCCTACGCGTTCAAGGCATCCAAGTCCCACGCGGCGGGCGGGGAAAACACTCCGCTGAGCCTGCCCAGCACCACCAGCACCCACACCAGCTCGAGCGGCCCGGGGCTGGTGCGTACGATCGTCGGCCTGGCGATCGTGATTGCCGTGATCTGGGGGATTTCCTGGATATTGCGACAGGTCAAGTCCTCTCGCGGCGCACCGCCCACGGGAGCCGGGCTTGCGAACGTGGCGACGCTGCCGCTCGGCTCCGGCCGAGCGCTTCACCTCGTGCGCGTAGGCAGCGACTACGTGCTAGTCGGTAGCGCAGAGCACGGCGTCATACCGATCCACCGCTACACCGAAGAGCAGGCGCGCGCGGCCGGATTGGCGCTGGCGGAGGAGCCCGTGGGACGCCCGCGCCGCGCGCTAGGAAGCGGCACGGTCGCCGCCCCGTCTCGTCCCGCCGGTGAGGTGGGGCCGCACCGTAGTGACCCGATGCACATGCCTTCGCCGTCTTCGGGCCTGGTCGAGCGTGTGCGCGAGTGGACGGTGCGCTGGTGAACATCTCCTCATCCAACGCCGTGCAGATCCTGCTGCTGCTCGGAGGACTGACGCTCGTGCCCGCTGTGCTGTTCACGGTCACCGGCTTCAGCCGGATCCTGATCGTCCTGGGATTCATCCGCAGCGCGGTCGGTACAACCAACGCGCCCCCCAATCAGGTGCTGGTGGGGATCGCGTTGTTTTTGACCATCTTCGTGATGGCCCCGACCGTCGCGGAGATCAAGCGAGACTCCTTCGAACCGCTGAACTCGCATCAGATCAGCGTCACCACCGCACTCAAACGCGCTGAGCAGCCGCTGCGGGAATTCATGTTTCGCCAGACACGCGTCCAGGACATCTCGCTGTTCGAGAGCCTCGCGCACTCCAAATTGCCGCACACTCGCGGCCAAGTGCCGACCGAGGTGTTGATCCCCGCGTTCATCGTCTCGGAGCTCAAGAGCGCGTTTCAAATCGGCTTTTTGATCTTCCTGCCGTTCTTGATCATCGACCTGATCGTCTCCTCCACGCTGATGAGCATGGGGATGATCATGCTGCCGCCGACGTTCATCTCACTGCCGTTCAAGATCCTGCTGTTCGTCCTGGTCGATGGCTGGGATCTGGTCATCAAGGCGCTCGTGCAGAGCTTTCACTAAGGAGCACCACTAACCATGAATCAGGACACCGTCGTGAACCTCGCCTCGCAGGCCATGAGTCTGGCGCTGAAGGTCGCCGGCCCGCTGCTGCTCGTGGGGCTGGTAGTCGGCCTCGTCGTCAGCGTCTTTCAGGCCGTCACACAGATCCAGGAGCAGAGCCTGACACTGATCCCAAAGATCATCGGCGTCGCCGTGATCGTGGTTGTGCTCGGACCGTGGATGCTCGGTCAGCTGGTCACCTACACCACCGCGCTGTATACGGCGATCCCCACGATGGTGGGCTCTTGATCCTCCGCGCAGAGCCCCACCCATGAACCTCCTGCTCTCGCGACTGGCCGGTAACGAGCTAGCCGGGTTCATCCTCGTGCTGGCGCGCGTGACGCCGCTGTTCATCCTCGCGCCGCTGTTCTCCTCGCACATGATCCCCCCGCGGGTGCGCGGGATCATCGCGGTGGCGATCTCGATCGG
>DATBPE010000170.1:0-7121 GCA_036561505.1 Solirubrobacteraceae bacterium
CGCCAGCAGACGGACGTGCTCCCCGCGCCCGCGCGTGTGCCGCTCTGGGATCGCGACACCTCCGAGAAGGAGATCCGGGCGCACCTCGGTCCTGAGTTCGTAGGCTCGCAACAGAGACGTTGCTACCGCCTTCTCACGAGAGGACGCACCCACGAACACCGACAGCGCGTGGGTTGGGGCTTGTTCGCTGAGCCACGAGCGAAGACCTTGCTCTGGATACTTGCTGACAGCGCGGTACACGATGGCCGGCACTTCCAAGCCGAGGAGATAGCGAGCGAGGTAGTCGGCTGGGTCCATCGTGGGTAGGAACGGAAAGGGGCGTTCCTCGGGATTGCGGTCGCTCTCGTCATCAATGTCGTAGAGCACGAGGCCGTCGAGGCCCACACGGCGCAGGCGCTCGAGCGTTTTCGCGGCGATCTGACTGGCTTGCTCCGGTTCGGTCGTCAAGCGCGGTGGGGTCAGCGCGAACAGCAAGAACTCACCCGCCCCCTCCGCAATGCGCCGCTGCAGCTCCACGCGCTGAAGCGTAACTAAACGCCTATGCACGACGGCTGGGCGCTGGCGGTTGTGAGCTTCCGGTAGCAGCCGCGCCACGCGGCGTCCTTGCGTCCACGAGAGCCGCGTCGAATGCTGCCTGGAGGGGCCAACCCGCGCGGGAGTCGCCGCGAGTCACGCAACTCAGGACGACCGTGAAGCAGCCGATCCTGCCGCATCTAGCACGCAGGAAGCCGCGAAGCGGGCGTCACGGCGACATCTCGCCACTCTCGAGCAGTGTCTGGCCGCTGACCGCAAGGCCAGTCTGCGGAAGGCCGGTGTCCCGTAAGCACTGACTTGCGCGCCTTTCTCGGACGACACCGACTATCCGAGTAGGCACGACTCCTCGACCCTGTGGGCTATGGCCCCTGTTTGCGGGCCGCCAACGGTCGCAGGATTTGGGTATCAATCCCGCCCCTGCTATACACGAATACCCCGACCGCGGGTGTGGTGGTCGGTTTGCGTCTGGCTGTCCGCGGCGGGCGTCTGAGGTCACCAAATGTGCGGGGTGCTGAGGATGCGCTGCGAAGGTGGACCTACCCAGTGCCAACAAAGTCTCTACGCGTTTGGCCGGTTCGCTGGAACCCATGAGGACTGCATCTCATGGCGTGGAGATGCTTTTCTCAAAGTCCTCGACAAGTGTTAGCAACTCGCCGCATTCCCAGACGCGACCCCATTTGCGCTCATTGAGCTTTTGGAGGATGCCGGCCTGTTCGAGCTGGGCGATGGCGTTGCCAACGGCAACGTGTGACTTGCCGGTGAGCCGTTGCGCGGCGGGCACGTCGATGACGGGCTGCGCGGGTAGGATGCTGACGAGCTGGCGCACAGCTGCGTCTTTGCGTGGCTCGCCAAGGCGCCCCAGCCACTCGGTCTGGCGCTCTTCGATCGTCTGCGCGAGTTGCTCAGCTCCGTTTGCGGCTCGTGTGGTGGCGTGTGCGAACCGCTCGCACCAGCTACCGACGTCGCCCCGGCTGTAGGCGCCGAGACCGCCGAGGTAGTTCTTGGGTTCGCTGTCCAGCACGAGGCTGATCGGTGGGATGTAGTTGTTGATCTCTCCGCGGCGAGCCAGAATTGTGTAGATCAGCGCACGCCCGGTACGCCCGTTGCCGTCCACGAACGGGTGGATGTTCTCGAACTGCGCGTGTGCGATAGCGGCCTGTGCCACGGCGGCGATGTCGGCGCGCGCGATGAAGCTGCAGAGATCCTCCAAGAGTCCGGGAACTTGCTCGTGCGGAGGGCCGACATAGGCCGCGCCGATTGGGTGGTAATCGTTGCCGCCGATCCAGCTCTGTGCCGTGCGGATGACGCCCGCGAAGCGGCGGTCCTCGGTGAAGCGCAGCAACGCGCGGTGGATGTCCCGGATGTCGGAGACGGTGAACGGGTCGGTGGCGCCACCCAGCTCGATCGCGCGCTCCATGGCTTCCACGTTGCCCAGAACCTCGGCGGCGCGGTTATCGCCCTGCGGGTCTCCGTTGCGCGCGTAGGCGGCGCGAGCGAGCCGCTTGTGCGAGATCAGCACACCCTCGATGCGTGAGGAGGCGGCGCTCTCTGAGCGCAGCAGGTTGCGGGCCAGCGCAGCCAGCGATGTCAGCCGCGGGCGCGTATCGCCCAGATGTCCGAGCGCCTTCGTCGCCTCAGCGATCGCTGCAACGGCCTCGCCGCCGAGCGTGAATGGGCGCTCGGCGATCGGGTCTGGGATGAAGACCTCATAGACGCCGCCACGCTGCCCCCCGGTGGGGGCGGTGCGATCGGCGGGCCAGAAGCGCTCCTCGTGGTGTCCGAGGGGCGTGGCCATATCGTTCGGGGTCGCGGTCTGCAAGGCGTTCCTTTCAGAATCGCA
The DNA here is from genome assembly GCA_036561505.1 of Solirubrobacteraceae bacterium. Lineage (GTDB taxonomy): Bacteria > Actinomycetota > Thermoleophilia > Solirubrobacterales > Solirubrobacteraceae > Palsa-744. The sequence continues at coordinate 2,375 of DATBPE010000170.1, forward strand.
GCTACTTTGTAAGGATAGCAGTCGATCATTACGGAACTGCGGGAGCTCCAAAAGGATGCAGTTGACCCTGCCCTTGGGGTGGATCCCAGATAGCCCGCGGCATCGGGCCATTCACAGGAGTTTGCGCACTTCCGAGATCTGGCATGCGTGCCCGCCGCGGCGGTCGGGGATATCCGCACGGAACCCGCCCCCGCTACTTGGAGAGTGGCCCCGCTGCCGCTTGGCGGTCGGGGGTTAAAGATGTCTGTGGGCTCGTGCAGGCGAGAACGGTAGTCCAGGGCGCGTGGGGAAGTCTTGAACACTCTGGCACATGCCGTGCACCGGGTTGCTGCGGTGATCAGCGTCAAGTCGTCAGGAGGCCGAATGCAAGACTCGCGCGCAAACCCGGTCCAATAAAACGGGGGCAGATCAGGCTCCGCTGCCTTCTGGGTGGGGTGAGACGCTCACGAGTGAGCCGATGCCGAATGTGATGGCTGCGGTGCATCGTTCACGCGACTCGCATTGAGCGTGCTAGTCGCTGACGCGAATATCAAGCGGACCGCGACCCGGATACTGGCTGACGGAGTAGCGTCGTTACCCGCCAGCGTATGGTCAGCCGCGAGGTTCGGTTTGAGGGTCCAGGTCGGTGAGGGCGTCACGGAGCAGCGGGTCGCCTAGCAGCCAGAGTCCTCTGCGCGGGCTGTGGATGAGGCCGTGATATGCCAACTGACCGAGGGCCCTGGCGATCTGCTTGGCGTTAGCGTACGGCCGCAGCGCGCGGTACGGCTTTTCGTCCGCGGCGATCGCGCTCATCAATGTCGCTCCATGCGGGGTCACCGCGTGCGCGAAGCTGACAACGTCTTGTACTCGCGCAAACGCGCGAGTGCTTTCCTGTTCCCACACGCGACGGGCGGCCCATTGGGCATCGGGAGGGTCGGGACGCGTCATCTCCAAAATCTCGGCGGTGGCGCGCGCTTGGCCATCGGTGCGTAGCAGCAGCCAAATCAAGTCTGAGTCACTAACAGGCAACCCGTGGAGGCGAACAAGTTCCCGCCACCGTTCGGTAGTCGGATCGGTCATCTCGAGCTTCTCGCCGGCTCCGAACAGAGCGGCTTGCTCTCCTAGCAGGAAATCCTTTGTAGCGGGGAATGTGCCCAGGATCAGCGCGATGTTGCGCTCGTCGTTTGCGACACAGGCGCGAAGCTCCCAGAGGACGTTGCCCATCGGACGCGCGGCGAGCAGGTGGGCCCAGTTGACGGCCAGTGTCACGCCCTGTGGTGGCAGCGAAAGTAGTTGCGCCAGCGAGCTCCCTCGAAAAGCGTTTGGTTCTGTGAGTAGGCGGGCGATCTCGGCGCTACATGCCGCGCCCAACGATGCGAGCGTGTCTGCTGGCGGTGGTTCACCCGCCCGCCAACGACGGATAGCCTCACCCCCGAGGAGCCCTTGCAGGACTCGGTCAGTCAGCGCTCCGACCAGCGCCGTGCGATCGCCATGGTGGCGAGCATCGAGGCAGATCCCGAGACTTGGCCCATGCTCGGCTTGCGCGATGCGCTGCACGGCCTCCTCGGCGCCCGAACCAGGATGACCGATCACCGTCAGCGAGCCGTGAGTGGGGATGCGGCCTGCCCAAGGGGGCTGGCGCTCGAGATTGAGGAAGCGATCGATCTGAGCGCCTCGGGGCGGTTGCGGGACCGTCGCTAGCTGTAGCGCAGGAGCTGCCATGCCTCATGCCTCTCGACCGTAGGTAGCGCGAGCTCGACCACATCCACGTTGACAGTCCCGAAGGCACCGCCCAACTCGGCGCACTGACGGGCAAGCAGCATGGTGCAATACGGCTGGCCGGTGGAAAGGTCGAGTAGCTTCTCAAGCGCAGGCTCCTCCAGTGGGAGCTCAACCCGCTTGAAGCGCTCGCGTAGATCGTGTTGCCAATCCTCCCGTGCGATATGCGGGACAACGAATGGTTCGCCTAGGAACTGCAGAATCGGAACGAGAGTGCTTTGTGCGCTGTCTTCGCTACTGGCGAGAAGAACACCGAGGCGCCGCTGCTCGTCCTTGAGCAGCGCACGAATGGCTGCCTGATCTTCCGGAGTCCAGTCCCCGATGAGGTGCGCCTCGTCGATGAGAATTACTGCTCGAGTATCGGATGTCTGCAAGCGGTCGCGAAGAGCGGTAAGGACGGAGGGAAGGGTCAGCTCGGAGGGTTGCGCGGAGCTGGCGAGGTCTGCGAGCAGGCCAAGGTCCTCGCTTCCAGTTGCACGAGCGATCCGACCAGCGACGCGCGCCGCAGCCCCCACGATCTGCTCTGCTCGCCGCGCGGCACGATGCGCACCGCCGAACTGAGCAAGGATCCGCGCTGCCGCCGCCTGAGCAGTCGGGTATTCGTCGAGTGGGAGATTGCAAGTCGCCAGGTGTGCGGTAGTGGCGCGAGCCAGAACGGCAAGCGCCAGGCTGGTCTTACCCTCACGACGCTGATCGAATAGCCGAAGCGTCTCGCCAGCCATCGCCCGATCGCTGAGCGCATCTATGGACGGGTCGCCCCCGACCTGTTCAGCCTCGGTGAGCGGCGGTCCAACCTTGAACAAATCCGAGATTGATACGACAGGTATAGGAGTACTATACTCCTTTACGTGCCTTATTAGGCGTGTCCGGTCCGTCTGGGTTTCGGGCGAGACGACAGGGCTTTAGTGGGCTCGGGTTTCGAACCGACGTGCGGGCATTATGTCTCGTGCTGCACACCTGCAGGCGATCGTAAGTCCCACGGCAACGCGAGTTCTACCGTAACCGCGCTGTCACTAATGGGTCCATATCGCTCCCCCGCTATGGCCTTATTTGCGACCATGCCAGCAAGATCGTCAAGGTCTGAGAATGTGCTGAGGGGCTCGCTACGAGCGCCTTCAGTCTTATCTGGAGCGTGCTGCGACTCATGGCTCGACCGAGCTAGGTGTCCTCGAGGGATGACGACGGCTGGCGTCGGTAGCCCTCGATGGCATACGGGTTGAGGAACTGCCGCTTCCAAAAGTACTTGCGCTCGATCTCGGTCATCCGCGCTTGGTCGCACACCTCGCTCCACTCGGACTTGATTACTTCGATCTGGTGGTCGACGATGTCACGGGCATCTGACGCGGAGAGTAGGTAGGTCGACGCCACTTCGAGGCAGCCGGTGACCTGGCTCAGACGGAAGCCATCAGGGCCGATGGCCATGGCCTGCGTGGTCTCTCCGGTGTTACGAGGCTGCGGGCAGATGTCGTAGGCCGGAGTGAGCGTCAATGCTGTGCCGTTCCAGAATGCCGCGTGATTGCGTGCGTGATCGTCGTTGTTACCAACGAGAATGTTGAAGGTGATCCGTCCGAACAACTCGCGTAGGGTTGAGCGAGCCTCGGTGAATCGCCCACGAATGATGTGCGCGAGGTCGGTGTAGCTCGCGTAGCGTGCGAGCATCTCGTCGAGTTCGAGAATGGTCAACGCCGACACGACCGCGCGTCGCTGGCCGACGGCGGGACGATCGAAGCGCTCGATCAGTAGCACGTCCTTGCCGAGCGCCTCTGTCATCTGGACTCGAGCTGTGTCTAGGCCGACCCGATGGGCAAGCTCCATCGCGGCGTACTCACCCTTAACAACGGAATACCGGTCAGTGAGCGACGAGAACTTCGCGATCAGGCTGCGCGCCCCGTCGGTGAGCAGGGCCTTAGGGCGAGCGCCGCCCACCGAGCTGCCATGCAGTAGTGCTGCGTCGAGGGTAGGCGAGAGTGGAATGCCTTCCTCGACGCGCTGCGCGGACTGCATCAGCTCTTCGAGCGACGCCGTTCCGGCGTGGCGGCTCAAGTAGTCGCTGGAAGAAGCCTGGAAGTCGAGTGCCCCGATGCGGTCTGAGCCAGACTGAAGCAGGTAGGTCAACGGGTTGAGCGTCGCCGGATCCTCGTCGGAGGCTCCGGCCCCAAGTATTCGGTTCACGATCACTCGCTGCCCCCAGGCGTCTGGTCGGGCATCGGCTATGCACCCGGCGATGGACAACCCGGACAACGGGGGGATTTGGCCGGGCGCGAGGGGCAGCTCTGGTAGATACAGAGGGATCGCGTTCTCGCGGCGCAGGTAGCTCTGGCCGTAGTTGAAATTGATCAGCTTGCCGGTCGCCTCTAGCCGGCCCGCGATCACCGGCTCGGACGCTTCGGGTAGCCAGATCCAAACGTATGCCTCCTTCGGGCGCTCAGAAGTCATCCGTCACGGGCTCCTTTGGCATCCGGACTCGCTGGGGTAGTAGCGCGAGGCGGTCTCGGATGCGATCTACATCCGCACTTAGGCGAGCGCGATCTTCCTGGAACAGAGGAACGCCAACTAGCGCTGCCACCTCGAATGCGAGCCCGAGGCCGACGGTGAGATCGCCTTGCTCGATCTTGTTGAGAGTCACCCGCGTGATGCCTGCCCGGTCCGCGAGCTGCTGAGCGGACCAGCGTCGCTCGCGCCGAGCCCGAAGGATCTGCGCACCGAGCAGCTGCGCCGCTTCCCGTGCGTATGGCGAATAAACGCGAGTGTGCTTCATGAATATATATTATTACATACCGTAACACTCTACCGTACATTTTTATATACGTATCCAGATATCTCGCCCGCCACATCCCGTCGTTTCGACCAGCGGCAGCGTCATCTTTCCAGCGCCGGAGAACGCTCCAGGCCGCGCCACGCCTACTTACCGTCCAGGCCAGCACTGCGCGATGGGTACGGAGAGGTCGCTAATAAGAGCTGATCGCTCCCCCGCTACTTCGTAATCGGC
>DATBPE010000171.1:0-8682 GCA_036561505.1 Solirubrobacteraceae bacterium
CGCTCCGAGCCCCTATCGCTGATCGGCGCCTCCAAGCGTGTCGGGCCACCGAAGCCCTCAGGCGCAAGCACCCTGAGAGGCTTACTTGCTCTGGTGCTTCAGGCTTGGCTGAGCCCGCTTGCGCCGTTGTCCGTCTCGCGAGCTGCCTGCTCAGAAGCCTCGTTGCGCATCTCGATCGCACGCCGGGCGCCCTGGGAGAGCAGCATCGCGCTTTCGGCGACTTTGCGATTGACCTCCGGGGTGCTCTCGAGGAGGCGGCCGTCACTGACGGTATGCGCACGGTCGAGCTTTGGAAAAACCGTTCTGCATGTCTTGAGGGCTATCTAGTGTTTCCGCTGCGATCGGGTGCAAGCCGAGAGGCGTATCACCGCTCGGGACCCAGATGACTGGCCGCTGTCGCGCTTGCGCTCGAGCTCGCTGTCTGGCTGGCGGACCAGGATCTCGCTGATGTCGGTATCGGGGTGTTTAGGACCGGTGATCTGCTCGAGGCGATAGCTCGCGCTGTGTTGATTGGTCCACGGCGCGTTGGCGCTCGCGTGAGTCTTGGAGTCTCGTCTGGCTCATCAAGAGATGCGAGGAGCCGGTCGAAGTAGGCGGCCCCGATCACGGTCGATGACTGTTCCCGAACTAGGGTCTCGGCACGATCCAGGGCCGCGAGTAGGACAAAAGACGACGCCGACCCACCCGTGCGGGCGGCTGCCCGCTGTTGCTTGGGTGATCTCTTGTTGGGCTAGTAAAAGATCTCCGGGCGTGAGTGCGGCGGTCGCGGGTTCCTGTTCCTCGAGTTGGGTTACGTTCGTTTCAAGGGTGATGCTTTTGCAACTGCGCTGCTATCGAGCCGGCAAATATGGACATGACGTTTACGTCATGTCCATATGACATAATCGTCATAGATGCGGATTCCCAGTCGCGATCTGTTCCCCTCTGATGCGCCAGTCCCGCTTGACCGGATGATAGGCCGCCGGGGAGATGTAGATCAGCTCGTGCTACAGCTCTCGGGTGGCGCACATCGCATCCTTGCCGCTCCCAGGCGCACCGGTAAGAGCAGCGTGTGCGAGGCGGCGATTGGTGTACTGCGCGCCAAGCACTTCTACACAGTTTCGGTAAGCCTCTTCAAGTACACGGACGCCGCGACGCTTGCGGAGGCGATTGCGCAGGAGACGCTCGCCAACCGTGGGCCTATGCACAAGCTGATCGAGAAGATCCGCGAGACCGGCGCCGCCGTGGCCAAGGGCGCCGAGCTGGCCCTCGCGATGAAGACCCAGGCAGACCTCGGCGACGCCGTCGAGCTGGCCATCCATCCCGGCTATAGCGCCCGTGATCCGGAGCAGGCGCTGCGGATGGCGCTGGAGCTTCCGCAGCGCATCGCCGAGCGGGACGGCAAGCGGCTGATCCTTTTCATAGACGAGCTCCAGGAGATAGCCGACAGTGGCGGCGCCTATGGCGATCCAGACGGTCTCATGGGATTCATGCGCGAGACGCTGCACGGCTCCGAGCTCGTCACGGCGCTGTTCGCCGGGAGCATGGAGCACATGATGCGCGACCTGTTCACCAACCGTCAGCGCGCCTTCTACGGCTTCGGCGGGTTCATGGAGCTGACACCGATCCTCGCCGGCGAATGGCGTGCGGGGCTCCTCGAGCGCTTCGCCGAGGACGATTGCACCGTGGAGGAGAACGCCCTCGATCGAGTGATCGAGCTCGGTGTGCTTCGTCCTCGCGCGATCATGCTGATCGCCCAGCAGGCCCATCTCGCGTCAATCGAGGCCGACACCCACACAATCGACCTCGGGCTCGCCCTCAGCGGCTGGCAGAGCGCATTGCAGGCTGAGCGTGCCCGCCACGTTGACGCGGTGGACGCGATCCGGCATATGGGCCGATCGGGCGCTGTCGCACTGCGCATCGCCGGCAATCTCGCCAACGGGCGGCCCGCTTACCACGGCATCGAGTCACAGGCCGCCAGCCGCGCGCTCAGGCACCTGCAACACTCGAGCATCGTCCACCGCACGCCACAGACGGGACGATGGGAGATCGACGACCCGCTGCTGGCCACCTACATCCGCAACGAGATCGCCACCTGAACCCGCGTCCGTTGACCTCTACACCAGCGTCGTGAGCAATCCTGTCGAGCCACCCCTCGTGCTGGCAGAGGCCGTGGCGCAGGCGAGTGAAGATCCCGCCGCGAGCGGCGCTAGGTTCAGCCAGATGTCCGCCGAATCCTCTGAGCTGAGCACCGCCCACGTCGATTGCGATGCTTTTGCAGGTGGGTGGCTATTGAGATGACCGTTGCAGGTTCGTCTCGGCGAACTCGAGGAGGTGTCGGGCCTGGCGCAGTGAGCGCTCGAGCTCGGGAGCGGTGATGCTGATGAATCCGTAGTGCGCGGTGTCCTTGAGGTTCAACAGCTGGCGCAGCCGGCTGGCGGCTCGCTTGCCGCCTGGGATGATCTGCTGGATGAGCGTCTCGGCGTGATGGTGATCCTCAGAGCGGAAGCGCTTGCCCAACTCCTCACAACAGGCGGCGTCGGCCGCGGGGATCCCGGCGAGGGTTGCCACCGATGCGGCGACACTTGCGTATTCGAGCGAGAGGTCGTTCACGTCGGCTGTGAGCTCGGCGACTTCGAGAAAGCTCTGTGCCTGTCTGAGCCGCTGGCGCGCCTGCGGTGCGCCGCGGGCCTGTGTCCTGTCGCGTGCCTGCGCCATCACAGGTCTGCAAGCAGCACCTTGGTGGGCTCTCCGGCGAGATCGATCGCGTCCCGTCGGACCTGCTCGAGAACGGGTCGACCTTCGCTGTACTGGCGAGGCATGTCTGCCTCGGACACCTCGGCGATGCCCGCATGGTTGCCGGTCCACTGTCTGATGTAGTCGGCCAGGTCATCGATCTGCCTTCGCCAGATCTCGTCCTCAGTACTGACGTCCATGGGACGGATGATGAGCAGGTCGATGTCGCTGTGCGCGTCTCCGTCGCCGCGTGCTGTGCTGCCGAACAGCGAGGCGTGCATGGCGGGCGTCTCCCAGCTGACACCGCGCGAGCCAGGGTCAAGGTAGATGCGTGCAAATCTATAGCAGAGGTATATAATTGCACGGATGATTGAGAGGCGAATTGCCGCGGAAGTCACCGGGCTGCTTGACCAAGCGCCGGCCGTTGCCATCCTCGGCCCGCGGCAGTCCGGCAAGACCACACTTGCCCTGGCGATCGCCGAGGGACGGCCATCGATCTATCTCGACCTTGAGTCTGCCGGGGACCGGGCTCGCCTCGCTGAGCCGGAGCTGTACTTCGCCGACCATTCCGATGAGCTCGTCATCCTCGATGAGATCCACCGCGCGCCCGGCATCTTCGAAGCACTGCGTGGCGTGATCGACCAGGGCAGGCGCGAGGGCTCCGGAGCCGGCCGATTCCTGCTGCTCGGCTCCGCCGCGATCGACCTGCTGGCCCAGTCGGGCGAGAGCCTGGCGGGCAGGATCGCGTTCGTCGAGCTCGCGCCGCTGGACATCACCGAGGTCGGCGCGGAGCAACTGGATGAGCTGTGGGTCCGAGGCGGCTTCCCGGACAGCTTCCTCGCGGGCAGTGACGCGATCAGCCTGCGCTGGCGCCAGGACTTCATCCGCACATACCTGGAGCGCGACATTCCGCAGTTGGGCCCGCGGATCCCCGCCGAGACGCTGCGGCGGCTGTGGACGATGTTCGCGCACCATCAAGGCGGCCTGCTCAACGCCGCGCAACTCGCACGCGGACTCGGCGTGAGCGGGATGACGATCGCCCACTACCTCGACCTGATGGTCGATCTACTGCTCCTACGGCGCCTGGCGCCCCGACTCCCGAACGCCGGCAAGCGGCTGGTGCGCTCACCGAAGGTGTACGTGCGCGACAGTGGCCTGGTGCACGCCCTGCTCGGGCTGGCCGACAAGGAGGCAGTGCTCGGGCACCCGATCGCCGGGGGAAGCTGGGAGGGCATGGCGATCGAGAACCTACTCGCGGCCGGCGGCGCGGGCGGGCATCAAGTCCAGGGGAGCTTCTACCGCACCAGCCACGGCGCCGAGATCGACCTCGTCCTCACCTGGCCCGGCGGCGAGGAGTGGGCGATCGAGATCAAGCGCAGCCTAACGCCAACACCCGAGCGCGGCTTTCACTCCGCCCTCGCCGACCTGAGGCCACAGCGCGCCCTGGTCGTCTACCCCGGAACCGAGAGCTACCGGCTGGCGCCGCCGGTGCAGACGATCGGCCTGGCCGAGCTCTGCAAGCAGGCACAGGCACGCGCCACGGTTGACTAGTTCGGGGTCGGTACCGGTCAACTCATCACCGCTTCGAGCGCGTCAGTCAGGCGTCGCTGTCCGCCAAGCTCGCGGGCGACAGCGACGAGCCGGCGGGGCTGGGCATCGGGGCGACGCAGATAGCGGTTCAATGCATGCAAAGCCGTATCTCGCCCGATACGGTGCGCGAGGCGCATGGCGTCCACGACAGTCCGCTCGGGTGAGTAGATCGACAATCGCTCGCCGGTCTCGCTCCTCTCCTGGCGATGCTCCAGGTGAAACGTGGCGGCAGCGAAGACGTGGACCTCGGTGGCTGGGAAGTCGACGTGCGGGCGATGCCTACCGCGAGCGAGGGCGATGTGGACGACCGCCGGGAGCTCGTCGGTCAGGTCCCAATAGGCCAAGGCGGAGTTAGAGCAAACGATCCCGTCCGGGATGCGTGCACAGAGGGTCGCCAAGTCCGTGTTTGAGCTGATAGCGCTGCCGGCCCTGCGGAATACCCCACGGGCAACACTGTCCAGCTCGCCGTGCGCACGCAAGCGATATAGCTCATAGCGAGGTACACCGGCTCGTTCGGCCTCGCCGACCCGGAACGGCCGGTCGCCGAATTGATGCAGTAGCCCTCGGGACAGACCAAGACTCATAGTGCTACAAATCCTACACTAAGAGTGAGGATGTGTAAAGCTTTTGATGCACATAGTCCTCGAAGGTCCATAGCCCCCGAAGTTCACGGGGATCGGAGATGACCAAGGGGCATCCGTGCACGCGCGCTACCACCGAACCAGCGCCCCCAGGTCCCAGGCGAGGTGCGCAGGAGCAGTCAGCGAGGTAGCGTCCTGACCTGCGCCTTCTCGGCTTTGGCAACGCGGATCAGGGGTCCGTCGGCTGTCGCGAGTGAGTCGGACTCTCCCGTTGCGGCTAGGAGGATGCAGTCCGCGAGCGACACGGGCGCGCGGGTTCGGTGGTAGCGCCGTGCTCGAATATCAGCGGCATCACGGGCGATCCGCTCATCGATCGGTAGGAGCTTCATTCGTTCCCCGATCAGCGGCATTGTCAGCTCCCGAAGGCGCTCCTGGGAAATCCCTTGTATGCGTTGGAGGACATCGAGCGCCTCGGCGAGGTTGACCGCCGTGATCGCGGCTTCGCCTCCACGCAGCAACGCCTCTACCTCGTCTGCCGCCGGCTCTTCCGCCAGCAGCGCGATCAGCGCGAAGGCGTCTAGCAGGACGCTCACTTAGCTGCGTGCCGACGGCGCTCGGCGAGGGCCTCGGCCTCCCGGGCGGCCTTGCGCAGTTGTCCACTGCTCATCGACAGCTCGCCAGCCAGGGCACCGCGCGCCGCGGCAATAGGATCGTCGGGCGCGGGTTTGAGCACGACTCGATCTCCGAGATCCTCGAGCGTGAGCGTCGAGGTGTTCCATCGATGACGGATGCTGGACGGGATTGAGATCTGTCCTCCACGCGTGATCTTGGCTGTCTTCATGATCATGAAGAATATCATGAGCCATCGGTGGGCGGCCTCCGTAGAGTGGTGAAAGATGACGGAGGTGATTGCGCCCTTTCCATCGCAGCGCAAGGAGCACGGAGACCAGTTGCTGTGCTCCTCGCTCTCGTGCGCTGAGCCAGGGCGCGAGTGTCCTCGCGTTCGTTGCAGCCCATCTGCTTTGCCTCGTGTAAGCCAAGCTGTTCGTGTAGCCGGTCAAACCTGCCGGGCACGATGAGCTGGGTGCTAAAGGCGCTTGAGCGGAAACTGCTCCGCCGATGGCCTAGGCTCGCGGTCGATCGAAGCTTGCAGCCGTCGCGAAGTTACTGGGGCCGCGATTTTGCGGTAAGCGCGAGACGGTTGTTGTCGGGCAGAGCATCCTTGACAGTTGAGCGCTCCCCCCAGTGTTGCTACCGAGCGATCACATCGGTCGGGCATTTACTGAGATGTTACCGATCGATCTCTTTGATTCCAAAATTCTGGTATTGTTACCGATCGATTCCATGGTTGTCCGAACCTCTATCGACCTCGGCAACGCCCTGCGCGCGCGACGTCGGGATCTCGGCCTCGCTCAGGAGGAGATCTCAAGCGTGATCGGGGTCAATCGACGGGTCATCGGTGAGCTGGAGCGCGGCAAGGGCACAGTTCGGCTGCAGATCGCGATGGAGGCTGCGCGCGTGCTTGGCCTGGACATCGAGCTGGCGCCTCGCAACAAGTGAGCCAGCTGATCGTCTATCTCTCCGCCTGGCGGGCCGGGCGATTGATCCGCAAGGACAACGGCAATCTCCAGTTCCGCTACGACCCCGATTACACGGGCCCCGCGATCTCTCAGGCGCTCCCAGTTCAGCGGGACGCGCATCCGCACGCCGTCTGTCGTGCGGTCTTCGGCGGGCTGCTGGCCGAGGGCGACTCGCGAGAGGCGCTCGCACGCAACCTGGGAGTCTCCGCCGGCAATGACTACGCGCTCCTGCAAGAGCTGGGAGGCGACTGCGCAGGCGCCATCACACTGCTTGACCCCGACGTGCCGCTTGCTAGCGATGCCCATCTCAAGCCGCTAGACGACGAGCAGCTAGACGTGCTGCTACGCGATCTACCCCAACGACCCCTAGCCGCCAATCCCGAGGAGGGAATCCGCCTCTCTCTCGCCGGAGCCCAGCCGAAGCTGCCCGTCATCATCGAGAACGGTGAGGTGGCTCTGCCTTTGAACGCAGCCGCTGCGACCACGCACATCATCAAGCCGGAGCCCTCGCGCTTCCCCGGCCTCGTCGACAACGAGGCCTTCTGCATGGAGCTCGCGCGCGCCGTGGAACTGCCCGCCGCCCTCACGCGAAAGCGGATCACCGTCTCTGGACTCCCCTATCTGCTGGTCGAGCGCTACGACCGCGACATGACCGGCGAGCCTATCCGTCGACTGCACCAAGAGGACGTCTGTCAAGCACTCGGTCGCTCCTCCGATAGCAAGTATCAAGCCGAGGGGGGACCGACGATCCTCGAGACCGTCGAGCTGTTGCGCAACTGCTCCTCCGTACCCGCTCAGGACCTCCCTACGTTCTGGCGTGCGCTCGTATTCAACTGGCTGATCGGCAACTGCGACGCACACGCCAAGAACTTCTCGCTCCTCTACGACAGGAGCGCCCCTACCCTCGCGCCGCTGTATGACCTGGTGAGCACCACCGCCTATCCCGAACTGACCACCCGGCTCGCGATGAGCATCGACGGAGCCACCCACATAAACGACGTCAACACAAATGCATGGGAAGCTCTCGCGAAGGAAACCGGCTACAGCACTCGCTTTATCCTTACCACGACGAACTCCATGATCGAACGCACCCTCGACGGGGCTGGCCGGCTAGCCGCAGAGCCGTGGCACGACAATGGGACAGCCAAGGCGATCTACGAAAGCATCTACGTGCGCGCAACACCGTAGTGCTCCAGCACCGGTCCAGGGAGACCAACCTTGTTGGGGCTGGGGAGACTGGGCAGGTGCAGTCCAGAGCTCGCCCGATCGGACCCATTGACAGTTCTCAGGAGTGATGTCTAATCTATTTTGTACCGTCTATCCGGTACCAATATGTACCGACAGGCGGCACATATTAATCCTGGGGCAGCTCTACCGTGGAGCGGTCCGCGAGCGGGGAGGCCCGTCGCAGCCACTCGCTGAAGAGCGGGTCGACGATGTACCAACTGCCCTGGCGCTGATCGACCAGTCCGCGGCCCTGTAGTCGCTCGAGCGCGGGGCGCACACGCGAGTGGCTCGAGAATCCATAGCGGGTCGCGACCGGACGGCTGGTTACGTTGTTGCCACCACGATCGGCGAGTAGTTGCAGCGCGCGAACCTCGTTTGCCTCGGCCTCGTCACCGCTCATCAGGACGTTCAGCACTGAGGCGAACTCGGAGCGCTCAATGGTCTGAACGAGTCGGTCGTGCGCGCTGATCACGGTCTCGAGCGTCACGCGCCGGCGAGCTGGCGTGGCTACCCAGCACTCCCAGGCCAGCTGCTGGGTACTGCGCGGGTGCGCGCGGGTCGCGTTGATCAGATGGTTGAGTGCCTCCTCATCAGCCGGCTTACCGGTCTCCTCGAACTGAAAGTCGAGGTACTCGAGGAAGTCGATGCGGCTGATGGCTGGCAATTGCATCTGCGCCGCCTCGCCAAAGATCGGTTGTTCGGAGCTCTCGAGCATCATCTTCAACGCGTTGCGGATGGATCCCGTGAACAGCAGCGAGATGTGATTGGCGCCTGAGCTCATGAGCGCCGAGCGGATGATCGCCAGCGGGTCGCCGGGGCAGTGGCGCAGCCGTTGAAACTCGTCGAACACGACGACGAGATGATCTGAGAGGCAGCGCAGGGCCAGTAGCTGGGCGTGGAGCGTCTCGGCGTCCTGCGTGGGGTTGGCTGCCGCGCTGCGCAGCGAGCCCTTGATGACCCTGATATCGAAGCCGATCTCCTTCTCCAGT